>CAYMJU010000016.1:0-16412 GCA_964390555.1 uncultured Acidimicrobiales bacterium | reverse complement strand
TCGTCGCTGGGGGCTGCGCGCCCCCAGACCCCATCGGCATCCGGGGAGCTGCGCTCCCTCGGCTGCACTCGCTCGCTGCGCTTCGCGTGGTCGTCGCTGGGGGCTGCGCGCCCCCAGACCCCATCGGCATCCGGGGAGCTGCGCTCCCTCGGCTGCACTCGCTCGCTGCGCTTCGCTCATCGTGAGCTGCCTCTCGGGTCGGGGCCGGTGGTGGGGCGGCCGGCGTAGGCCTGGGCCTTCAGCATCCAGTCGCGAGCCGCGTCGCCGCAACACACCAGGGCGGTGTCGTCGAGGTGGCGCCGTTGGGTCACGACCAGGCAGAAGTCCTCGGCGGGGCCGGTCACTCGATCGGTCGACGCCGGATCGCCCCATGACCACGTGTCGCCGCCGGGGCCGGTGAGCTCGACGGCTACGGGGACGTCGGGCTGGTGGAGGCCACGGCTGACGTAGGACCACCCACGGGTGATCACCCCGATCTGGGCTATGTGGCGGAGCCGGTCGGTCGCCACGACCGTCGCTCCCAGAGCCTCGGCGATGTCGTGTCCGTGCGCCCACGTCTCCATGAGGCGGGCGGTGAGAAACGAGCGAGCGGACATCGGCGGGCCGAACCAGTTGACCCGCCGATCGTCGGCGAGGGTCTGTGCGGCACGTTCGAGTTCGGCGCGACAGTCGCGCCAGTAGGCCAGCACGCCAGCCGGGTCGAGATCGCGGCCGCCTGGCGCGAGGGTGGCGACTACGGGGTCGTGCGCGCTCCGAGCCCGGTACTCGCCGACGAGGGAGGTGAACCGGGCCTCGTCGAGGATCGCCACCGCGGCGACGTGGTCGAAATACGCCAAGTGTCCGATCTGGTCGGCCACCGACCAGCCCGGACTGGCGGTCTGCTCCGACCATCCGGTCCGAGTCCGGTCGGCAACGATCGAGTCGAGCGATCGCTGTTCGGCGAGGAGGTCCTCGAGGATCGCTTCCACCGAACTCACCTCGTCGATCCTAGGAGACTCGCTGGCCAGGGGTGCGGTGCCTCGAACGGCGGCTAGAAGGGCTGCCACAATGGGGTCATGACCGCCCCGAGCCCTGCCGAGATCAAGTCCTTTTCCGTCGACTCGACAGCCGTACCCGTCGAGAGCTGGGATGACGAAGTGCGCGGCACCTTGTCCTGGCACACGCTCGTGAGCGCCGACCGCACCCCCAGCGCCGCGCTCACCGCCGGTATCGCCATCCTGGCTCCAGGCGGGCGCGGCGAGCTGTACCGGCATCGGCATGCGCCAGCCGAGATCTATCTCGGTATCGCCGGTCTCGGCGTCGTCGTCATCGAGGACGAGGAGTTTGAGATCGGTCCCGGCCGGGTCGTGTTCATCCCCGGCGACGCGTGGCACGAGGTGCGCAGCGTCGGTGCAGACGAGCTGCGCTTCTACTACGCGTTCGCCGCGGATTCCTTCGACGGCATCGAATACGTGCACGCGCGTTCGTCCTGATCGTCTCGGTACCGTTCGAGGATGATCACTTCCATGTGCGTGCTGGGCGACCTCGCCTGGGACGTGTTGATCCGCACGAACACCGAGCTGCTGAAAGGCGGTGACACCTTCGGTGAGGTCATGCTCACGCCGGGGGGGAGTGCGGCCAACGTGGCTGTGTGGGCTCGACGCTGCGGTCTCGACACCGAGTTCGTCGGCAAGATCGGTCGCGACCGGATGGGCCAGCTCGCCCGCGAGGAGCTGGTCCGCGAGGGCGTCGTCGCCCACCTCGTCGAGACCGACGCCCACTTGACCGGTTCGGTGGCGGTGTTCGTCGACCACACGGGCGAGCGGTCCATGGTGTCGGGCCACGGGGCCGACTTCTTCCTCATGTCGTCGGAGTTGCCGCCCCGGTCGCTGTGGCAGGCCGCGGAGCACTTGCATCTCACCGCGTGGTCGTTCTTCTCTGATCCGCCTCGGTCTGCCGCTCGTACCGCTGCCGCGACGGCCAAAGCGGCGGGCGCCACGCTGTCGTTCGATCCCGGTTCGTTCCAGATGATCCAGGAGATGGGCGTCGACGCCTTCCTCGCCCACACCATCGACCTGGGGATCGACGTCTTGTTGCCCAACCAGGAGGAGGGCCAGGCGCTCACCGGCCTTGCCGAGCCCGCTGACATCTGCGAACGACTGTCGGATACCTACGGCTGCCCGTTGATCACGTTGAAGCTCGATGCCGAGGGATCGTTTGTCTGGCACGACGGCGAGGGAACCAAGATCCCGCCGGCCACCAACAACCTGGTCGATGCCACCGGAGCCGGCGATTCCTACGCTGGGGCGTTCCTGTCTCGCTATCTGATCGATGGCGACCCCGTCGAAGCAGCCCGGTTTGCCACTTCGGTCTCGGCGTGGGTCATCGAGCATCTCGGTGCCCGGCCCGCCGCCGACGCTCGGCTGCGCGCCATCGTCTCCGCGTGAGCGCGGCTGCGCCGTTGCGGCTGGTATGCGGCCTGGGCGACAACACAGTGCCGATCTGCATGTCGTTGGCCGACCAACTCGCCGATCGACTGGAACGCCCGGTCACCTACGATCCCGACGAGTCTTGGGCGGCGCGCCGCGAGGCGATCTTGGCCGGCCGAGCCGACGTGATGTGGATCTGCGGTCAGCTGATGGTCGACCTCGTCGACGCCGGACACCGCCTTCGGGTGGTGGCGGCGCCGATCTTCACCGGTCGGAGGCGCCCGACGTACGGCTCGGTGATCGTCGCGCGAGGTGATGTCGGCGACTTGGGTCATGTCGGTGATGTGGGCCGTGTCGGGGACCTGGCGACGGCACGCTGGGCCGTGAACGAGCTCGACAGCTGGTCGGGATGCCGAGTCATCGCCGCTCACCTCGGTACGTTGCCGGACCACATCGTGACCGGCAGTCATCGGGCGTCGATCGACGCGGTGCTGGCCGGCGACGCCGACACCGCAGCGATCGACGACACGCTCTGGGCGCACTTGATTGGACTCGACGCCCGGCTCGCGGAGCTGACCGTGATCGACCGGACCGCCGAGTGGCCGGCCCCGCCCTTCAGCACCGCCGGTCATCTCGACGCGGATGCGGCAGCGGCCATCGAGGCGGCCTTGCTCGCCGTGACGCCGGCTGGGCTCGAGCGGATCGTCGGGGCCGAGATCGACAACTATGCGGTCATGCGGGGGCCCGTTGCTGGAACAGGTTGAAAGCCGACGTGACACACTGAGCCGATGGCGATCGACTTCACGTTCTCTGCCGAGATCGAACAGCTCCGCGTGCGCGTCCGGACCTTCATCGACGGCGTCGTGAAGCCGGCCGAGGCGACACTCGATCCGGCCGATAGGGACGGCTATGTCGCGTCGCTCTCGGGCCTGCGCCGGGCCGCCCACGACGCCGGCCTGTGGTGTCCCCACATGCCGCTGGAATGGGGTGGCATGGGCCTCAGCCACGTCGAGATGGCGATGGTGCAGGCCGAAGCGGCGCGCTCGTACTACGGGCCCTGGGCGCTGAACTGCCAAGCACCCGACGAGGGCAACATGCACACGCTGTTGCATTGGGGTACCGCCGAGCAGAACGACCGATACCTCAACGGCCTGTGCTCGGGTCGCATGCGCTCATGCTTTGCCATGACCGAGCCCGAGGTCGCCGGATCGGACCCGACGCTGATCCAGACCCGGGGCTACCCCGACGGTGACGAGTGGGTCATCAGTGGCCACAAGTGGTTCATCTCCCAGGCCCATCGGGCGAACTTCGCCATCCTCATCTGCCGCACCGAGGACGACCCCGACCTCCCACAGGCCGCGAACACGGCGTTCATCGTCGACCTGCCCACCGACGGCTGGACCGAGGTGCGCCAGATCGAGACCATGCACGGCGGAACCGGCCACTCCGAGATCCGCATCGAGGAGCTGCGCGTGTCCGGCCGGCAGATGCTCGGGGGTCGCGGTCAGGGCCATCTGCTCGGGCAGGCTCGGCTCGGACCGGCCCGCTTGGCTCACTGCATGAGGTGGATCGCCCAGGCCGAGACCGCGCTCGACATGATGGTCGACCGGTCCTTGAACCGGTACTCGCACGGCTCGTTGCTCGCCGAGAAGCAGGGCATCCAGTGGCTGATCGCCGACTCCACAGTCGAGCTGTACCAGGCCAAACTGATGGTGCTCCACGCCGCGTCCAAGGTCGACGCCGCAGGTGACTTCAAGTCCGAGGTCTCGATGGCCAAGCACTTCGTGGCCAACATGTTGAACCGGGTGATCGACCGCTCGATCCAGGTGCACGGCGCCCTCGGCTACTCGACCGACACGCCGTTGGCCCACATGTACCAGCACGCCCGCTGGGCCCGTTTCGCCGACGGCGCCGACGAGGTGCACCAGATGCGCATCGCACAGCGCACGATCGCCGCGTGGAAGGACCACGGCTCCACCCGTACAGCAACCGGAGATCTGCCGATCTGATCGCCGGATCTCTCATCCGGCTGGAGGCGGCGGTCAGATCAGGGCACGTCGAAGAGGTACGAGTCGCTCCGGGCTCCCGGCGTGAGCGAAACCGTGATATCGACGACCACCACGCCGTTGACGATCACCGAGATGGTGCCCGACTGGGCGAGACCGGGGATACAGGAACCGACGTCCTGGTCGTCGTAGTACACGGCGTAAGCCGCGTACGCCCCCGCGGGCACCGTGCCGGCCGGCCACGAGATCCGCTCGACGTGGCTGCCGACGTTCACTCCGCACGTCGGGGTGTCGTCGTCGGCGAGGAACCCGCCGCTCGCCGACTCGGGAGCGAAGGTCGAGATCTCGTTGGCGTCGGGCTCGACCAGGTGCAGGTCGAGGTCGTAGTCGCCCGTCCAGGTGAGCGTAACCTCGATGTTGTTGCCGGTTACCGGTGGGGGGATCGACGTGGTCGTGTCGGGGGGCTCGGTGTCGGTTGTCGTGGTGGGGCGACCGATCGTGTCGGGCGGGTCGTCATCGGTGCCGTCGTCGTCGGATCCGTCGGTGCCTCCGCCGTCGGTGCTGCTGCCGTCGCCGTCGGTGCTGCCGTCGTCGGTGCTGCCGTCGTCGGATCCGCCGGTGCTGCCGTCGCCGTCACTTGACCCACCGTCGTCGGAACCGGCATTCGGCTCGTCGCTACCGCCGCCCATGAGGGCGACCGCGGCACCGACCCCCGCGAGCACGACGACCACCACCGCCGCGATGGCCAGCCACCTCCGGTTGCGAGCCGGAGCCGCGGCGCCGGCCGCGCGGCCTGTGACGGCTGGACCGGCAGCGCCAGCGGTGGGCGCGGTACGCGTTGGTGTCGAGGGCCGCGGCTGGGGCGGTGCGTAGCCCGATGCCGTCGTGGCGGGCCGCGGTGCTGGCTGGGGCTGCGGTCCGGTGGCCGCCGGACCCTGAGGAGTGGCGGTCGTCGGTCGAGGCAGGGGTGCCGGGTAGCCCGACGGTGTGTCGATGCGAGGGGACGCCGATGGCGGAACGGGAGGCGGACCGACCGGCCCGGTCATCGATCCGGTGGCTGGGAGGTTGGGGAGCCGTCGGGCCTCGTCGGCGGCCTCGAGGCGCGGCGTCTCACCGCTCACCACGAGGTCGGTTGGAGTCAGACCCGACAGGCTCTGGGCGCGCTGCAGCTCGCGACCGAACTCGACCGCCGACGGTTGGCGCGACCCGGCTTCTTTCTCCATCGACCGTTCGATCACGCGGCACACGGCGTCAGGTACGCCGCGGGTGCGAAGGTTCGGCACCGGGTCGACGGCGATTCGCGTGATCAGCGGGACGATCGACTCGTCGGTGTCGGCGAAGAACGGCGGGCTCCCGGCGATCATGGTGTAGAGCAAGCTGCCGAGGGCGTACAGGTCGGTGGCGACGGACGGTCGGGCCCCGCTCAGCACCTCGGGCGCGGCATGGGCCATCGATGCCGTCACGACGCCGGTGCGCGTCTCGGGGCCGCCCTGGACCCGGGCGATACCGAAGTCGGCCAGCTTGGGTTCGCCGTAGGACGAGACGAGCACGTTCTCGGGCTTGATGTCGCGGTGCAACACGCCGGCCCGGTGGGCGGTCTCGAGGGCGGCGGCGATCTTGACGGCGACCACCACGGCATCGGGCCACGGCAACGGACCCGACCGGGCCATGCGGTCGCTGACCGACCCCTCGTTCATCAGCTCCATGACGATGTACGGCCGACCTTCGGAGGTGAACCCGGAGTCGAAGATCGTGACGATGTACGGGTGACCGGAGAGGGTGCCCATGGCCTGCAGCTCGCGCTCGAAGCGCTCGCGGGTCAAGGTATCGAGCGTCCGGGAGCTGACCAGTTTCAAGGCGACGGTCCGGTGCAGCGCCGGTTGGCGAGCCCGGTAGACCACGCCGAAACCGCCGCGCCCGAACTCGACCGCGTCGGTGAATCCGGGTATGCCCAATTCCGTGTTGGCGTCGGTGCTGTCTCCGGTGCTGTCGGCGTCGTCGCTCATCGGCTTGGATCGTAGCGGTCGCCGCGCTCTCGGACAGTCTCACGTGTCGGTTCGTGCGCTCCGGTGGTGCGACGCTCCCGCGGCCACTACGGTTTCCGCACTCGAGGGTTTGCACGGGCTCACCGAGCGGATGGGAGACGATTGTGGAAGCGGGATCGCCAGCGGCACCGGTTGCCGGGGACCTCTCCGACGCGCTCCTCGGGCTCGACGCCTGGTCGGACAACGACATAGCCAGCCATGGGATACCGATGGTCGACGTTCCGTTCGTCACCGTCGGCGCAGGCATGGGGGCGTTCGCGCTCGTGAGCTTCCTTCGGATCGCCGGGGTGCCGACGAACCAGATCCGCGCCATCGGCCCGAACCCGGTGCCGTACGAGACGTACAAGTACCTGTGCAACAACTCGCAGATCACCGACGGCACCCGCATCCGATCGGATTCGTCGTCGGTGATGGACAACTTGTGGGGCTGGCCGGGCTACGCCGTCCGCGAGGCGTTCGGTCACCGACCCGAAGGGTTCTTCAAGCCCCTGTGGAGCGTGTTCAGCGAGCCGATCGTCGCCGACTACTGGACGCCCCAGGCCGGTCAGGTGTTCCGATCGATCGACCGCGAGATCCCGCGCATCGGGTGGAACGAGATGTTCGTCCCGGGGCTCGCCCGCGTTGTCCGCAAGCGCGTCGGCGGTGGGTACTTCGTGATCCACACACCTCCCGAGGGGACGATGTCGACGCGCCGGGTGGCGTTCCGGTGCCACTACGTGCACGTCGGCGTCGGGTATCCGGGCCTTCGATTCCTCGCCGATCTCCAAGCCTACCGGCAGAAGTACAACGACTACCGCCACGTAGTCAACGCCTACGAGCCCCACGAGCACGTCTACGAAGACCTCATCCGCCAGCCGGGCACGGTGGTCGTGCGCGGCAGCGGCATCGTCGGCTCGCGCATCCTGTCGAGGCTCATCGAGGATCGCGACACCAAGGGCGCCCAGACCCAGATCTGGCACCTGTTCCGCAACTATGTCGCCGGTCCGGTGGGGCCACCGCGCTTTCGTCGGTACGGCGAGCAGGGTTTCGCCTACCAGGGGTTCAACTTCGCCCGGGCGGCGTGGGGCGGCACGGTCAAATACGAGCTCCAGGCGCTCGAAGGCAAGCCCCGTAGCGAGTACATCTCCAAGATCGGCGGGACCAACACGCCGTGGCGCAAGGAGTGGCAGGACCAACTCAACCGTGGTCGGAGCGAGGGCTTCTACCGCACGCACATCGGTGAGGTCGAAGACGTCGTGCCGGGAGGCGACAACAAGGTCGTCACCCGGATCCGTAGCCGCGACGGCGCGCTCCTCGAGATCCCGGCCGACTACATCATCGACGCCACCGGTCTCGAAGGAACCATCGACGACCATCGCCTGCTGCGCGACCTCATGGCGCATTCCGGAGTGGGCAAGAATCCCCACGGTCGACTCGACGTTGAACCCACGTTCGAGCTTCGGGGTACCCGCAACGGACCGGGCCGCATGTACGCCTCGGGGTCGATCACCCTCGGCGGATACTACGCCCCGGTCGATTCGTTCCTCGGTCTCCAGTACGCGGCGTTGCAGATAGCCGACGATCTGGCGGGTGTGGGGTTCGGCCAGCGCATCGGGATGGCGCGCTCGGTGTCAAACTGGTTCAAATGGGCGCGGAACCGACGGATCTGAGGACGGCCACAAATGACTCCAACGCTCATCGGTCGACTCCAGACCCGGATCTTCGTGACCGTGGTGATCGGCGGTCTCTGGACCCTGATCGTGTCGCCGTTCCTTCCCGACACCGGCGGAGCCGATGTGTCGGACATCTACCGGATCACGCTTCGCGTCGTCGTCGCCATGCTCGTGCTCGGACTGGCCTGGGAGTGCATCTACCACTTCCTCCAGGGGTACCGATGGGAGAAGGACTGGCCGTCGTTCTTCGGGTTCCTGAACGGCGTGAACGAGTTCATCGCGCTGTGGATCGTCATCAAGGCCGATCTCGTGCCCGACGTCCCGAGCGAGTTGCCGTTCTGGACCTTCTTCGTCCACTTCGTGACCGTGTGGATCGTCGTGTGGGCATGGCTTCAAGGTCCGATGAAGGTCCTGTTGCCGCGCTGGCGGTTCCGCGGCGGTCGACTGATCTGACGGAGTGCGGATGACCCTCGACATCGCTTGTCACTTCGTCGCCGGCCCGGGCGTCCTCGTCCGTCACGGAGCGGTCGCGGCCCTGGTGTTCAACGGCGGCGACGCCGCCGCGCTCGATGCTGTGCTCGCCCTCGTCGCGACCAGCGCGGTGGCGCCCAATCCGGCCGACGATCTTCGCGCCGGCGTGGCCGCGGCGATGGCCACGGTCGATCCGGCATCGGCGCCGCCGTTCGCCGCCCTCGTCGCCGACGCCGACGGGGTGGTCATCGTCGCGCGCGGTCCGCTGGCGGTTGGAGTCTCGGCGCCGACCGGTGACACAGAGCTCGACGCCCGCTCGGCGCCCGGCGGACTCGACACCCGCGTCGACGGCGCCACGAGAATCGAGCTGCGCTGGGTCGGAACCCCGGCTGTGGACCCCGACCAGCGCTACCAGCTGACGAGTGGTGTCGTGCCCGCCGGCGGGATGGTGCTGATCCGCTCGGCACCCGAACCCGAGCCGGTGCCCGAGCCCGTGCCCGCCGCCGAGCCCGCGCCGCTGGCACCGCCGCCGCCGCCCCCACCTCCTCCGCCCCCGGCCGCCGTCGCCCCGCCGCCACCGCCCGTCGTCGCGCCGCCGCCGCCACCGCCCGAAGCCGTGCAGCCCCACATCGACGAGCCGGCCGAAGCGACGCCGCCGGCCGAGGTGTCGTTCGAGTCGGTCCTGCTCCTCGGGCTCGATCCCGGCGACGAATCGATCACGCGCGAGCCGCTCCCGACCGCCGGTCAGGGCCACGACCACGCGGCTGAAGCCGACGTGGTCGCCGTCGAGGTCGACGGCGTCCACTGTGTTCGGGACCACTTCAACGACCCCAACACGCGCTACTGCTCGGTGTGCGGGATCTCGATGCTCCAGCAGACGCTTCGGCTCCGCAAAGGTTCGCGTCCACCCCTCGGCGTGTTCGTCTTCGACGACGGCTCGACCTTTGTCGCCGACACCGACTACGTCATCGGCCGGCAGCCCGACATCGACGATCGGGTCCGCACCGGGGTAGCTCGACCGTTGGTCGTGACCGATCCGCAGCGTTCGACATCGCGGGTGCACGCCGAGATCCGGTTGAGCGGCTGGGAAGTGACCGTCGTCGACCGCGGGTCGGCCAACGGCACGTGGCTGCTGCTCAACGGGGCGCCGACGTGGACCCGGCTGCCGGCCGATGCCGCGACGAAGGTTCCGACCGGGGCCCGGGTGCGCGTCGGCCAGCGTCACTTCTTCTACGACTCCCACCACCGGGTCTGAAGGGCATGGCGATGATCCCGACCACCGTCCTCGCCGAGGGGGCGCTCGATATCGACGAGTTCGTCATCCCGCGCGTGTTCATCGCCATCGCGGTGATCATCGTGGTGGCCCGCCTCATGGGTGCGCTGTTCCGACGGTTCCGCCAGCCGGCGGTGGTGGGCGAGATCGTGGGCGGCATCCTGCTCGGACCCACGCTGCTCGGTCAGTTCGGCACGGCCGACGAGACGTTGTTCCCTCTCGAGATCCGGCCCTTCCTCAAGGTGGTGGCCAACCTCGGGCTCATCATCTTCATGTTCATCGTGGGCCTCGAGCTCGACATGAAGCTCATCCGAGGCAAGGAGCGCCAAGCCGGCGTGATCTCGCTCAGCTCGATCGTGTTGCCGTTCGGCCTCGGGATCCTGCTCGCCACCTACCTGTACGACCGTTACGGCGAGGTGCTGCAGGAAGATGGCGAGCTGAGCAGTCCGGCGTTCCTGGCGTTCTCGCTGTTCATCGGCGCCTCGATGTCGGTTACGGCGTTCCCGGTACTGGCGCGGATCCTCACCGATCGCGGCATGTACCGAACCCAGATCGGCGCCCTCACCCTTGCCTGCGCGGCGGTCGACGACATCCTCGCCTGGACGCTGCTCGCCATCGTCCTCGCCGTGGTCGACACCGGCGAGATCTCCGGCGACTTCGTGGTGGTGATGGTCGAGTCGATCGCCTTCGTCGGCGTGATGTTCGGGGTCGTGCGCCCTCTACTCGCCCGGCTCGTCGCCGTCTACAAACGAACCGGGAAGCTCACCCCGAACATAATGGCGGTGATCCTCGTGGGCTTCCTCGTCTCGTCGTTCCTCACCGCCGAGATCGGTATCCACCACATCTTCGGGGCCTTCGTGTTCGGCGCCATCATGCCCCGCGAGGACACCCACGACCTGTTCCACGAGATCCTCGAACGGCTCGAGAACGTCAGCGTCTTGTTGCTGCTGCCCGTGTTCTTCGTGGCCACCGGGCTCAACGTCGAGTTCAAGGACTTCAAGGGCTCCGACGTCACCGCGCTGGGTCTGGTTCTTCTCACAGCGTGCGCCGGGAAGTTCATCGGGGCTACCGCCGGCGCTCGGGTGCAGCGCATCCCGTGGCGCAAGTCGGCGGCCATCGGCACGCTGATGAACACCCGAGGTCTCACCGAGTTGATCATCCTCAACGTCGGGCGCGAGAAGGGCATCCTCAACGATCGACTCTTCACGATTCTCGTGGTCATGGCGGTGTTCACGACCATCATCACCGAGCCGGTGCTGCGGCTGTTCTACCCCGACCGCATGCTGCGCAAGGACGTGGCCGACGCCGAACGGGCCGCGCTCGGCCTCGTCGATGCGTACCGGGTGATCGTGTGTGTCAACGACATCGACCGGGCCGCACCGCTCGTCGATGTCGCCTGCGACCTGGTGGGCGGCGAGAAGCCGGCAGAGATCGTGCTCAGCCGTTTCGCGTACCAGGCATCAGGCGGCGAGCTCGGATCGGGTCTCGGCAACCAACTGGCCGAGGTGGCGGCGACCATGGAAGCGATGAGTCAGCTCCAGGGTCGAGCCGTCGACCGCGGTGTGGCGTGCCAGGTGATCAACCGGTTCTCGGCCGATCCGGTTCGGGATTGGATCGACCAGCTGGAGTCCCTCGACGCCGACGTGGTGGTCCTCGACCAGGGAGATGGGCCGCCGACGGTGGTCGACCGGATGCTCGCCGAGGCGTCGTGCGACGTGGTCGTGTCGATCGGGGATGCCGACGCCAGCGCCGAGTCGCTCCGGGGGGAGTCGGGCCCGGTCGTGTTGCACCCCGGCGACGGGCCGAACGGCAACGCCGCCGTCGAGGTCGCGGCCCGGCTGGCCGCGACCCGTGAGATCGCGGTCGATGTCGCCGGGTCCGACGATCGAGCTCGGCGACGCGACCAGGCCGTGACCCAGCTCAACCGAGCCGGTGTGACCGCGGCCGCGGTCGCGTCGCCGAGCGCCGAAGCCGTGAGCGGGGCGGCCACCGTGGTCCTCGCGCACGACCCGAAGATCGCCCCCAGCTCGGTCGGCCGGCGGGCCCTGCTCGTGCGGGCCGCCGACGGTCTCGAGCGCCGGAACCTGTCAACCATCCTTTCAACCCGCACCGGAGGTGCATAATGATCGTTGAGCAACTGCTTCAAGCGGCCGACGCTCCACCCCAATACACCACAGGGCTGCCGGCCTCGTTCGTGCTGGGATTCGTCCTGCTCGACATCGGCATCATCCTCGTGGTGGCTCGACTGTGCGGGAAGCTGGCCCAGAAGGTCGGTCAGCCTCGCGTGGTCGGCGAGATCATCGCCGGCATCCTTCTCGGCCCGTCGCTGCTCGGCGCCACCGTGTTCCAGTGGGACGACTCACCCGACGTGCTGCACTGCGACACCACCCGGGCGTGGTTCTCCCCGGGCACAGCGTTGGACAAGCTGGCTACCTTCGCGCCCCGGCCCGAGAGCATCACCGAGTGCATCTTCCCCGGCCAGGCCCGGGGCGTGCTGTCGATCCTCGGACAGGTCGCGTTGATCTTCTTCATGTTCCTCGTGGGCCTCGAGCTCAACTACGGGCTGCTCAAGGGCAAGGTGAAAGGCATCGTCACGGTGTCGCTCGGCGTGGTCGCGGTGCCGGTGTTGTTCGGGTTCGCGCTCAACCCGATCCTGCACGACGAGAAGTTCGCTGGGATCCGCGAGGGCGAGATCGTGGGCAAAGCCGGGTTCGCCCTGTTCATCGGCGCCATGCTCGCCGTGACCGCGTTCCCCGTCATGGCCCGCATCCTGCAGGAGAAGGGGCTCACCAGCGCGCCGATGGGCGCCATCGGCATCGCCGCCGCCGCGGTGGTCACGGTGTTGATGTTCGTGCTCGTCGGCATCGCCGACGGCGTCGCCAAGGAGAAGGACTTCGGCGACATCTCCAAGGTGATCATCGGCACGATCGTGTACCTGGCCGTGATGGTGTTCATCGTGCGCCCGTTGCTGGCCAAGACCGTGGGTGCCGCCCACGCCAAGGGTGGGTTCTCGGGCGAGCTGTTCGCGGTGCTGGTCATCGTGGCCTTCGCGTCGGCCTACGCCGCAGACCGGATCGGTATCAACGTGATCGTCGGGGCGTTCCTGGCCGGCGCCATGATGCCGGCTCGCGAACCGTTGTTCCGCGAGATGTCGTCGCGACTCCAGGACCTCACCGCGAGCATCCTGCTGCCGATCTTCCTGGCGTTCTCGGGCCTCAACACCGATTTCACCAAGCTCGGCTGGGACTGGCTGCCGGGCCTGGCGATCTTCCTCGTCGCGGCGATCGTCGGCAAGTGGGCTGCTGGTGCGGTGTTCGCTCGCGCCGCCGGTCTGTCGTGGGCCGAGGGCAACGTGCTCGGCATCTTGATGAACTGCCGAGGTCTGCTGGTACTCGTCGTGGCCCTGCTCGCCAAGCAGGGCGGGTTCATCACCGACCAGATGCAGGTGGGCGGTGTGCTGGTGGCCCTGGTCACCACGGCCATGACCGGGCCGTTGTTCGACAAGTACCTCCCGAGCGTGTCCAAAGGCGGGGAGCCGGGGGAGCCGACCAAGGCCGAGGAAGCGTTGACCTCGTAGTCGGTCGGCTCCGGCGGTCCGGGTAGGGACCCGGACCGCCGACCTGCCTACCGGCTGCGGTTCACTTCAGGCGGCGAGGGCTTCGAGCCGGTCGGCCAGCGCCTCGGCCGTGCGGGGGCGGTTCGTCGGCTCCGATTCGAGGCACGCGGCGACGAGCTCTGACACTTCGGCGGGCAGTGACGCATCGATGGTCGGTGTCGTCGACAGGACCCGGCGGAGGCTGAGCAGCGGGTCGCCCGCCGGAAGGTCGCCGTAGACGCCATTCCCGGCGACCGCCCGGTGAAGGGTGACGCCGAGTGACCAGATGTCCGACGCGCGAGAGGCCCGCTCGCCGCGGAGCATCGCGGGGTCCATGTATTCCACCGAGCCGATGCCGGCCATGCCGGTCACGGTGACGCCCGGTTGGAGCACCTGCGCCAATCCGAGGTCGGCCAACTTGCCGCCACCGGGGTACACCAAGATGTTGCCGGGGCGGATGTCGCGGTGCGCGACGCCGGCCTCGTGCAGCGCGTGGGCGGCGCGGGCGGCGTGAGCGACGGCGCGCAGCACCTCGCCCCGGGTGAGCTGGCGGGTCGGCGCTTCGAGGGTGCCGTCGGGCGAGTACTCCAGCGAGTAGTAGAGGTGGTTGCCTTCCTGGCCGGCGTCGTACAGCGCGACGAGGTACGGCGACGAGATCGACGCGAACAGCTTGAGCTCGCGGGTCATGCGTCGGAAGGCGTCGCTGCCGCCATGTCCACCGAACACTTTCACGGCGACGAGCTCGACGTCGATCGGTAGGCGCGGCGGTCGCTTGGCCAGATACAGGTGACCGTTACCGCTCTCTCCGAGAGATCGCACGAAGTCGTAGTCGGCGATTCGTTCCACCATGTGCTCCTGATCCATTGACCTGGTGTCCATCTTGGTCCATCGGTCGTAGTCCTGTCACCTACCCATCTGGGAAGCGGTCACCCGGCGGGTGCTTTCGGTGACCTATTGTCGCGAGAACATCCACATCAGGGAGGTCCACTATGGCGGAGTCGAGCTGGGTACGTTCGGTGTACCTGTACGCCATGTGCGCGATCAGTCTCGCACTCGCGCTCTTAGGTGTCGGGTCGGCCGTGGTCGGTCTCGTGCACACGATCTCCCCCGACCTCGGGCACCGCGACACGCTCGATCGGGTCGGGATAGGTCTGACCAACATCGCCGAGGATGTGATCGGCGTCATCGATGAGGGTCAACGCGAGTCGATCGAGGACTTCTGCGCCGACGTCACCGAAGGCGACGACGAGTTCGACGAATGTGTCGAGGGCGAGCTTGCGTTCGGCGGATCCGCGCCGCTCGGTATCCCCGGGGTGAACGACGGGATCGGCGAGGTCCGCAGCGAGTTCGAGTCCCAGATCCGGAACTCGAGTATCGACCGGATGATCCGCGGTGCCGTCTTGATCATGGCCGGATTGGTGCTGTGGCGTATCCACGCTTCGCGTACCGAGGTCTTCGCCAACGGCCTCCTGCCGGCCCGCAAGACGCCATCCCCGGCCGCGCCGAACGAGATCACGTTGCAGCCGTTACCGGTGTCGCCGCCAACCGAGCCGTTGCCGATCCAGCCGTCGGCCCCGCCACCTCCACCGAGCCCGCCCAGCGCCTGACCGGGTCAGCCGCTGAACGGTACGTAGTAATTCTCGGGACCGATCTCTTCGAGATCGCCAACCCAGCTACCGGTGTAGACCCCGGCCGGGTTCTGGCTCACGGGGTCGATGATCGACCACGCCTGGCGCTTGTACGTCCAGTTGTCGGCGAACAGGTCCTGGCTGCGCTGGAACCACGGCACGGCTGCGTCGCTGTTGCCCCGCCGTTGGAGCTCCTGGCCGATCTCGAAGCATGCCGCCGCCCGCGACTGGTCGGCGGTTCGGGCCGAGCAGCGACGGAGCACCTCGCCGGGGTCGAGGGCGAAACGGCTCTCGCTCCCATGAGTGGCCCAGTCCTCGATGGCGGCGATGTAGTCGTCGGGGGAGGTCATGGTGATCCGGCGGGCCAGACCCATCATTCGACGGTACTGGTCGGGCAGCGCTTCGAACTCGGCGTCTGACAACTTCGGCATGGCCGAGCCGTGCATCGGAGCCCCTTCGGGCGGGCGGACGATCTGGTGGTCCTCGTCAATCCATACCGCGTTGGGGACGTTCACGAAACCGAACAACTCACCGGTGACGTGGGCGGCGTCGAGCAACGTGGGATGGGTTGGCGAAGCCTGGTCTATCCATTGACGCACCGCCTGTTCGCCGAGGGTGTCCATGGCGACGGTAACGACCGTGAGGCCTCGGCCGGCGAGGCGGCTGTGCAGGTCCTGCCACCCGGGCAGGTGCTGGCGACAACCTCACCACGAGGCCCAGGCCACCAGGATGATCTTTCGCCCCTCGAGGCTCGACAACGAGAACTCCTCGCCGGTGACGAGGTCGGGCAGCGTGAGGTCGGGCACATCGACGGTCGTGAGGACGGGGCCTCCGCTCTCGGGCCCGAGCGCCCACAAGCGGGCCTCGGGATCGTGCTCGAGCGGAAGCCGCAGAGCGTCGGCGAACGCCCGCACATCTACGTGACCCGATCCGTCGACCGCCTCGGGCGGTAGTTGAACGCAGGAGTCGCCCTTGCAGGCTCCCCGGGGCTCGATCTTCCAACCGGTTCGGCGGGCGAGCGCGTGGGTTTCGACGGTCGGCGCGGTCAACAGCATCGGGCGACATTACTCGCACCGCCGTCTGGGCCGCGCCGCCCCCCGCGTGGGCCAAACGGATCATTCGCCCCGCGAACCGTCCCCTTCTCACCATGGGTGGCGATTACGCCGTCGAACACCACATCGGGAGTCACTCCGGGTGTGGGCTTCACCGAAAAAGGCGACCTGCCGGTGACGGCAGCGAGCAACGTCACCGGGCCTGCACCCGCAGGAGGCCGGACTACCGAAGTGGAGACCCTGACATGATCACCAAGACCAAGATCGCCGGACTGTCCTTGG
>CAYMJU010000015.1:0-56889 GCA_964390555.1 uncultured Acidimicrobiales bacterium | reverse complement strand
CCATGCGGGTGGTGCGGGTTCGGGGTCCCAGGCGGCCGGCGCCGGCTGGGGTTCCCATGCGGGCGGCGCAGGTTCGGGCGCCCAGGCGGCCGGTGCCGACTCGGGTTCCCACGAGGCCTCCGGAGCGCGCGACGCTGGCCACGGACGCTCGCCGAACGCCTCGGGACTCCACGAGTCGCCGACGCTTCGCGGCGCGGGCGCGTCGTCGAGCCAATCGGCAGGGACGCTCAACGGAGCGTCGACTGAGGGGGCCGTGTCTGCGCGCCATCCATCGACGGCCGGGGCCGTATCGACGATCGAGCGAGTGCCGCCGAGCACAGCAGGCGGGAGTGCCACGCACGCGGTCACCCCTCCCGATCGGCCTGGGATCAGCTCGACGGCGAGGCCGAAGCGCTGGGCCAATCGTCCGACCACGACGAAGCCGAGCGACCGTTGAAGGGTCAGACCGACAACAGGAGGGCGGGTGAGCAGGGCGTTGGACTTGTCGAGCTGCTCCGTCGACATGCCGATGCCGGTGTCGGACACCGTCACAACGTAAGAACCGTCGGCCTCGCGACTACCGACGACGTCGACCGTCGAGGTCGGTGGAGAGAACTGGGTGGCATTTTCCATCAGTTCCGCCAAGAGGTGTGCCAAGTCTGGCGCGACGTTGCCCGCGACCTCCACGTCGTCGATCGCGAGCAGGTTGACTCGCGCGAAGTCCTCGACCTCGCCGATGGCGACCCGGACGACGTCGACGACTGGGACGGCCGCGCCTCGGCGGCGCGGCGGCTCGGCGCCGGCCAGCACGAGCAGTGACTCCGCATTGCGTCGCATGCGCGTAGCCAGGTGGTCGAGTCGGAAGAGGTTCTCGAGGGCCCCGGGGTTCTCTTCGCTCGACTCCAACTGGTCGATGAACTCGATCTGGCGGTCGAGCAGGGTCTGGTTCCGTCGGGCCAGGTTGACGAAGATGTCCGATATGCCCTTGCGGAGCGTCTCGACCTGATCGCTGGCGACCCGGAGCGCCACCGACTGGATGGCGTTGATCGAGCCGGCGAGCCGACCGATCTCGTCCTTGGACGTTACATCGAGCATGACGGTGGTCTCCGCAGACGAGTGATCGCCATCGGGGTCGCGGAGGCGGTCGACGAGTGCCGGGAGCTGGTCGGTGGCCAGGGTGTCGGCGGCCTCGGTCAGGCGTCGCAACGGACGGGTGATCGAGCGGGCGACGATCAACGTGCCGGCGAAAGCTATCACTATGGCGATCACGGCCAGGCCGGCGAAGTTTCGTACGGCCGCCGCGGACTCGTCGCGCTGGGCCACGGCGATGTGGCTCGCGCGGTCGAGCGTCAGCTCGCCCACCGCCGTCTGCGCGGCGAGCACCGCGGTGACCGCCGTCACCCATCGCTCCTCACCGATCGCACGAATCTGCTCCGGGTCGCCGAGCCGAACGGTGAAGATCAGCTGTTGGAACTGGGAGGTATCGGCGGTCTGGGCGGCGTCGTACGCCTCGGCAAGATCGGGTGGAGCGAGTGAACCGAAGACCTCGCCCAACCGGTCATGATTCGAGTCCAGCTCGGCGACCACGCTGGCGTCGGCGGCGGAGCTCTCCGACAGTCCGGCAACTGCTACGGCGCCGCGTCGGCCGATCTGCCCGAGCACCTGAGTCGACTGCGCAAGAACCTCGGACAGGTCCACGTACTCGCTCGAGTCCGGCTCCGTCACCGCCCGCACGGCCAGTCGGCGGACCGGCTCGAAACTCTCGAGAAGGAAGTCGAAGCGAGCCACGATCGTCGAAGGGGTTGCTGACAACGAGTCGACCGCCTCGCGGGCCTCGACAAGGTTCTCCAACCGTCCGAGCTGCTCACCGACCGCCACGTCGAGCCGTGCCGAGATCCCGGTCGCGGCACGGGCTGCGCCGCGGTATTGCTCTATTCGAGCGTCGTTGTCGATACGGGCGGCGTCGAGTTCGGCCGCGACGTCCATCGAGCCGGTGAATGACGCCACCGAGAGGATCGACTCCGCCTCCAAGCCCGTGGTCGCCTCCGAAGTCCGACGGACGAGATCCACCAACGCTCGGTCGGCGTCGCGTTCGGCAACCTCGTCGAGGCGGGGCTGGGCGGCCACGTAGGCTCCGGCGAGCAACAGAGCGATCAATGGCGTCACGACGACGAACAGCTTCGTACGGACGTTGAGTCGTTGGAGCATCTGTGCCTCGGTGATGGTGGCCGCGCGGTTGCGCAGGGAGGACCTGCTGTAAGGATCGACGCTCTGCAGGCCAAGTTGAGCATTCCGCGCCAAGCGTGAGCTCCAGCCGACGGAGTATCAGCCACCGACCACTCGATTTGAGAGCCCCGCTACCGATGGTTACCCGATGACCTCCCCCACCGCCGTATCGCTGAGCGGATCCGCCGAAGACCTTCGCCTCGATGACCTTCTGGTGCTGGTCGGGCGGAGCAACGCTGACGGGGTACTCGCCATCGAGGGGTCTACCGCTGGCCACGTCTCGTTCGTCGATGGTGCGATCACGTGGGCCGAGGCGCCGGGCTCACCGTCGATCCGACATGTGATCGACGGGGCGGCCGAGATCGATCCTTCACGGTGGTCGGGGACAGACCTGGCGGCCATCGCCAGGTCCATCCTGGCCAACGGTGAAGTCGAGCCCGCACGGTTCCGGGCCGCGTTGTACGAAAACCTCGTCGAGGTGATGGTCGGGTTGGCGCTCGGCCTCGCCGGGTCGAGCTACGCCTACCGAACCGACGTCGCGCCGACCGATTGGGGCATCTGCGTCTCACCCGCGGAGCTGATGGAACAGGTCCAGGACCGGCTGGAAAGCTGGCGGCGGATCGCCGTGGCTCTGCCGAACATGGGGATGATCCCGACGGGCCAGCCCACGCTGGCCAGCGACCAGCGCGCTATCACCCTCACGTCTATCCAGTGGACCGTTCTCCACCTCATCGACGATCGCCGTGACGTCATGGAGATCATCGCCGAGAGCCGGCTCGGCGCTTTCAGCGTGGCCAGCACGCTCTGCCACCTGGCCGAGGCTGGTGCCATCAGCTTTCGTGCCCCCGAGCCCGAAGGCACCTGACGTCGCCCGCCGGATGATCTCAGCGTAAAGGCGCAGCCGTCGGGCGGATCGGTGCCGGCAGGAGGGTGTCGCCGGTGAGGTAGCGGTTGACGCCCGCGGCGCACGAGCGTCCTTCAGCTATGGCCCAGACGATGAGCGACTGACCTCGCCCCATATCTCCGCACACGAACACGCCGTCCGCACTCGACATGTACTGGCCGTCGCGCCGGACGGCGCCGCGATCGTCCAACTCGACGCCGAACTGTTCGATCAGCGGACCTCGCTCCGGTCCGGTGAATCCCATCGCGAGCAGGACCAGGTCAGCCGCGAAGTCGACCTCGCTGCCCTCGATCTTCTCGAACGTCATGCGGCCATCGACAATTCGTTGGTCAACCCGGTGCGCACGCAACCTCGTCACTCGACCGTCAGCGCCGAGGAACGCCTCGGTGTTGATGGCGTACTCGCGCTCGCCGCCCTCCTCGTGGGCCGACGCGACCCGGAACGTCATCGGATACGTAGGCCACGGCTGCGATGCGGGTCGCGCGTCCGGCGGTCGCGGCAGGATCTCGAACTGGTGGACGCTGGCGCAGCCCTGCCGGTGAACGGTGCCGAGGCAGTCGGCCCCGGTGTCGCCGCCACCGATGATGATCACGTGCTTGCCGGCCGCGGAAACTGGCGGCTCGGCCATGTCGCCTTGCTGAACTCGGTTCGCCATGGGCAGGTACTCCATGGCCTGCATCACGCCTTCGAGCTCGCGGCCCGGCACCGGCAGATCGCGCCACTGCGTGGCTCCCGCCGCCAACACCACCGCATCGAACTCGTCACCTAGCTCCTCGGCGGTCACGTCGGTGCCGACATCGACGTTCACCCGGAATTCGGTGCTCTCCGCCCGCATTTGGTCGAGCCGCCGGTCGAGGACCCGCTTCTCCATCTTGAACTCGGGAATGCCGTAGCGGAGCAATCCACCGATCCGATCGGCTCGCTCGAACACTACGACCCGGTGACCGGCTCTCGTGAGCTGTTGGGCGCACGCGAGACCGGCGGGTCCCGACCCCACCACGGCGACGGACCGGCCAGTCGACCGCGCCGGTAGAACCGGCGCGATCCAGCCCTCGGCCCACGCCCGATCGACGATCGAGACCTCGATTTGCTTGATGGTGACCGGCGGTTCGTTGATACCGAGAACACAGGCCGTCTCGCACGGTGCGGGGCACAGGCGGCCTGTGAATTCGGGGAAGTTGTTGGTTGCGTGGAGACGGTCCATGGCCTCGGGCCACAAGTCCCGGTACACCAGATCGTTCCAGTCGGGGATGATGTTGCCGAGCGGGCACCCGTGGTTGCAGAACGGGATCCCGCAATCCATGCAGCGGCTGGCCTGCTCCTCCAACTTCTGTCGCGGGAAGTCAAGGTAGACCTCCTGCCAGTCGCCCAGTCGCTCCGTGACGGGCCGCCGCGACGGCAACTCGCGCCCGTGGTGCATGAATCCCCTGGGGTCAGCCATGGCGTGGGCCTTTCACCCGTGGGCTGCGGCCATGATGGCCTGCATCTCGTCTTGGCCGGTGTCGCGGGCGAGCTGGGCCGCTTCGAGCACGCGCCGGTAGTCGCTCGGGAGCACCTTCACGAACTCAGCGACCGCGTCGGCCCACCGATCGAGCAGCCGATCGGCGACCGCCGACTCGGTCTCGGTGCAGTGCTGCCTGATCAGCTCGACGAGCTCGACCCGGTCGTCGTCGTCGAGGGCCGCGAGCTCGACCATCTCGTGATTGACCCGGCTCGGAAAGAAGCCGTGGGGGTCCCAGACGTAGGCGATCCCGCCGCTCATTCCGGCGGCGAAGTTGCGTCCCGTCGGCCCGAGGACCACCGCTCGGCCGCCGGTCATGTACTCGCACCCGTGGTCGCCTACCCCTTCGACCACCGCCGTAGCGCCCGAGTTGCGCACGCAGAACCGCTCCCCCACGAGGCCACGCAGGAACATTTCGCCCGAGGTGGCGCCGTACAGCACGACGTTGCCGCCGATCACGTTCTCTTCGGCCGCGAACACCGAGTTGCGCGGCGGCCGCACGATGATTCGCCCCCCCGAGAGCCCCTTGCCGACGTAATCGTTGGCGTCACCCTCGAGTCGAAGCGTGATGCCGCGAGGCACGAACGCCCCGAAGCTGTTTCCCGCCGAACCCGTGAACGAGATCACAATGGTGTCGTCGGGCAGGCCTGGAGCGCCGAACTGCCGGGTCACACGCGAGCCGAGCATGGTTGCGACCGTCCGGTTGACGTTGCGGATCGGCAGCTCGATGCGGACCGGCTCGCCCCGTTCGAGGGCGGGGGCGGAGAGCTCGATGAGGCGGTTGTCGAGGGCTTTCTCGAGGCCGTGGTCCTGGCCCCGGGTGTTGCGCCGGTCGTCATCGAGGTCGAGTTCGGGTCGGTAGAGGATCGGGCTCAAGTCGAGACCACGGGCCTTCCAGTGAGTAACCGCCTCCTCGGTCTCGAGGAACTCGACCCGACCGATCGCCTCCTCGAGGGACCGGAAGCCCAACGCGGCGAGCAGCTCGCGCACCTCCTCGGCGATGAACTCGAAGAAGTTGATGACGAACTCGGGCTGGCCGCTGAACTTCTTGCGCAGCTCCGGGTTCTGCGTGGCCACGCCCACCGGACACGTATCGAGATGACACACGCGCATCATCACGCAGCCCATCACGACGAGCGGAGCGGTCGCGAAGCCGAACTCGTCAGCACCGAGCAGTGCGGCGATCACCACGTCGCGTCCGGTCTTCAGCTGGCCGTCGCACTGTACGACGATTCGGTCGCGCAACCCGTTGAGTAGCAGCGTCTGTTGGGTCTCGGCCAGACCCAGCTCCCACGGCACACCGGCATGCTTGAGCGAGGTGAGCGGCGACGCGCCCGTGCCGCCGTCGTGACCCGAGATCAAGACCACATCGGCGTGGGCCTTGGAGACCCCCGCGGCGACGGTTCCGACGCCGACCTCGGCCACGAGCTTGACGTGCACTCGGGCCTCCGGGTTGGCGTTCTTGAGGTCGTGGATCAGTTGGGCGAGGTCTTCGATCGAGTAGATGTCGTGGTGTGGGGGCGGCGAGATCAGGCCGACGCCGGGCGTTGAGTGCCGGGTCTTGGCGATCCACGGGTACACCTTCCCGCCCGGCAGCTGCCCGCCCTCGCCGGGCTTGGCGCCCTGCGCCATCTTGATCTGCAGATCGTCGGCATTGACGAGGTACTCGCTCGTGACACCGAAGCGCCCCGACGCCACCTGCTTGACGGCCGATCGCTTCGAATCCCCGTTGGGCAGCGGCACGTAGCGCTCGGGATCCTCGCCACCCTCGCCGGTGTTGGACTTACCGCCGATGCGGTTCATGGCGATGGCGAGCGTCTCGTGGGCTTCCGCCGAGATCGAACCGTAGGACATGGCACCGGTGGCGAACCGCTTGATGATCTCCGCTGCGGGTTGAACCTCGTCGATCGGGATCGGCGGACGGAGGTAGTCGAAGCGGAACATGCCGCGCAAGGTCCCGATGCGCTTGGACTGGTCGTTCACCAGGGCGGTGTACTCGCCGAACACGTCGTAGCGCCCTTCACGTGTGGCGTGCTGGAGTTTGAACACCGTCTCGGGGTTGAAGAGGTGGTGCTCGCCTTCGCGGCGCCATTGGTACTCACCACCGGCCTCGAGGGTGCGGTGCGCCCGTTCGGTCGGGTTGGGGGCGAACGCGATGCGGTGCCGAACGGCGACCTCGCGGGCGAGCATGTCGAGGCCGATGCCACTGATGCGACTCACGGTGCCGGTGAAGAACTCATCGACGAGGTCGCGGGCCAGACCGATCGCTTCGAAGATCTGGGCTCCGGTGTACGACGCCACCGTCGAGATGCCCATCTTCGACATGATCTTCAAGATGCCCTTGTCGGCGGCCTTGACGTAGTTCGCCCGGGCCTTGACGGGAGTCATGTCCCCCATGCCGTGTTGCCGGTCGGCGACCATCTGGTCGATCGTGGCGAACGCCATGTACGGGTTGACAGCGGCGGCTCCGAAGCCGATCAGGAGCGCCAGGTGGTGTACCTCACGGGCATCGCCAGCTTCGACGACCAGCGCGACACGGGTGCGGCTCTTCTCGCGGATCAGGTGGTGGTGCACGGCCGCCGCCGACAACAGCGACGGGATGGGTGCGAATCGTTCGTCGGCCCCGCGGTCGGACAGGACCACGATGTTCACGTCGTTGTGGATGGCCGCCGACACTTGACGGCGCACCCGATCCAGAGCCGCCCGCAGGCCCGCGCCACCCTTACCCACCTCGAACAGGCACGACACGACGGTCGTCCGGAAATCGTCGAGGCCGCCCCGGCCGTCCACGTCGATGAGCTTGGCCAGCTCGTCGTCGGTGAGAACCGGATGCGGAAGGAAGATCTGCCGGCACGAGGCCGGTCCGGGCGACAGCAGGTTGCCCTCGGGTCCGATAATGCCACAGACCGAGGTCACGAGCTCCTCGCGCATGGCGTCGAGCGGTGGGTTGGTCACCTGGGCGAAGAGTTGCTGGAAGTAGTCGAACAGCAGGCGAGACCGGTTGGACAGCACGGCGATGGGCGTGTCGGTTCCCATCGATCCGAGCGCCTCTTTGCCATCTCGGGCCATCGGCGCGAGCAGGATCTTGAGGTCCTCGTGGGTGTAGCCGAAAACCTGCTGGCGAGAGAGAAACGAGCCCTCATCGGTGACCACTCGCTCGCGCGGCGGGAGGTCCTCGATCGACATGAGGTTCTGCTCGAGCCAGTCCTCGTACGGGTGCGCGCCGGCCAGACGCTCCTTGATCTCGTCGTCGCGCACGATCCGGCCCTCGGCGGTGTCGATGAAAAACATCCGGCCGGGCTGCAAGCGACCCTTCTCGATTATGCGATGCGGTTCGACGTCGACAACCCCGACCTCGCTGGCCATGATCACCAGGTCGTCGTCGGTGACCCAGTACCGCGACGGTCGGAGGCCGTTGCGGTCGAGCACGGCCCCGATCACGGTGCCGTCGGTGAACGCGATCGACGCTGGGCCGTCCCACGGCTCCATCAGCGAGGCATGGAACTGGTAGAACGCCCGGCGCGATGCGCTCATGGCCTCATGGTTCTCCCACGGCTCCGGGATCATCATCAGCACCGCTTCGGGTAGCGGGTACCCGCCCATGACCAACAGCTCGAGCGCCTCGTCGAACCCTGCGGTGTCGCTGGCGCCCGGCGTGCATATCGGGAAGAGCCGCTCGAGGTCGCCGGGAACCAGGTCGGTCGCCAGCAACGACTCGCGGGCGCTCATCCAGTTCCGGTTGCCCTGGATGGTGTTGATCTCTCCGTTGTGCGCGATGAACCGAAATGGGTGCGCTAGCGGCCACGTCGGGAACGTGTTCGTCGAAAAGCGCGAGTGGACCAGCACCAGGGCCGACTCGACCCGCGCGTCGTTGAGCTCGGGGAAGAACTGGCCGAGCTGCGGCGACGTGAGCATGCCCTTGTACACGATCGTGCGCGCCGAAAGGGAGGGAAAATAGACGCCGTCATGAGCCTCGGGTCGGCCACCCATCGCCGAATCGGTCACGTCGCTCGGCGGCGGACTGAGGCTGATCTCGTGCTCGATGCGCTTGCGCAGCGGGAAGAGATGGCGGTCGAGCTCGAGCCCCGAGAGCCGTCGTCCATCGGTCGACTTGGCGAGGAAAGGCTGGCGGAACCGCGGCATGGTCGCCCGCGCTCCCCGACCGAGGATCGAATCCACAACCGGCACGTCGCGCCATCCGAGGACCTCGAACCCCTCGCTTCTCGCCAGGCGCTCGACCGCCTCGACGCCGCGACGGGCCTCGAACCGGTCGCTCGGGAGGAAGGCGATACCCGTGGCGTACTCGCCGTGCTCTGGGAGCTCGAAATCGACGACGTCGCGGTAGAACCGATCGGGTATCTGCATCAAAATGCCGGCGCCGTCACCGGTCTCGGGGTCCGCACCCGCCGCACCGCGGTGTTCGAGATTGCACAGGGCGCCGATCCCCAGCTCCACGATCCGGTGGCTGCGCACGCCCTTCAGGTGGCACACGAAGTTGACGCCACAGGCGTCGTGCTCGAACCGGGGGTCGTACAGGCCCTGGGCCACGGGTGCAGAGGTTGGGCGTGAGGACATGGCGCTCCTCGAAGCGGTGTCGCGACGTGCGGTCGGTGTCATCGCAAAACGGCAAAAGCCGACCGGGATGGTGGTTCCGGCTCACAGGGACGCCATTGGCCCAGCTGCCGTCGCGGGAGGCTAGTCGCGTACGGCCTCCCATGCCTACTCGTTTCCCGGCCGGTAGCCTCCGAGCGCCACTGACTGGAGTTCCCATGACCGAGATCGCCGAGGACCTGTGTCGCTTCATCGATGCGTCGCCCTCGCCGTATCACGTCGTCGCTTCCGTGGCGCGCCGCCTCGAGGCCGCCGGGTTCCATGCCGTGGACGAGTCGAGCCCGTGGCCGAGCGAGCCGGGCGGGTGGTATGTGACACGCGGCGGGAGCATCGTCGCGTGGCGCACCTCGGCGAGCGACACCGGTCCCACCCCGTTTCGGCTCGTGGGCGCCCACACCGACAGTCCCAATCTGCGGTTGAAGCCGAACGCGGCGACCGGAGCGGCCGGCGTTCGCCAGCTCGCGGTCGAGGTCTACGGTGGCGTGCTGTTGAACAGCTGGCTGGGCCGCGATCTCGGGATCTCGGGCCGGGTCGTGCTGCGCTCGGATCCCCCCGGATCGGTACGCCTGGTTCGCGACGACCGGCCGCTCGCCCACTTGCCGCAACTGGCGATCCACCTCGACCGTGACGTGAACGAGCACGGTCTGGTGCTGAACCGCCAAGCCCACCTGTCGCCGATCATCGGTCTCGGGACGCCCTCGTTCGACGCCATCGCGGCGGGGCTCGGGTTCGATGCCGCGGACGTCTTGGCCCACGACCTGATGTTGCACGATCTCGTGCCGTCAGCCGTCGTCGGCATCGACCGCGAGTTCGTGGCGGCGTCGCGTGTCGACAATCAACTCTCGTGCTACGCGGCGGTGACGGCGCTGGTTCTCGGCGATACCGCAAGCCGGTTCACGCCGGTCATCGCCTTGTTCGACCACGAGGAGGTCGGCAGTGTCTCGGCCGTCGGTGCCGGTTCGGCGTTACTCACCAGCGCCCTGGCGCGCGTGGTCGCCGCCCGACCGGGTTCGGTGCCCGACGACTGGCACCGAGCGCGGACCGGGTCGCTTGTCGTGTCGGTCGACAACGCCCACGCGACCCATCCCAACTACCCCGATCGGCACGAACCCGCCCACCGGGTGTCGCTCAACGCCGGTCCGGTGCTCAAGTCAAACGTGAACCAGCGCTATGCGACCGACGCCTTGTCGGCGGCCGCGGTACGCCGGGCCGCGGCTGTGGTGTCGGTGCCCGTCCAGGACTTCGTGACCCGATCCGACCTCGCGTGCGGCTCGACGATCGGCCCGACGGTGGCGGCGGAGCTCGGTGTGAGCGCGGTCGACCTGGGCGCACCCCAGCTCGCCATGCACGCATGCCGGGAGCTCTGCGGGGCCGAGGACCCCGCGCACCTCGTCCGCCTCGTGCACGCCCTACTGGTTGGGCTCGACGAGGGGTAGCACCAGTCGTGTCGGGGTCAGTACCGCGTCGACGGGGACGTCCCAGACCTCACGATCGAGATCACCCGAGATCTGTTCGTCATGTATCACGGCGATGAGACGGGGCCTCCTCGGCCAGTCAGCCCGTTCGGCGAACAGCCGGTCGTAGTGTCCGGCCCCGCGGCCGAGCCGAGTGCCGTAACGATCGACGGCGACCGCTGGAAGTAGCACGACCGATAGGTCTTGTGGGTGAACGGTTCTCGCGGACGGTGGGGGCTGCCAGATTCCGAGCGGACCGGACACCAATTCGCCGTCGCCTCGGTGAAATGCGAACCGCATCGGCGCGTCTGGAGTATCAAAAGCCGGCAGTGCGATGGCGCCGCCGCGCCGGCGGAGCCCGGCGATCGTCGGGGCAAGATCGACCTCGCCGTCGTCGGCCACGTACCCGGCAACTACGCCAGACCGATCGGCCACCAGGTCCCATACACGCGGTGCGATCGACCGCGCCGCACGCCGCTGCTCGACCGCGGACAAGCCGCGCCGGGTCGCCCGCAGATGTTGACGCAGCGCCCCACGGTTCGCTCGCTTCGCTTCGCTCATACTTGTCGCTGGGGGCTGCGCGCCCCCAGACCCCATCGGCATCCGGGGAGCTGCGCTCCCACGGCTGCACTCGCTCGCTTCGCTTCGCTCATCGCTCCCACCATCTCTCATCCCGGACGGCCATCCACCACTTGGGTTCTCGCTGGTCCAAGAATGTCGCGGCACCGGGTTGGTCGCCCAAGCGCGGGGGCTCGGGTAGCGTTGTGGCGCGAGGAGGATTCCGAGGCATGGTCGACGACGACGAACCAATCCCCTCAACTCGGCTGGTCGACCCGCCTGTCGACAAGAACGAGCTGGGCGACCCCGAAGCGTGGAGTCGGATGCTCGACGCCGAAGATCAGCGCTGCGAGGAACTCGGTCTGGCCGCGGGCATCGTGTCGATCGACATCGGGGTCGAGACCCGCGACCGCATGCAGCGAGTCGCGGCGACAGTCATGCGACGGATGAAGCCCACCGATCGCGTGTGCCGGCTCAGCGAGCACGAGCTCGGCATTCTTCTCATCCCGCGGGAAAGCCTCCGTGACATCGAGCTGTGGGCCGCCGACATGGATCACGAACTTCGGCGCAACGGCATGGTTTGCGACATCGGTTTCGCGCCGCGCCGCGCCGACGGTCTGCACGCGGCGTCCGCCCGAGCCGACGCGCTAGCCGCGACCAGTCGCCGCCACCACGAGCTCGACCTCCGGTAAACGAAGCTGCGCCAACAAGGTGAACGCTCGACGTCGGATCGGTCTCTCCCGCTTGCTAGCGCAGGCGGACAGCCCGCGTCGCTTGCTGGGTCGGCTCGCCTACTCGTTCGCCTCCTGATTCGGTGGACCGCGCCGACGCCCTGATCGTGTTCGGTCTCGACTCGACGCACACCGAGGCGGACCTGCGCGATGCCTATCGCCGGACACTTCGACGCACCCACCCCGATGTGTCGGATTCGCCCGACGCCGCGGTCGAGACTCGTCGAATCACCGAGGCGTACCGGTTGCTCCGGGCGTACCCCACGGTGCCCCGCCCACTGGATCGTGTCGACGCACATCGGATCGATACCGTCGTCGAGGACGACGCGTTGTTGATGACCGCGCCCCAAGACGAGGTCTTCGACCGCCTTGTCGCCGCGTGCGAGCAAGTGGCCGACGTCATCGATAGCGACTCCGACGCTGGCTATCTGGAGGCCCGGGTGCCGGGAATCGACGGCCGCCTGTCCCCGAGCCAGCTCGTGGTGACCCTCCAGGGCCGGGCCCATGGCACCGAGGTGTTCTTCACGCTCGAGCCGCTCGACTCGCGCTGGCCTGCCGCGGACCTCGCCGGCATCGTCCGGCGGATTGCGGCGCTCGTCAACCAGGCGTGACAGGCCGCGGTTACCACGTAGTTGTCGCTGGGGGGTAGTTGTCGCTGGGGGCTGCTTCGCACCCTCGGCTGCGCTCGCTCCGCTTCGCTCATCGGCCCGGTCAAGACCAGCCCGAACCGGCTCCTTTGACCATGCCGAACGGTCCCGCCGGCCACCGAAAGCAATCGATCATCAACTGGTCCACCTCGTCGCGGCTCGCGATGCCTTCGTCGATGACCCGTACGGCCTCGCGGATCATCGCCCCGTAGACCCGGTTGGCGACATAGCCCCAGGCGTGGTCGGTGTCCTTCACGACCACCGGGTTCTTGCCCGCCGCTCGAGCGAGATCGACGATCATCTCGACGGTCTCGTCGCTCGTAGCGGGTCCACGGACGATCTCGGCCAACTTCATCACCGGGGCCGGCGATGCCCAGTGCCAGCCGATGACCCGATCCGGCCGCGCGGTCCCGGCGGCGATGGCGCTGATCGGGAACCCCGACGAGTTCGACGCGAGGATCGTCGCCGGAGCGCACAGCGCGTCGAGTTGGCGAAAGAACCCGATCTTCAGCGCCAGGTTCTCGGGGATGGCTTCGATCACCACTTCGGCGCCGTGGACCGCCTCGTCGAGGTCGTGGGTGAACACCAGGCGGGAGAGTGCGGCCGCCGCGTCCTCCGAGGTGATCTTGCCGCGGGTGACAGCGCTGGCGATACCAAACCGACCCGCATCGACTTCGATCCGGGCCTTGGCGATCGCCGCGGCTGAGGTGTCCTGGCACCGCACCCGATGTCCGGCGACGGCCAGGACCTGGGCGATGCCCGACCCCATGACTCCCGCCCCGATCACCGCAATTGTCTCGCTCCTGGGTTTACCTTGCACGGCATTACCCCTTCCGTCGTGGGTCGGTCAGCACGTGAACGCGACTGCGATCGTGGCGGCGATTCGTGCGTTGTTCTCGGCCAGCGCCAGGTTGGCCGGGATCGAGCGGCCTTGTGTCAGATCAGCGATTCTGGCCAGGACGAACGGCGTGGAGGCGGGTCCGGTGATTCCGGCTACACCGGCATCCTCGAGCGCCTGCGACCGGATCTTCGCCATCTCCCGATCGGAGATAGCGGACGCGTCCGGGGTCGGTGCCGCCACGAGCAACCCGCCGTACCCGAGACTCCAGTGCGCCGCGGCTACCGCAGCGATGTCGGGCGGGTCATCGAGTCGCAGCTGAACAGGGAGCCCGGTCGACGTCACGTAGAAGCCGGGCATGGAGTCGGTCCGAAACCCGATGACAGGTACGCCGAGCGTCTCGAGGCGTTCGAGCGTCCGTGCGTGGTCGAGAAAGGTCTTGGCCCCGGCGCACACGGTCAGCACCGGGTAACGGGCGAGCGCGGTGAGGTCGGCGCTCACGTCGTCTGATTCCGCGACATCGGCGTGGACGCCACCGATCCCGCCGGTGGTGAAGACCCGGATTCCGACCGACGCCGCGATGGCTAGCGACGCCGCCACCGTCGTGGCACCGAACTCCCACCGCTGAGCGAGCGCGGGCGCCAGGTCGCGCCCGGACACCTTGCGGGCCGCGCCGAGGATTCGCTCGTGTTCATCGGGCTCGAGCCCCACGCGGATCCGCCCGTCCAGAACCGCGGTGACCGCGGGGGTTGCACCATTGTCGACAATGGCTCGGAGGCTGCGGTCGAGCGCCTCGGCGTTGGCGGGTGACGGCAGGCCCAGGTTCGAGAAGATCGTTGATTCGAGTGCGACGACCGGCCGGCCGGAATCGAGCGCGCTGCGCACGGCATCGGACAGCAGGGCTTCAGGGACCGCGGCGCGCGTTGTCATCGGACAGACTCGAAAGCCGGGGTCGCGCCCGGGCCGGAGATCGCTCGAGCGGCTAGTGCATGCCCGGCCACGGCCGCCTCCCGCCCGGAGCGTCGAGCGAGCAGAGCTCCAAGGAAGCCACCAGCGAAGGCGTCGCCCGCACCCGTGGTATCGACCACGGCGTCGACCGGTGGTACTGGGATCGACTGAACTGCCCCGCTGGGCGCGACGAGCAGCGTGGGCCGAGCCCCGGCCTTGATGACGGTCAAGGCCGCGCCCGGGAAGCCGGCCCGAGGGGGTAGGCCGAGATGGCGGTGCTCGGCGCGGTTGCACAAGATGATCGTCGGGCGTAACTCGGCCACGAACCGTGCGAACTCGGCGACACCGAATTCGGTCAGCACCGAGGTCGCCGAGACGTCGAGGCTGATCGGGATGTCGCGCTCGACGGCCTCGCCGATCAGGTCGTAGGTCGCCGTCGCCAGCGGTTCGGCCACCAGGCTGTAGGCGGGTACGTGCAGCATTTCAACGCCGTCGAGCCAGGCCGCGGGCGCGACGCCGAGCAGGGTCGCGGCGCCGCGATCGGAGAACATCGTTCGCTCGCCGTTTGTGCCGACTATCGACACCACGCACCCGGTCACCCCGCCGCGTACCACGCGGCAGTCGACGCCGGCGGACTCCATCTGGGCGAGGAGTCGATCGCCCACCTGATCGGCCCCGACTTGGCCGATGAAGCGAGCTTGGTGCCCGGCCAGCGCCGCCGCCGTCGCGACGTTGGCTGCGCTACCGCCCCGGTGCCGGGTGATCGATGCCGTCATGTCGTCGCCCCGCTGGGGCTGGTGTTGGGCCACGACGACCACATCCTCGAGGAGATCGCCGATCGCGCACAGCACCATGAGTGCGTCACGTTAACCCGAACCCGACCCGACGTACGCTGCCCCCAATGGCTGGGTCGGAGTTCCACGAACACGCCTCACGACGTGACAGGTTCGCCATACCAACGACGGCAGATGGGCACGAGATCGTGTACCTCGCCGGGAACTCGCTCGGGTTGATGCCTCGCGACGCGCCAGACGCCAGCCGAGCGGTGTTCGAGGCGTGGGCGTCGTGCGCCGTCGATGGTCACTTTGCTGAGCCCGGTGCCTGGTACGGGTTCGAGGAGCGCCTCGAACCGACGATGGCCCGGCTCGTGGGCGCGCTTCCGCACGAGGTGTCGATCGCCAACTCGCTCACCGTGAACCTCCACCTCGTGCTTGCCAGCTTCCATCGCCCGACCACGTCGCGCCGGGCGATACTCGTTCAGGAGGGGGCCTTCCCGTCGGATCGCTACGCCGCTGAGACCCATGTGACCTGGCACGGCGACGACCCGTCTACCGCCGTTGTCAAACTTCCTCGGAATGGCGCCACCGGAACGTACGAGGCGGACACGCTCGCGGCGATTCTCGCCCGTCGTCGAGACGTCGCGACGGTCCTGCTCGAAGGAGTCAACTACTTCACCGGTGACGTCCTCGACATGGCCGAGATGACGTCGGTCGCCCACGATGCCGGATGCGCAGTGGTCCTCGATCTGGCCCACGCCGCCGGCAACGTACCGCTCGCGCTGCACGACTGGGGGGTCGACGCTGCAGTCTGGTGCACGTACAAGTACTTGAACGGTGGACCGGGCGCGCCGGGCGCCATGTTCGTTCACGAACGTCACGGACTCGATCCCGACGTTCCGCGTCTGGCCGGGTGGTGGGGTAACGATCCCGCCACGCGTTTCGGCATGGACGAGAACGCCTCGTTCGTCCCCCGCGCCGGGGCGAGCGGTTGGAAGCTCTCGAACCCACCGATTCTCGCCGTGGCGCCACTCGTGGCGTCCTTGGCGATCTTCGACGAGGTTGGGATGGATGCCCTGAGGGCCCGATCGGTCGCTCTCACCGGCCGCCTGTCGATGGCGCTCGACGATGCCGGATTCGACGTGGTCACGCCTGCCCTTCCGGGGCGGCGGGGCTGTCAACTGTCGATTCGGGTCGGTCCGCGCGCCGACGAGGTCCTGGCGGGACTGGCGAGCCGGGGCGTGGTAGCTGACGTACGCAGACCCGATGTCATCCGTTTCGCCCCGACGCCGCTGTACAGCACCACCGACGATGTCGATCGCGCTGTCCGCGCCCTCGTCGAGGTCCGCCTAGAACACGGCTTCTGAAGCGCCGATCGAGCGTTACTCGGCGCGATATTGCGACGTGTCAGGGATGTCGTAGGTCTGAGGCGGTTGGAACGTCGGCGTCGGGTGGTACGCCTCTGCGGTCTCGTACGTCGGCGCGGGCATCGTCGACGCTGGCGCCGGGGTTGCGATGGGCGCCGGGGCTGCTATGGGCGCCGGATCGTAGGCGACGTTGACGGCCGAGTCGTCGGTCAGATCGACCAAGTCCTCGTCCCACGTCAGCTCGGCGGAGAGGCTGAGGAGTTGAGCAGCGACGTCGCGGATGCGCGACTGCTCGGCCTGGAGCGCCGAGTGCACCGCGGTGAGTTCGTCGCGACGAGTCTCGATGTCGGTCTCGACGGTTCGTAGCTCGGACTGGGTCCGGCTGGCCGCCTCGAACGCCTTGCGGTCAGCCTCACGAGCGACTTGGGCGGCGCGGAAGTTGGCTTCGGCAAGGAGCTCGTCGGCCCGGCGGTGCGCTTCGCCCAGCGTCTCCTCGGCGGTCTTTTGGGCCAGGCGCAGGATCATCTCGAGTGACTCGTTCTCGGCCCGGCTCGGTGCCACTTGCGCGGTCAGCGGCGCAGCGTATGCAGCCGGCGCGGCGGTCGGGATCGCCGTAGCCACCTGGAGCTTCAGCGTCTCGATCTCGTCGTGCAGGATGTCGAGCGAGTCCGCCACGAGGCGCAGATAGGCGTCGACCTCGTGCGGCTCGTAGCCCTTGCGGGCTTTGGCCTCGAACGCCTGGGTCAAGACGTCACGGCTCGTGAGGGTCAAGCGTTGGTTGGTCATCGGCGCAGAGCCTCCCTGGGTGTCAAGTCGCCCGTCGTCATTGTGGACCACAATCACGGTGAGCGCCAGGGCACCCACGGAAAGTGGCCGAACGGACTAGGGCCGCCGCGCAGGGCCACATTATCGTGTCTGTGGCAGCCAGCGGTGCCATTCTGTACCTCCTGACCGATCACGGCAAGAACGCGAGCGGGTCGGCCGGTTGCCCGTTGATGCGGACCTCGAAGTGAAGATGCGGACCCGTCGACAGGCCCGTCGATCCGATGGCGCCGATGAGCTCGCCCTTGTCGAGCGACGACCCGACCGATACGTCGATACGTGACATGTGCGCGTAGATGGTCATGACCCCGTCGCCGTGGTCGATGATCACACAATTGCCGTAGCCGCCGCGGGAACCGGCGAAGAAGACCGTGCCGGACTTGGCAGCCCAGATCGCGTCACCGGTGTCCCCCGCGATGTCGATGCCGTTGTGGGCCCGGGCGTAGCCGAGAATGGGATGAAGCCGCATCCCGAACCCCGACCCGTAGGCGCCCGCCGTCGGACGCCCGAATCCCTGCAGCGACGCGGCGCTCGGTGCTCGGGTCAAGCTCCCGAACTCACGCCTGATCGCTTCTTCGAGGTCGGCCTCGATTCGGGCTTCCTCGGCCTCGAACTCCGCGAGCTCGGCCTCGATTCGGTTGATCCGGTCCTCGAGGGAGTTCTGGATCTCGACCTGGAGCACGAGCCGAGCGCTGAGCTCGGCGAGGGCGGCTTCGAGGTCGACGCGCAACGAGTCGGCATCGCCCTGGGCGTCCTCGGCCGCCCCGATCACCTCACCCTGGACCTCCTCGAGGGCCCGCAGGCGATCGAAAGCGTCCTGGTAACTCCCGCTCGTCGCCCGCAGGTACTCGATCATTCGTGCCGATTCGTTCGGGTCGGTGTCGCCGAGCCAGATCTCGCCTTCGCGTGCCGACACGCCCACGAATGCGTCGACCGCCCTACGGCGGGCGACCAGCCGTGCGTCGTCGATCGCCGACTGCAACCGCTGGCGGTACTCGACCTGGCGAGCAACCTCGGACTCGGCCGCGGCCAGTGCCAACCGGGCCGCATCGACCTGAGCCCTCTGGTTGTCCACGGCGGCTTGGATGTCCGCCACCGCAGCGGCGACCTCGTCGTCTTGGGCCTCGAGCAGATCGAGCTCAGCCGCGGCCTCGGCCTGCTGGTCGCGGACGTCGTCGCGTCGGCGCCGCGCCTCGCTGATCTCGCTCTCCGCGCCGACGGTCGTTCCACCGAGCATCCCGGCGATGGCAACAAGCGCCAGCACCCGGATGGCGCGACCGCCGAACGACGCAGACCGTTCGATACGCGATCTCGGGTGGGGCGATCTCGGATGCGGCGATATTGGATGGAAGTGGGGGAGCATGGGTGTGGTCGACCTCTTGCGGGCGGGTGCGGACCCACCGCTCGATGACTGCCCCTGTGCCGCGATCGCGCGGTCAGATTACCAGCCGCATTCGATCGGTGGGTCGATCCCTGCCGTGGACTACCCGTCTCGCCATGATTGACTGGACAGGCGCGGCATCGGCCAGGGATCTGGCCAATTCGAGCGACGAGCACCATGACCAACGACTCCGATCCCTCACATGATCGCCTCTCGTCGCTGCCCTCGCTCACCGAAGCACCGCTCGATGAGCCCTGGCTACGGAGGCGGGTCGCACCGAGTCCTCCTGCACCCGTGGCGCCCCGGCCCGACGCCGATCCGCGCCGCTTTTTCGTACCCGACCCGGCGACGCTGCCGGCCCCCGAACGTCGCGATCACGACCTTCCTCATCGGCTGCCACGTCCGGCCGAACCCGGGGTTCCAGCCCCGGTCCGACCGGCTCGTCGCCGGTGGCGGCGCCGACTCCTCCTCGCCTCGGCGGTCTTTGCGGCCGTCGCGTTGGCCGAGGCCGCGTTTGTCATGGTCGAGTACCGGAGCATCGATCGGGTCGACCTGGGTGACGCCCTAGGGGACTCCACAACCGGCACGAACTATCTGCTCGTGGGTACCGACTCGCGCGATGGGGTCGATCCCGACAATTCGAATGCAGGTGTGATCTTCGGCGACGGCGTGAGCGGGGAGCGCACCGACACGATGGTGGTGCTGCACGTAGGCGACGACGGCACGAATCTGATGATGGCGGTGCCGCGCGATCTCCTGGTCACCATCTCGGGCAGCGGAGAGCAGCAACGGATAAACGCCGCCCATCAGCGGGGACCCGACGTGCTGGTACGCACGATCGCCGAGAACCTCGGCGTCCCGATCGATCACTACTTCGAAGTCGACTTTGCCGGATTCCTCGGGGTCGTCGATGCCATCGGCGGTGTGGTCGTCGACTTCCCTCACCCGGCGATCGACGGCGCATCAGGTCTCTTCGTCCCTGAATCCGGACCGAGCCGACTCAACAGCGACCAGGCTCTGGCCTATGTTCGGTCCCGGCACTACACCGAGTTGATCGACGGCGTTGCGGTGACCGACCCCACCGCCGATCTCGGTCGCGTCGCCCGCCAACAGGAGTTCTTGCGCACCTTGTTCCGAGACGTCGGCGAGACCCGAAATCCACTGGCGTTGAACGCAATCCTGTCATCGGTCACCGGCAATGTGCGGATCGACGGCTCGCTCGGGTTCTTCGAATTGCTGGGCCTGGCCCGCAAGCTCGGCGGTCTGGCGCCCGAGACCGTCGTGCTCCCCGTCCGCGGTGGCCGCACCGATGCCGGCGCGTCGGTGCTGTTCCTGCTCAGCGACGAGGCGCAGCCGGTGCTCGACCGCCTTCGCTGACCGGGACCGGCGAGGAGCCGGCACTGCGCACCACCGACACCGTGACGTCGAGAGCGGTGAGGCTCAGCCACACGGCCCAGGCGACGACGCCGAGGAACTGCGCTCCCTCTTCGATGAGTAGCGCCCGGCTCGATCCCGATGCGGCCATGTCGACCACGATCGCGACGCCGAGAGCCCCACCGGCGCACCCGAGCACGACCGTACGGGTACGCCGCACCTCAGCCCGATGAGCCCCGAGCAGGAGGGGTAGCCCCGACAACACGATGATGAGCACAACCGGCTTGGGCATGCCGAGCGCCGCAGGGAGCAGGCTCGCATGGAGCTCGAACAGGTCGTCGAGCCCGAGGGCGTAGGAGTACAGGCCGAAATGGTTCAGGAACCGGCCGGCAGTCGGGCGCTCACCGAGGTACGCGACGGTCGATCCGGCCATGGCCGCGGTCGCTCCGACCGCCCAGGCCAGCACACCGAGCGAGCCGATCAGGCCCGTGTACCACGGCAGGCGCCCCACGGTGACCGGTGCCAGAAGGAGCCCGGCGCGCTGCTGGTGGTCAAGGGTCCCAACGGCGAGCAGCAATGTCCCAGCCAGCGCCCAGCACCCGAGCAGCGGTGCCAGCAGCCGCAGCTGCTCACTACCACTGAACGGCTGGCGCCGGTTGCTGGCCACCGCGTCCTGTCGGCGCCGCGGCGCGAGGAATGAGAGACCTGAGCGCCTGCAGGCCAGCGGTCAGCGTCCCCCGGTCGGGCTTCCTCCACTGTCGCGAGTGAGCCGTTGGGCCACGGCGATCGGGATGAGCGTCACGGCCATGGCGAGCAAGGCCACGACGTTCAGCACCGGGCGGTTCCGAGGCCGGTTCAGGCTGTCGAAGATCCAGATCGGCAAGGTCTTGTCGGCTCCGCCCCGGGTGAACGTGGTGACGATGATCTCGTCGAAGCTGAGGGCGAAGGCCAAGATGCCGCCCGCTAGCAGGGCAGTGGACACCGAGGGCAACAGCACGTAGCGGAACGTCTGCCACCCCGACGCGCCCAAGTCCATGGAAGCCTCGATGACCGAGCCCGAGGATCGTCTGAGGCGCGCCAGCACGTTGTTGTAGACCACCACCACACAGAACGTGGCGTGCCCGACGATGATGGTGCGGCTACTGAAGTCGAACTCGCCGATGTTGATCGCCGACCGCAGGGCGATACCGGTGATGATGCCGGGCAAGGCGATCGGCAACACGACGAGGAACGACACCACCTCGCGGCCGAAGAACCGGGAGCGGGCCACCGCAGCCGAGGCCAGGCTCCCGAGCACCAGAGCGATCCCGGTTGACCACAGACCGACCGTCACCGACAGCCGCAGGGCCCGCCAGATGTCCTCGTTGTCGCGCGCCACCCCGAACCAGCGGGTCGTGAGCCCCGGTGGCGGGAAGGTGAACAGCAGGTCGTCGGTCGTGAACGCGTAGAGGATGATGATCCCGAGCGGGAACCACAAGAACACCAAGCTCGCCCCAGCCGCCAACCTGAGGCCCAGCCCCCGGCCACTCAGCTTGCTCATGGCTTCCTCATGGCTTCCTCATGGCTTCGCTCATGGCTTCCTCATGGCTTGGCTCATAGCGCGTCGAAGGCGCCGGATCGCCGGGCGAGAAGGAGGTACACACCCATGATCACGATCGGGATCACCGTGTAGGCGGCCGCTAGCGGCAGGTCGCCGCCGGTGCCCTGAAATTGGTAGATCGCCCGTCCGATCGTGGGTTTCGATGGACCGACCAACGTCGGGATGATGTAGTCACCGAGGGTCAGCGAGAACGTGAAGATGGACCCGGCGACAACGCCTGGCAACGCCAGTGGCCAGGTGACGGTGCGGAACGTCGCGGCCGGGCGCGCTCCGAGATCGCTCGACGCATCGAGGTACGACGTCGGCACCCGCTCGAGGGCCGCTTGAATCGGCAGGATCATGTACGGCAGCCAGATGTAGACGAAGACCATCCATTGGCCGGCCCAGCTGTCCGACAGGGTGGCGCCGCCGATGTACGGCGCATCGACAACGGCATCGACCAGCCAGGTCAGCGCCAGGTGATCGGCGAACCAGTAGAGAACTCCCTCGGTCGACAAGATGTTTCGCCACGCGTACACGCGCACGATGTAACTGGCCCACAGCGGCAGAATCACGCCCAGGTACAGCAGGGTCTTGACTCGAGGCGTGGCTCGGCGGGCGACGAAGTACGCCAGCGGGTACGCCACGACGGCGCAACCCACGGTGACAGCGGCCGCCATCGACGCGGTGCGGATCACGGTGTCGCGCGTCGTGGCCGTCATCAACTTGCGCCAGGTGTCGAGCGTGAGGGTCTCGTCGACGACACCGGTGAAGTCGTCGAGTCGGTAGAAGCTCTGCCATACGAGCGCTACCAGGGACCCGACGTACACCACGCCAAGCCACAGCAGTGGTGGCGCGAGCGTGAGCGCCAGCTTCAGCCGGGGATGCCGGTAGAAGAAGGCGGAGATCCGGTGCCCCAGGGTGCGGGGCGGTGCGGGTCGGGCCGTGGTCGCCATAGGGATGAGCGGTGCCGGGGAAACGGGTCACGCTTCCCCGGCACCGACCAGGCGTCAGCTGCCCATGATCCTCTGGTACTCCGACACCCACGTGCTGTACGGCACGCACGCGCCCTCGTCGGCCTCGCCGAAGCAGTTCGCCTCGGGGGTCTTCCAGAACGCGATGCTGTCGAACTCGTTGAAGTTGTTGGTGGCGCAGCCGTCGGGACCGAGCAACTCACTGGCCTCGCATGCCGCCGGCACCGACGGTGCCGCGCCGAACCACGACGCCACGTCGCCCTGCACGACAGGGTCGAGGGAGTGCTCCATCCACAGGTACGCGCAGTTCGGGTGAGCCGCGTTGGTGTGCAGCATGGTCGTATCGGCCCAGCCCGTGGCGCCTTCGGCGGGCACGGTCGATGCCACCGCAGCGCCCTCCGCGGCGAGGGCATTGACCTGGTATGGCCATGTGCCGCTCGCGACGGTCGATGAGTCGCCGAAGTCTTCGATCTGGGCGACCACGTCGTGCCAGTACCCGTTGACGAGGCCGTTCTGGCCTTCGAGCAACGCGATCACCGCGTCGAACTGCTCCTGGCTGAGGGCGTAGGGGTCGTCGATACCGAGGTCGGGCTGCGTGGCCTTGAGGTACAAGGCGGCGTCGGCGAGATAGATCGCGCCGTCATAGGCTTGCACCCGGCCGCTGTTGGACTCACCGTCGGGCAAGGTCTGCTCCTCGAAGACCACGCTCCAAGACTCGGGCGGCTCGGCGAACACCTCGGTGTTGTACATCAACACGTTCGAGCCCCACACGTACGGCACGCCGTACGCGACACCATCGACGGTGTACCAGGGTGCGCCCTTGAGCCGCTCGTCCACCGTCGAATAGCTCGCGATGAGATCGAGGTTCACGGGCTGGACCGTGCCGCCGCGGATCAGCCGGAGGCTGGCGTCGCCCGACGCCGTCACCAGGTCGTACTCGTCGGACCCGGTCATCAGGGAGACCATCTCGTCAGATGTCCCCGCCGTCTGGACGGTGACCTCGCACCCGGTCTCGGTCTCGAAGGCGGTGACCCAGTCGTAGGCCGGGTCGGTGGTGCCGTCCTCGATGTAGCCGGCCCAGGCCACGATCGACAAGGCTCCCTCGCCCGCGCCGATCTCGGTGAGGCCGCCGCCAGCACCGCCGGTGTCTCCATCGGCGGTGTCGTCATCGTCGTCGCCGCATGATGCGGCGAACAGGGCCAACGCGCCCAACAGCGCGACGAGCCATCGGACTCGCTTCATTCGGTGTTGTCTCATTCGGGGCTTCCCTCCGGTTGCTGGTCTTGGGTTTCGTCGGCCGAGAGCGGGCGGGTTGCCGCTCGTAGCCAGGCGAGCTGTACCGAGGTGCCCTTGCTGTGCGCGCGGGCGTTCGGGTCGGGATCGGTGTTCTGGACGACAACGGTGAGATCGACGCCGTCGGTTCTGTCAGCGAGGGACAACTCGACGAGATACCGGGTGTAGGTGCCGAGGTATACCACGTCGCGCACGATGCCCGCGACAGTCACATGATCGGGCGGGGTCGGGGCATCGGGGGCGAGGAGTCGTATCTTCTCTGGGCGGATCGTCACCGCCACGGACTCGCCGACCACCGCCGAGGCGACAGCGGGTGACAAGACGTTGGATACCCCGACGAAGCCGGCGACGAATTCGGTGCGCGGCCGCTCGTAGACGTCGGTCGGCGAGCCGATCTGGTCGATCCGTCCATGGCTGAAGACCGCGATCCGATCGCTCATGGTGAGCGCCTCCTCCTGATCGTGGGTGACGTACAGGAAGGTGATGCCGACCTCGCGTTGAATCGCCTTGAGCTCGACTTGCATCGCATGGCGCAGTTTCAGGTCGAGAGCGCCTAGGGGTTCGTCCAGTAGCAGCACGCTGGGCCGATTCACGAGCGCCCGCGCGACAGCCACCCGCTGGCCCTGACCGCCCGACAGCTGTTCGGGCTTGGGATCGGCATAGCCGTCGAGGCGCACCATTGCCAGCGCGTCGTCGACCCGCGCCCGACGTTGCGCCTTGGGCACCTTGCGTACCTTCAGGCCGTAGGCGACGTTGTCGGCAACCGTCATGTGCGGGAACAATGCGTAGTCCTGAAAGACGGTGTTCACGTCGCGCTCGAAAGGCGCCATCCGGCTGACGTCGTCGCCGTGGAGCTCTATGCGGCCCGCGGTCGGCTGCTCGAAGCCGGCGATCAGTCGCAGGCAGGTCGTCTTCCCGGAGCCCGACGGACCGAGCATCGAGAAGAACTCGCCGTCGGAGACGTCGAGGTCGATACCATCGACGGCGACCACCTTGCCGTATCGCTTCGTCACATCGACGAGCCGCACCGATGTCGCGGTGGCGTCCATTCCCCTCCGTAAGTCCTCTGGCCCGACACGAACCGTTCCCCGGGTCCCACACCGGTGCTTCGTCTGCGCTCGAAAGCACGGGCAAGTGATTCGATCGGGGCCCGTAGGTCACCGACGATAGCGCGTGGTGATCACGCGGCGGCTCGCTCCGCTTCGCTCATAACCCGCCCGAACCAGCGCCGACCGATGTCTTCACGACGATCGGTCCTTCGTAGCCCGGTGTGATCGACGGCGTTCCACACATGGCCCCTGATGGTATATCCATTCCGACCTTCTGAGGGTAGCGTTCGGATCCGTGACCACCGGATCTGCGCCGAGCTTGTTCGCCTCGGACAACGCATCGGGTGCCCATCCCGAAGTGATCGAAGCGCTGGCTCGGGCGAACCGCGGCCATACCAACGCCTACGGGGACGACCCATGGACCGCGGCCGCGCTCGAGCGGTTCCGCGACGTGTTCGGATCAGCGGTCGAGGTACGGTTCACCTACGGCGGGACCGGCGGCAACGTCGTCGGCTTGCAGTGCATGCTCACCCGCCCTTGGCAAAGTGTCATCTGTGCCGACAGCGCCCACATAACGACCGACGAGTGTGGGGCAGTCGAGCGGATCTGCGGCGCCAAGCTGGTCGCGGTCGCCAACGCCGACGGGAAGATCACACCTGATCAGGTGCGCGACCAGATCGTCGGAGTAGGCGACATGCACCACACTCAGCCCCGGGTCTTGTCGCTCACCCAGTCGACCGAGCACGGCACGCTCTACACGCTCGACGAGCTGGCGGCGCTGGTCGGCGTCGCTCGTGCCAATGACCTGCTCGTCCACGTCGACGGCGCGCGCATCGCCAACGCCGTGGCCGCCCTCGGCGGCGACCCTCGGGCGGCTGTGACCGACCTCGGCATCGACGTGTTGACCTTCGGGGGAACGAAAAACGGGATGATCTACGGCGAGGCTGTGGTGTTCTTCGACACCGAACTGGCTCGATACGCCGACTATGTCCGCAAGCAAGCTGGGCAGCTGCCGTCGAAGATGCGCTTCGTCGCCGCCCAGTTCCAGGCTCTGCTGACCGACGACCTGTGGCTCCGATCCGCCGGGCACGCCAACGCGATGGCCGTACTGTTGGCCGATCGTGTGGCCGGTATCTCTGGGGTCGACGTGCAGCGCCCACCAGCGGTCAACGCCGTGTTCGTGCGGTTGCCCGCGGCGTCGATCGTGCCGCTCAAGGAACGATCGTTCTTCTGGACGTGGGATCACACCGACAACGTGGTGCGGTGGATGACGTCGTTCGACACCACCCCGCAGGCGATCGACGACTTCGTGGGCCTCGTCGCCGAGGAGGTTGGCCGCACGTCGCGCCCGGCGAACGGTGCTTCAGCCTGACGGGACCGTGGCCGCGGGCGCGGTGGACGCGGCCGCCGTGGTCGTGGTGGTCGGCGTCACTGGCGATACCGGTGCGTCGCCGGTGAGTATCCGGAACTCGATACGCCGATTTCGCTCCTTGCCTTCCTGGGTCTCGTTTGGCGCGATCGGATCGGCGTCGCCGTAGCCGAGGGCCACCAAACGGGTGCCGTCGACTTGAAGGCCCGCGAGAGCGGCGAGCACCGCATCGGCTCGCGACTGGGAGCGGGCCAGGTTCTCGGCCGGATCGCCGTCGCTGTCGGTGTAGCCCCGGATCTCCACCCTCAGGGATGGGTTCTGGTTGAGAATCCCCGCCACTTCGGCGAGCGTCGCCAGCGACTCCGGGACGATGTCAATGCTGCCGGTATCGAACCGGATCGGATCGAGCGTGGCCACGCGGGTCAGCTGATGCTGGATGGTGATCTCGACATCGGTGGCCTCGCCCGGATCGATGACGTCGTCGACCGGTGGGGCTCCCGCGGCAGTGAGCTGGTTGTCGATATCGACGGCGTCCTCCACCGACAGGGCCACCTGGCCGGCGGCGAACACGTCGGCGTCGGTAGGGACCTGGCCGGTCAAAGTGACCCGCTGGCCGTTCACCGCGGTCTCGACCGCGTCGTACCCAGCGCGCGCCAGCGCGCCATCGACGCCGGACCGTATGGCATCGGCATCGGAAGGACCATCGTCGCCGCGCGTGCCGGCAATGACGAGCAACACGACGAGAAATCCCAGGAGCGCGACGACCAGCCCACGGCCGCGGACCAAACTGCCCACGGCACCGAGAACGGTCGACGAGCGAGAGCGGCTGGGCCGGTAGCGAGGCGAGTAGCGGGGGTCGAAGCTCCTCATGGGGCGCCGACGAGCCTAGCCAGAGCTGGGAGACCGCTGATACCCGCTCCGCTCGGCGGCATGGGTTCACTTGGAACGCGCGCCACTAGGCGAGCGTTCGACGTCGGATCGGTCTCGATCGCCTGCCAGCGCAGGCGAAAATTCCACTGTCACATTGGAGGGCTCGCTTATCGCCTCGCCCTCTTGACTCAGAACTGGTGGAACAATGGGTGGGTGAGGATCGTCGACATCATCCACGCCCGGCGAGACTCGCTCACCGCATCGGAGCGGCGGGCGGCCGACGTCATAGCTCGAGACCCTCAACTCATCGCCTTCGGAACGGTGGCTGTCCTCGCGGCGGAGGCTCGCACCGGCGGGGCCACGGTCGTGCGGCTCACGGCGAAGCTCGGCTTCAACGGTTTCAGCGACTTGCAGGATCGGGTTCGCGCCGAGCTCGCCGAACGGCTGCACCCGGCCGCCGAGCGGGTTCGCCACGACGCGAAGGGCGATGTCGTGGGCCGGGCCCGCACGACGACGCTCGACGCCGTCGCCGCGAGCCTCGACGGGTTGTCTGAGTCTCTGCTGGCTCAGGCGGTCGCCGTGATGCAGGACATAGCCCGCCCGCTGTGGCTGATCGGCGGCGATGATGCGTCGGGGATCGTTTCCCACGCGGCCGAGGTGCTCGCCATGGCCCGTCCCGGCGTTCGGAGGGTCGGAGGAACGCCGATCGCGGTTGCCCGTGATCTGGCGCTCGTCGATGCCGGCCACGTGGTGGTCGTCATCGACGTCCGCCGCTACGACCGTTGGCTGGCCGAGATCATCGAGGAGCTGTCGACGAGGGGCGTGGCGATCGTGGCCCTCACCGATTCACCGTTGTCGCCGCTGGCGGCCGTGGCCACGGTCACCATTCCCGTCGTCACCCACGCGATCGGACCATTCGACTCCTACGTCGGCGTGCTCGCCGTTCTCGACACCTTGATCGCCGCGGTCGTCGAAGCGGACCGCGCCGGTGTCACTGCTCGGCTCGACCGAATCGAGCACGCGTGGCGCGACCTCCTTCGTGACTGAACGCTCCGGCTGTGGCTGAACGCTGGCGTCGGGCTCCGACGCGCCACTACGCGTGGGTCGTGTTCGCGGTTGCGTTCGTGACGCTGTTCGGCGCCAGTGGATTCCGCTCAACACCGGCCGTGCTGATCGACCCCTTGCGGGAGGACTTCGGCTGGTCCCGGGCGACGGTGGGCACCGCGGTCTCGATCAACGTCGTGCTCTACGGCCTCATGGGTCCGTTCGCCGCGGCGCTCCAAGCCCGATATGGACTGGTCAAGGTCACCACCGCGGCATTGGTCACCATCTCGGTCGGGGCGCTGGCCACCAGCCTGATGGCCGAACCGTGGCACCTGTTCCTCCTCTGGGGATTCGTCGTGGGCGCCGGTTCGGGCTGTTTGGCCACGGTGTTCGCCTCGTCGGTCGCGGCCCGATGGTTCGTGGCCCGCCGAGGCCTGGTCACCGGGGTGCTGACTGCCGCCACCGCGAGTGGTCAGCTCTTGTTCCTGCCGGTGCTAACGCAGCTGGCCGAGCGGATCGGGTGGCGGGCGGTCGGGCTCACGGTCGGGGCCTCCTCGCTCGCCGTTGTTCCCCTCGTCCTCGCCTATCTGCGCGACGGACCCGAGACCGTGGGGCTGGTCCCATACGGCGCCCCTGATGACTTCGTGCCGCCGGCGCCGAGCCGCGACAACCCTCTGCGCGTGGCATGGCAAGGGCTGATCGACGTCAGGAGCAGCGGGACGTTCTGGCTCCTTTGGGGCAGCTTCTTCGTCTGCGGGTTGTCCACGACCGGCTTGGTGCAGGTGCACTTCATCTCCGCGGCCGGGGACCACGGGTACTCGAGCAGTGTGGCCGCGGGTTTCCTCGTGCTCATCGGTGGATTCGATGTGATCGGCACGATCGGCTCTGGTTGGCTCAGCGACCGCTTCGACCCGCGCCGATTGCTGCTGGCCTACTACGGCCTGCGCGGCCTGTCGCTGCTAGTGCTCCACGACGCGCTCGGGGTCGGAAGCCTGGGGCTCACCGGTTTCATGATGTTCTACGGACTCGACTGGGTGGCGACGGTCCCGCCCACCGTCGTGTTGTGCACGGCCACGTTCGGGCGAGACCGGGGGCCCGTGGTGTACGGGTGGGTGTTCGCCGGCCACCAGATCGGCGCCGCGCTCGCCGCGTGGGGCGCCGGTCAGATCCGCGACTCGACCGGGAGCTACCACTGGGCGTTCGTGATCGCGGGCGTGGCCTGCCTGTTTGCCGCGGCGGGAGTGATGCGGATCCGAACGTCGACCGTCCACGTGGAGCCCGACCCCGAGCTCGCGCGGGCGGCACACTGACATCACGACAGCTCCCGGCCGAGCCGGTCGATGGTGTCGACGAACTCCTGCACCATGTCGAGCACGACCTGTCGAGCGGGCCGCACCGTCGACATCTGGCCGACGACTTGCCCGACGAAGTAGTTGGCCAACTCCGCGGCGCCGGTTCCGTCGGTGTGGGCCTGTCGCGCGATACGGCGTTGGGCGTCGCCGACGAGGATCGACTGGAGGGGCATCGGCAACGGCGCCGGGGCGGACGGATCGGCCCAGGCGTCGGTCCACGGCGTGCGCAGTTGACGTGCCGGTTTGCCGGTGAGCGAGCGAGACCGCACGGTGTCTGACGAGGTCGCGGCGAGGAACTTCCGTTTGACGGTCGGGTGGGTTTCGGCCTCGTCGGTCGTGAGCCATACCGACCCGCACCAGACGCCTTCAGCCCCGAGAGCGAACGCCGCCGCCATCTGGCGACCCGTCGCCACGCCACCTGCCGCGACCACCGGCACCGAGGATCCGACAGCGTCGACGACCTCGGGAACGAGGACCATGGTGGCGACCTCGCCGGTGTGGCCGCCTGCTTCGGTGCCTTGCGCGACGACGATGTCGACCCCGGCCGATACGTGTCGCCGGGCGTGCTCGACGGTCCCGGCCAGGGCCGCCACGACCGCGCCCGACGCCTTGGCCCGCTCGACGAACCAAGGTGGTGGCGGCCCGAGCGCGCTGGCGAGGAGCTCGACGTCGTGCGCGCACGCCACGTCGAGCAGCGTCGCGTTGTCGTCGGCCGTCACCGTCATCTGCCCGCGAGGCTGCGCGATGTCGCCGGGCATGGGTTCGACGCCATAGCGGACCAGCAGCTCCTCGACGAACCGAAGGTGCTCGGATGGCAGCATCGCCCCGAGATCGGCCGACAGGGCCGATTCGGGCGCTGAGTGCTTGGTCGGCACGAGGAGATCGACGCCGTAACCGCGGCCGCCAACCTGATCGTCGAGCCAGCCGAGGTCTTGGTCGAGCCCGTCGGGCGTGTGGGCGACGGCGCCCAGCACCCCGAACCCGCCGGCGTTGGTGACGGCGGCCACGACATCGCGGCAGTGGCTGAACGCGAGGATCGGGTACTCGATCCCGAGCAGGTCGCGGACTCGGTTCACCACTGTGTCGAGTGTGACATGGTGTCGGGTGTCATGGTCTCGAGTGTGACACAGGTCCCGACCTCTCGGGGTTGCCACCGCGATGAGTTCACGGTGACCTACGGTGGCGACGGCCAACCGCTGGAGGTTCGCATGCGCCGATCGATGGTCTGTCTGTTCGTGGTCTTGCTGGTATCGAGCGCGCTCGCCGGGTGCGGTGACGACTCGGCCGACGAACTGGTCATCGGCGGCGCCGACCCCGATGCCGACAACACCGAGGAGTCCGACGAGTCGGACTCGACCGACGAGTCGGACTCGACCGACGATTCCGACTTCACGGAGCTCTCGGACCAAAGCGATGAGTCCGACGAGTTGACCGACGGGCTGTCGGACTTCTTCACCGACGAGTTCAGCGACTTCAGCGACAGCTTCAGCGACTTCGGCTCCTGCGGAACGAACGACGAGGGCGGGTGCGCAGAGTACGACCCCGACGAGGGACCCGACCTCGTCGAAGGCCTGGCGCCCCCGGGGCCCATCGACGACTTCGACGAGCTCTGGGTCGAGTGCAGCGACGGCGACGACGCGGCCTGCGACGACCTGTATCTCTTCACACCGAGCGGCAGCCTGTACGAGGCCTACGGGATCACGTGTGCGGGCCGCGAGCCCGACGGCTTCGGCGGCTCGTGTGACTTCGTCACGAGCGGCTTCGGCTGCGGGACCGACACGACGGGCGGGTGCGGCGACTTCGACGGCGACTACACCGTGTTCGATCCGTCGTCGTCGGCGCCGGGTCCCGCCGCGGACTTCGACGACGACTGGACCGACTGTGGCGACGGCGACCTGGCGGCATGTGACTCGTTGTGGTCAGCGACGCCCGGCGGTTCGATCTACGAGGCGTACGCCGCAAGTTGTGGCGGCCGCTACGACAACGGCGACCTGGCGACGCGCTGCGAAGACGAAGGCTGACTGTCGAGTACCGACTCGGCGGCGTTGACGAACACGTGCGCCAGGCGCGACTCGACGATGCATTCCGGGTGCTCGGGATCGAACCACCGGTCGACCCACCCCCAGTGGTATGGGCTCACCATGTAGCCGACGCGCAGATCCTCGACCGCCCGGTACTCCTGTTCCCACGAGTGGGTGAACGGACCCCGACCGCGGACGCGGCTTAGTCGCCAGTTGACGATGCCGGGAACGTGCCGCGGCATACGGGCCAGGTCGCGCTCGAACCGCTCGACGACGCGCCACTCGACGTCGGGCCGGACGACGAGGAGCAGCGTCCGGAGAATGCACGGCCCGATCGACCCGTCGCCGGTGTTCTGGTCGACGAGCTTGACCACCTCGACGATGTTGGCATCGACCTCGGAGCGTTCGAGCGTGCCTTGTATCACTTCGAGGGAGCTGATCGACTCGGCGTGCCACAGCAGCCCGCGACCACCGACGCTGCCCAGCAGGTCTATGCCAAGGTGCGATCGGCGAACACCAGGCAAAGCGGCCAGGATCTCGTCGAGATCGGGTTGGCGCGAGGACCGGATCAGGCCCACGAACGAGGTCATGGCCACTCCCCCGCGACCGAGCGGTACCGATCGACCAGTAGCGCCGCGCACTCCTCCCAGAACGCGCCGACGGTTGGATCGCGCGCCGCGTGTCCCCGCATGGTGAAGAAGCCGGTCGGCCCATCGACGGACCACACCAGAGTGATTTCGGTCGGTTCGCCGTCGACCTCGACGGGCGGGCTCGACCAGCGACCGACCAACTCCATGCCCCGAGCGGCCGCGGCCGGGCGGTAGTCGAGCTCGAAGCGGCGCCGGAACTCGCCGAGAGCACCCGGCCGGACGACTAGGCGATCGATCAGGCGAACCTCCATGGGGTCCTTGTCTACCAGACGACCTGCCGTACACTCGGCCCGCCCGGTAACGGGGCCGGCCAGGAGACGAGGCAGAGCCAAATGGTCTCGGAGCTGTTCGACGAGAAAGCGTGGGCCGAGGTGCCCGGCTTCACGTTCACCGACATCACTTACCACCGGGCGCTCGATCAGGGCACGGTTCGCATCGCCTTCGATCGGCCCGAGGTCCGCAACGCCTTCCGGCCGTCGACGGTCGACGAGCTGTACCGGGCCCTCGACCACGCCCGCATGTCGACCGATGTCGGCTGCATCTTGCTCACCGGCAACGGCCCGTCGCCCCGAGATGGCGGCTGGGCGTTCTGCTCGGGCGGCGATCAGCGCATCCGGGGTCGAGACGGTTACCGCTACGCCCACGGTGACGACCCGGCCTCGATCGATCCGGCTCGTACCGGGCGACTCCACATCCTCGAGGTCCAACGGCTGATCCGCTTCATGCCCAAGGTCGTCATCTGCGTGGTCCCCGGGTGGGCGGCTGGTGGGGGGCACAGCCTCCACGTTGTGGCCGACCTCACCATCGCCAGCCGCCAGCACGCTCGGTTCAAACAGACCGACACCGATGTGGCCAGCTTCGACGGCGGGTTCGGATCGGCCTATCTCGCCCGCCAGGTGGGTCAGAAGTTCGCGAGGGAGATCTTCTTCCTCGGCCTGGAGTACACGGCCGACGAGGCCTTCGCGATGGGCGCGGTCAACAAGGTCGTCGACCACCACGACCTCGAACGGGTGGCGCTCGAATGGGCGCGGGTGGTCAACGGCAAGAGCCCGACCGCGCAACGTATGGCCAAGTTCGCCTTCAACCTGATCGACGATGGGCTGGTCGGCCAGCAGGTGTTCGCCGGCGAGGCAACCCGGCTCGCCTACATGACCGACGAGGCCCAGGAGGGACGCGACGCGTTTCTGGAGAAGCGCCCGCCCGACTGGTCACCTTTCCCCTACCACTTCTGATCCGTTACCACTTCTGATCCGTTCCCACGGTCGAGGACCACTTCTGGTGCAGTTCTCCGGCGGTGGCGCTGCGGTTTGCGGACCACCGACATTCGTTGTCAAGTGGTGTCCCGTGCTCACCACCTGGTCCCAGCTGGTCGCCGCTCGACTCGCCGAGTCCGGCCTCGCCGTCGCCGACGACCACATCGAATGGTCTGGGCCCGAGCTGGCTGCGCAGTCCCGTGGCGCCGCATCGTGGCTCGACCAGATCGGTGCCCACGATCGCCAACCGGTTGCGGCTCTGCTCACCGCGCGGCCCGAGACGCTGGCGCTGATGATCGGCGCGGCCGGATCCAGCCGTCCACTTGCTCCCCTGAACCCGAGACTGACGCCCGGCGAGCTCAGCGCGTGCCTCGGCCCGCTCGGAGCCACGGTGCTCGCTACCGAACCCGGCCACGAGGCCGCCGCCCGCGCCGCCGCGGTCGGATCGTCGATCGTTGTCCACATCCTGCCCGATCGTTTCGAGACGTCGGATCGGGTGCTCGACCTCGAACCGGACCCGGCCGACGTCGCGTTGATCATCCACACGTCGGGCACGACCGGGGTGCCCAAGGCGGTCCCCTACCGGCAGGATCGGCTGGCGCAGCGGACCCGCCTGGCGGCCGCTCTGTTCGACTTCGAGCCCGGTGCGCTGTACGCGTCGGCTTCACCGTTTCATCACAGCGCCGGGGCCGGGATGTTGATGGTCGCTCTGGCCTCTGGCGTCGGGATCCGGCCGCTGCCGTCGTTCGCACTCCGCGGGTGGGACGCCGCGATCGCCGGCGGAATCACCCACGCACTGCTGGTTCCCACCATGCTCGAGATGCTGCTCGATCGAGGGCGCCCCGACCCCGGTCAGCTACGCCACATGCACTACGGCGCCGCGCCGGTTCGCGCCGACACCCTGGAGCGGCTCTTGACCTGCTGGCCCGATGTCGCCGTCGTGCAGGTGTACGGCCAGACCGAAGGCACGCCTATCACCAGCCTGTCGGCTGCTGACCACCGTCGGGCGGCGGCCGGTGACCGTCGCCTCCTCGCCTCCCAGGGGCGGGCGGTGGACACCGTGGAACTCGTCATCGACGCGCCCGACACCGACGGCATCGGCGAGGTCTGGGCGAGGGCGCCGCACCTGTTTCTCCCGGACTCCGCCGGATGGCTGCGCACCGGCGATCTGGGCCGGATGGACACCGACGGCTATCTCTATCTCAGTGGTCGGATCGGCGACGTCATCACCCGGGGCGGCGAGAACGTCTACCCCGACGAGGTCGAGCGGGTACTCGCCGGCCACCCGGGGGTTCGTGAGGCGGCGGTGCTAGGTGTGCCCGACGACCGCCTCGGCCAGCGTGTGGTCGCGTTCGTGGTCGCGACCGATCCGGCGCGGCCGATCCGCAGTGCCGACCTGCGGGTCTACGCGCGCCGTCACCTCGCCGGCTACAAGGTGCCCGAGCAGTGGACGATCGTCGACGCTCTGCCCCGCAACGCCGCCGGCAAGGTGGTCCGCCGCGCCCTCACCGGTTGACAGTGAGAGGGGGCCTCTCGGGTAATGATGGGGCGATGGGCATAGTTCACGAAACCTTCGACCTGAGCGGCCGCATCGCCATCATCACCGGCGGCGCCCGAGGCCTCGGCCGGGCCGGCGCCGCGTTGCTCGGCGACGCCGGGGCCCACGTGGTGATCGCCGACAATCGGGCCGACCTGGTCGCCGAGACCGCCGAGGCGCTTCGGGCGGTTGGCCTTTCGTGTGAGGCGGCGACGGTCGACGTGTCGATCCGAGCCGATGTCGACGCGCTAGTGGACGGCGTCGTGGAGCGTCACGGCCAACTCGACGTCATGATCAACAACGCCGGGATCATCACCGAGTCCGGACCGCTCGATGTGAGCGAGGATGAGCTCGATCGAGTCCACGCCGTCAACTTTCGCGGTGTGGTGTTCGGTTGCCAAGCGGCCGCCCGGGCCATGCTCCCGCGCCGCCGCGGGAGCATCATCTCGATCACGAGCGGCGCCGTCGACATGGCGACCCCGTTCATGATCGCCTATGCCACCGCCAAGGCCGCCGCGGCCCAGTACAGCCGGTCCCTGGCCGCCGAGATCGCGCCTCACCAGGTGCGGGTCAACACCATCGCGCCCGGGTGGACCGACACGCCGATGAACGAGCGCCATGTGCTGCGGACCGATGGGACCGTCGACCCCGAGCGGAAGGCCGCGTACGTCGGGATGCGGGCCAAGATCGCCGCCATGAACATCCCCGGTGAGCCGAACGACCAGGCCTTCGCCATGCTCTATCTGGCGAGCGACGCGGCGAAATTCGTCACCGGCCAGGTGTTGCGCCCCAACGGCGGCGCATCGATGCTGTGGTGAGATAGCCGCTGGGGGACGCGCTCAGATGCCCTCGGCGCACCACTCCTCGAGGTTGCGGTGCAAGTTGATGACCCGGCACTCCTCGGCCGACAGCGTCAGGTGAGTGAGACCGGGCTGGTGCAGGCCCCGTTGGGCGGTCTTCATGATCCCGACGTCCTGGTTCATCACGAAGCCGAGACTGGTGTCGCTCGGGATCTCGGCGGTGACCGGTTGGGTTCGGGGTGCGCCGGGCGGTACTCGGCGCAACGACATCATCACGAACTGGCAGTCGTCGGGCGTGAGCCCCGGCCGCGCCGACAGCACCGAGATCATGTCGGGCATCACCAAGACCGTGGCGTTGGGGAACAGGTTGTACTGCGAGATGGCGGTCATGCGGACGCTGTCGTAGTCGCTCACGTCGACACCGTCGTGGGCCAGGTGAGCCGCGATGCCCGCGGCGATGACGTCCTGCACAGTCTGACCCTCGGGGATGGCCGGCATCGGCGCACCGGGCTCGAGCCCGAGGCGGGTACCCATGTTGTTCATCCACGTGCCCCACACGACTTCGGGCGCGACGTTGCGGCCGAGCCTCGGTGAGGGGACCCCGTAGCTCTGGTAGGACATGCCATGGCGGTGCCAGAGACGTTGGGGCGCATCGACGTCGTCGACGTGCCCCAACATCTCTCGATGGATTCCCTGGATGTGGTAGGTCTCGGAGAATCCCTCGGCGACAACCTTCCAGTTCGCCGGCATGGGTGAAACGATCAGGGCCTGGCAGCGGTAGTCGTCGACCGGGCACCACGCCACGTCGTCGGGGATCCCTTCGAGCCATTCCCCCAGCGGCATGGCACCCATGTCGAGATTGATGAACACCAGCCGCCCCCACGTGTCCACCTGGACGGGGAACAAGGCGTACTCGTCGTTGTCGAGCACACCGAACGCCTTGCGCGACGGCACCTCGCGCAGGCGCCCTTCGGTCGTCCAGGCCCATCGGTGATACGGACACCGGAGCTCGGTGAGACCTGACCCCGCTCCTTGGCAGATCGAGTTGCCCCGGTGTCGGCACGCGTTCTGGAACGCCCGCAACTCGCCGTCACCGCCTCGCACCACGATCACCGACAGCCACCCGGCCCGGTACTCGTAGAAGTCGCCGGGTTCGGCGACGTGATCGAGCGAGCACGCGACCTGCCACGCTTTGGGCCACACTCGCTCGTTCTCGCGAGCCATCCACTCGGCCGATATGTAGCGATGAACGGGCACGCGCGTCGGCCGGCTGCGGTCGAGGCCTGATGCCGTGATGGCCAGCCCCTCGAGCTCGCCGGCCCGGGGATCGTCGAGAAGTGTCATGCCGACCTCACTAGCGTCCCGGGTCGGGCCCCGGTGTCGCTGTCGTTTCGCCGAGTGACCGTACCGGCTACGACCGTCGCTGTGTAGCCAGTCGCCGCTTGGACGAGGCGACCCGCCCCGCTCGGCAGGTCGTGCCGGAACTCGGGCACGTGCAGGGAGAGCCGATCGAGGTCGATGACGTTGACGTCGGCACGGAGCCCCGGTAGCAGAGCCCCACGGTCGTTCATCCCGTAGAGATCGGCGTTGTTGAGGGTCATCTTGTGCACCACGGCCTCGATCGTGAGCTTGGGTCCGCGGCTGCGGTCACGGACCCAATGCGTCAGCATCCACGTGGGCGTGCTCGCGTCGCAGATGACCCGCACGTGGGCGCCGCCATCGCCGATGCCGAGCACGGTCGCCGGGTGCTCGAGCATCGCTCGGACCGGTTCGAGATCGAAGTCGCTGTACCCGAGCAGCGGACGCATGACCAGGTTCCGACCGTCCCGCTCGAGCAGCAGGTCATACAGCAGGTCGTAGGGGTCACGGCCGGCCCGGCGGGCCATGGCGGCGATCGACGTGCTGGGATCGGGCTCGTACTCCGGAGGGTCGCCGAGCGAGAAGATCCGGTCGAGCCCCATGCCGACGTAGCTCGGCATCGCGGCCAGGTCGGCCTCGCCGAGGATGGCCTGGCGCAGCGACGAACTCTTCATCCGGGCCACTCTGTCGTCGAGAGGTAGGTCGGCGATCGCCAGATACGAGGGTCGGGTGCGGAAGGGGTGGAAGCTCTGCAGCCCGAGCATCATGCCGATCGGCCGGCCCGCGACCTGGGGCCGTAACGGCACTCCGTCGGCGTGGGCCGCCCCGGCCACATCGAGCAGCCGGCGCCAGTCGTCGGGCACGACGTCGTGCTGGACGAGGCCGTAGGTGATCGGCCGGCCGATCTCGGCGGCCAGGCGCCGCATCCACTCCACCTCGCGGTCGGGGGCGAGCAGGTCCTCGCCCTGGATTCCCGCAGGTGCCAGCTCGAACACTCCCCGACCGGCCGCGGCGAGCGCCCGGCCGATGGCGAACAGCTCGTCGTCGGCGGCGAAGGTGCCCGGCACCGGCTCGCCGTCGATCGCCCGGTGCAGGATCGTGCGCGAGGTTGACACCCCTACGGCGCCGGCTTCGACGGCCTCCTTCACGATGGCGGCCATGCGATCGAGGTCGGCAGGGGTCGCCGGCTCGTTGCGGGCGCCCCTGTCACCCATGACGTAAGCCCGAATCGCGCCGTGGGGAGCGAGCGCCGCCACATCGAGCGCCAACGCTTCGGCGGCCACGGCGTCGAGGAACTCGGGGAACGTCTCCCACGCCCACCGGATCCCGTCGTGCAGGGCGGTGCCGGGGATGTCCTCGACGCCCTCCATGAGCCCGATCAGCCAATCGCGCCGGTCGGGTCGAACGGGGGCGAAACCGACACCGCAGTTTCCGAGCACGAGGGTGGTGACCCCGTGCCAGCTCGACGGCGACAAGGCGGGGTCCCACGTCACCTGGCCGTCGTAGTGCGTGTGGATGTCCACGAAGCCGGGCGTCACGACCTGCCCGGTGGCGTCGATCTCTTGTCGACCCCCGGCTTCGATGGTGCCGACCGCGGTGATGCGACCGGCGTCGATCGCCAAGTCGGCCCGCATCGAGGTCGCCCCCGTTCCATCGACGACCACGCCGCCCCTGATCACCAGATCGTGCATGGCTGTCCCTTCACGTTCGGGTCGCGACCGGCGCCCAGACCTGAGACCGATGGTACGGACACCGACCCGCGCCGTCCAGGTTGCCCGTTGGCGGTCACTACCACGGCGGGTCGGCTCGACGGTCGGTGTAGGAGGTCTGCGTCCCGGGCATCTGCACCGAGGCCGAGGCCAGCTCGACAGCGACTCGCACGGCGTCGTCGATGGCGTTTCCGGCGGCGATCATCACGGCCAGGGTGCCCACGAACGCGTCGCCGGCACCGGTCGTGTCGACCGGCGTGACCGACGGCGCCGCGAATGCGGCCACGCGGTCGTCGTCGACCACGATGGCTCCCCGCTCGCCGAGGGTCATCACCACGCAGCCGACGCCGCGGTGCAGCAGCGACCGCGCCGCGACGGTCGCCTCGGCGTTCGTGGCAACCGGTGCCCCGGTGAGCAGCTCGGTCTCGCTCTCGTTCGGGCAGAAGATGTCGATCAACGACCACAGATCGTCGGGCATCGCCCCCCGAGCCGGCGCCGGGTTGAACACGGTGGTCACCCCGGCGGCGCGGGCGATCCGGAAGGCCTCGGTCACCGACTCGATCGGTACCTCCCACTGGCCCACGACGACACCGGAACCCTCGATCGCCGGCGCGGCAGCCCGAACGTCGACGGGCGATAGCTCGTCGTTCGCGCCGAGCACCACGATGATGGAGTTGGCGCCCGTCGACTCGTCGACCCATATCGGCGCGACACCGGTCGACGCGGTCGTCGACCGGCTGACGTAGGTCGTGTCGATCGCTCGCTCCGCGAAGTTCTGGAGATAGTCGTCGCCGAACGTGTCCGAACCGATCTTGGCGACCATGGTGACGTCGGCTCCGAGCAGCGCGGCCATCACGGCCTGGTTGGCACCCTTGCCGCCGAATCCGGTGACGAATCGGGACCCGGGGATCGTCTCGCCGACCTTGGGGAGCCGCGGTGCGTAGGCGACCAGGTCGATGATGGAGGAGCCGACGACGCAGATGCGCGGCCGACCGCGAGAGGTCATGGGCGCGAAACTACCCGGCCGGCCCCCTCAGGCGCTGAGAGCGAGATGGGCGGGGATCTCCCGACGTAGGCACAACGTCCCCGCCACGCCAGCCAACGACACCACGAGCGGGATGGCCCACACCGCGGTCAGTGACCGCGACATCACCAACCCACCGACCATGTTGGCGAAACCCATGCCCGCCTGGAAGACCATCGTCGACAACCCGTGGTAGCGGCCGAGCAGCTCGGGCGGGGCCAAGTCCGACGTCAACGGTGTGCGCACCGCGCCGAGCACCGCCTCGCCGAAGCCGCCGAGCACCTGAGCGATGGCGATGGCGACGATCGCCACGCCGACGGCCACATGGGGCGTCACCGTCATGACCACGAAGGCTCCGACAAACCACAGGTTCATCACGACCAGCCAGTTCATGCGCCGTCCGCCGCGCACCCACCGGAGGGTCGGGATCTGAGTGAGGACCACGCTCGTGGCACCGAGCGCGAACAGGATGCCGATGGTCGTGTTGTCGATGCCCAGCTCCGACGCGTAGGCGGGCATGAAGGCCCAGAGAAAGCCGAACCCCAGCGCGATGGCTATGTCGGTCACGAGGAGTCGGACGAAGAACCGGTCGCGCAGTACCTCGCCGAAGCGGAGCCCACGCGGCTCGCGCTGTTCAGCGGGTACTCGACCGGGTGGCAGGCCGGGCAAGACGGCGAGGAAGACGACGTACGACGCGACGTTCATCAGGAACAACAGCTTGTAGGCGCCGAGCGTCCCGGAGCGGACCATGAAGCCGCCTACCACCCCGCCGAGCGCTGCGCCGAGGTTGAGCGCCGCGCGTTGGAACGCCGACACCGCCGGGCGCTCGTGGGGCTTCACCACGATTGCGAGCAGAGCTCCCTGCGCCGGGAAGGACAGCGCGTTCCCGACACCGAGCAGGACCGACACCGCGACGGCGCTGGCGAACGTGGTCACGGTCATGTAGAGCGCCCCGGCGACCATCGACACGAGGCATCCGAGCACGAGCACCCGGCGGGCGCCGAAGCGGTCGCTCAGCGAACCGCCCACCGGTGTGCCGATGACCGCGGCGAAGCTCATGGCCCCGACCGCCAATCCCGCGCGATCGAGCGGGATGCCGCGGACCTGGTGCAAGTAGATGAGGACGAATCCAAATAGGGCGGCCGACCCGATCATGTTCACGACGGTTGCTACGAAGAACCGCTGCAGCGCCGGGCTGAAGGAGCCGAACCCGGGCGAGGACATGGGTGGTCACACTACGAGCGGCGCGCGGGGGCTAGGTGTGATTATCCGCCCGCGACGACCGCACCGCCTTCGATGACCACCGCCACGAGCGGTACGCCGGGCCGATACACCAGATGGGCGTGGCTCGGGGCGTCGAGCACCACGAGATCGGCGCGGCTTCCCGGCGCCAGCCGGCCGACGTCGGTGCGTCGCAGCGCGGCGGCGCCACCGAGGGTCGCGGCCTGAAGTGCTTCGTCGGCGGTCATGTTCATGTCTCGCACCGCGAGGGCGATGCAGAACGACATCGAGGTCGTGTAGCTGGACCCCGGATTGCAATTGGTGGCGATCGCCACGCTCGCGCCGGCGTCGATGAGGCGGCGAGCATCCGGATACGGCATCCGGGTCGAGAACTCCGTCGCCGGCAGAAACGTGGCGACGGTCTCGGACCCGGCGAGGGCATCGAGGTCCGCGGCGTCGAGAAACGTGCAGTGATCGACGCTGGCGCAGCCCAACTCCACCGCGAGCCGAACGCCCGGGCCCAGCGCCAACTGGTTGGCGTGGAGACGCAGTCCCAATCCTGCCGCTCGACCGGCTTCGAGCACGGCCCGGCACTGGTCGACGTCGAACGCTCCCGTCTCGCAGAACGCATCGATCCATCGCGCATAGGGGCGCACGGCGTCGAGCATCGGCCCGCAAACCAGATCGACGTACCCGTCGACGTCGGCGGCGTACTCGGCCGGAACGACGTGGGCGCCGAGGAAGGTGCTCTCGGTGGTGATGGAGCGGGCGATCCTCGCACATCGGACCTCGGTGTCGACGTCGAGCCCGTAGCCGGTCTTGATCTCGATCGTGGTGATTCCGGCCCGCCGCGCCTCGGCCCGCCGGCGCTGGGCGAGCTCGGCCAGCTGTACGTCGGTGGCCGCTCGGGTGGCGTCGACCGACACCTGGATTCCGCCCGCCTGGTACCGGGCGCCAGCCATCCGCTCGACGAACTCCTCGCTCCGGTCGCCGGCGAACACCAGATGGCTGTGGCTGTCGACGAAACCCGGGATGACGCACCGCCCCCCGGCATCGATGCGGTCATCGGCGATGGCACCCGCGCGCTCGACGGCGACGACCTGGTCGCCGTCGATGACGATTGCCGCGTCGCGCCTGACACCGAGAGGCCCCTCGCCCAGTGCCGGGTCGTTGGTGACGAGGAGCCCGATGTGGTCGACGACCGTCGTCATCGGCATCGCGCGAGGGCCTGACCGAGCTCGCGGGCCACGTCGATGGTCGAGTGGTGACCGCCACTGACCACGACCCGCCCCCCGACGACCACGTGATGGACGTCGGCCGAGGTCGCCGCGAACACCGCGGCCTCGAGCGCGTGGTCGGCGGTGGCGCCGGCCGTTCGGACCGAGTCGAGACGGATGGACACCAAGTCGGCCGGGGCCCCGGGCGAGAGGACGCCGGCGAAGGGGCGTCCCAGCGAAGCGTGCCCGTGTACGGTCGCCGCCCCGAGCAGCGACGCGGCATCGTGGTGACCGCGCACCCCGGTGGCCAGCCGCTCGTCGAGCTCGACCGCGCGAGCCTCCTCGAACATGTCGATCACCGCGTGCGAGTCGCTCCCGAGTGAGATGCGGCACCCCGCGTCGCGAAGGGCGCGAGCGGCCCCGATGCCATCGGCCAAGTCCCGCTCGGTCGTGGGGCACAGGCACACCCCGATGGCGGCGTCGCCTGCCGCCGCGACGTCGGCATCGTCGAGGTGGGTGGCGTGGACCGCGGTGAACCGGTCCGACAACACGCCGCGATCGCCGAGGAGACCGATGGGGCTGGCTCGGTAGGCGGCCCGGCACTGCTCGTTCTCGGCCGGTTGCTCCGACACGTGGGCGTGCAGCGGTGTTCCGCCCGCCTCCGCCCACGCGGCGACGATCTCCATGGCCGCCGGCTCGACAGCCCTCACCGAGTGGATGGCCGCGCCGATCGTGGTGGTCGGGTCCCGTAGCGAACCCAGCTCGCTGGCGCGCGCCGCCCACGACAGGGCATCGCCGTCGCTGAACCGGCGCTGGGTGTCGTTCAGCTCCACTCCGATGCCGCCCGCCAGATAGCAGGTATCGAGGAGCGTGATACGGATCCCGGCGTCGGCGGCGGCACGGATCAACGCCCGACCCATCTCATTGGGATCCGCGTAGGGCACCCCGCCGGGTCCGTGGTGAAGGTAGTGGAACTCCCCCACCGCGGTGATCCCCGCCAAGACCATCTCGGCGTACGTCGCCCGGGCCAGCGCGTAGTACGTATCGGGGGTGAGGGTCGCGGCTAGGCCGTACATCTGCTCGCGCCAGGCCCAAAACGAGCTGGTGCCGGTCTGGGTACGGCTGCGCAGGGCCCGGTGGAAGGCGTGGCTGTGGGTGTTGGCGAGCCCGGGGACGGTGAGCCCTGACAGGCGCGTCGCGCCCGCTGCCGGGCCGCCGATCTCCACCGAGATGATCGTGTCACCGTCGACGCCGATGACCACGCCGGCCTCGGCCCGATCGCCGCCGAGCCAGGCCAGCTCGCAGTGATAGCGCTCGGTCACGACCCGACGCGCTCGACGAACTCGGTTATTCGGGCCACGAATTCGTCCCGGTGGAAGCGAGCAAAGTTCTCCCATGTCGTGAGGGTGGTCGGGTCGTTCACCCGGTCCACGAAGAGGTGCCCGTCGAGGTGGTCGCACTCGTGCTGGAACGTGCCCGCAGCCAGGCCCCGCCTGATCTCGTCGTGCGCCACCCCGAATCGATCGATGTACCTGACGCGAACGTTGACGTGGCGCACAACGTCACCCCGGAGGTTTGGCACCGAGAGGCACCCTTCGTTGATCGTCACCAGCTCGTCGTCGATCGGGTCGATCACGGGATTCACCACGACGGTAAGCGGGATCGGCGGCTTGTACGGGTAGCGCGGGTTGCGATCGACCTCGATGACGGTCACCCGTACGGGCTGCCCCACCTGGTTGGCGGCGATCCCTGCGCCATCGGCATGACGCATGGTGTCGATCATGTCGTCGATCAAGCCCTGCATCTCGGGGGACGACAGCTCGTGCGGCGAGATCTCGCGAGCCGGTTGTCGAAGGATCGGATGGCCGATGGTGAGGATCTCGCGGACGGCCACCGTCATCCCTCGCGCATCGGGAGCCGGACCCCCCGCTCGCCGGCCACATCGACGGCCCGGTCGTAGCCGGCGTCGGCGTGGCGGATCACGCCCGTACCCGGATCGCAGGTCAGAACCCGCTCCAGCTTCTGGGCCGCCAGGTCGGTCCCGTCGGCGAGACAGACCATCCCGGCATGGATCGACCGTCCGATCCCCACGCCCCCGCCGTGGTGGATCGAGACCCACGACGCGCCCGAAGCGGTGTTGAGGAGGGCGTTCAGCAGTGGCCAGTCGGCGATGGCGTCGGACCCGTCGGCCATGGCTTCGGTCTCGCGGTAGGGCGACGCGACCGAGCCCGAGTCGAGGTGGTCGCGCCCGATAACGATCGGCGCTGACACCTCGCCCCGCCGCACCATCTCGTTGAACCGCAGACCCAGACGGTGCCGCTCGCCGTAGCCGAGCCAGCAGATCCGGGCCGGGAGACCCTGGAACGCCACCCGCTCGCCGGCGAGGTGGATCCATCGGGCCAGTGCCTCGTCCCCGCCGAACTCGTCGAGCACCGCCCGATCGGTCGCGGCGATGTCGGCCGGATCACCCGACAGAGCGACCCACCGGAACGGTCCGCGCCCCTCGCAGAACTGTGGACGGATGTACGCGGGAATGAAGCCCGGATAGTCGAACGCCCGCTCGAAGCCGCCCAGGGCCGCTTCGGCCCGAAGGCTGTTGCCGTAATCGAACACCTCGGCGCCCTTGTCGAGGAAGCCGACCAGGGCGCGACAGTGGACGGCCATCGAAGCCCGGGATCGCCGGGTCAGCTCGGCCGGATCGGTGCGGGCCATCTCGGCCATCGCGTCGGGAGACATGTCCGTCGGCACGTAACTGAGCGGATCGTGGGCGCTGGTCTGGTCGGTGACGATCGCGGCTGGGAAGTCACGGTCGAGTAGCTCGGGCACTATGGCGGCAGCGTTGCCGACGAGGCCGACCGACAGCGGTCGCCGCTGGTCTCGGGCTCGCACGCAGCGACGGATCGCATCGTCGAGCGAGAGCGCCACCTCGTCGAGGTACCGGGTCTCCAGCCGTCGTTCGGCGCGCCTACGGTCGACCTCGACGCACAGTGCCACCCCGTCGTTCATCGTCACGGCCAACGGCTGCGCTCCGCCCATCCCGCCGAGGCCGGCCGTCAGGGTGATCGTGCCGGCCAGTGATCCACCGAAGCGCCGCCGGGCGATCTCGGCGAAGCACTCGTAGGTGCCTTGCAGGATCCCCTGGGTGCCGATGTAGATCCACGACCCGGCCGTCATCTGGCCGTACATGGTGAGCCCGAGCGCTTCAAGTCGGCGGAACTCGTCCCACGTCCCCCACTCGGGCACGAGATTGGAGTTGGCGATCAGCACACGCGGCGCCCATTCGTGGGTGCGGAACACCCCCACCGGCTTTCCGGACTGCACGAGCATCGTCTCGTCGTCGGCCAGGGTCGTGAGGGTCCGGCACATGGCGTCGAAGGCATCCCACGAGCGCGCCGCTCGGCCCGTCCCGCCGTACACGACGAGGTCATCGGGCCGTTCCGCGACCTCGGGATCGAGATTGTTGTGGAGCATCCGGTAGGCGGCCTCGGTCGACCAGCTCCGGCAGGTGAGCGCGGTCCCGCGTGGCGCTCGCACAGGTCGCGCACCGATCATGTGACCTCCAGGGGTCCGATGGACGACTCGACGGCAGACAGGATGCGCCCGTCGGCCAGCATCGCTTCGACGGCGCGTAGCTCGGGGCTGAGCCAACGATCCGTTCCGGGTGCCGCGACCTCGGTTCGAACGGTCTTCAGCGCAGCCCCTGTCCCCGCCGCCGGAGCGAGCGGTGCCCGAAGGTCGATCGCCGCGGCGGCGCACGTCATCTCGACGGCCAGGACCCGCCGGAGGCTGTCGACGCTGCGCCTCAGCTTGCGGGCCGCGGCCCAGCCGTTGGACACATGATCCTCCTGCATGGCGCTGGTCGGCAGTGACTGTACCGACGCCGGGACCGCGGCGCGGGCCGCGTCCATCGCCATCGCGGCCTGCGCGTAGTGGGCGATCATGTACCCCGAGTTCACGCCTGGATCGGGGCTGAGGAACGGCGGCAGACCTTGACTCCTCGACCGGTCGAGCAGCCGGTCGGTTCGTCGCTCGCTGATCGCGCACAACTCGCTGATGGCGATCGCCAGGAAGTCACACACCATGGCGAGCGGGGCACCGTGGAAGTTGCCGCACGACTCGACTCGTCCATCGGGGAGGATCATGGGGTTGTCTATGGCCGCGTCGAGCTCGCGGTCTGCCACCGACCGGGCGTGGTCGACAGTGTCGAGCGCCGCGCCGTGGACCTGGGGCGTGCAGCGGATCGAGTAGGCGTCCTGAACGCGGGGGTCGCCGTCGCGGTGGCTGGCCACGATGGCGGACCCGGCGAGCAGACGTGTGAGGTTGGCCGCGCTCCGGGACTGCCCGAGCTGGGGTCGCAAGGCCTGAAGGTCCGGCGCGAACGCCCGATCGGTACCGAGTAGGCCCTCGGTCGTCATGGCAGCCGCCACGTCGGCCAAGCGTGCCAGGTCTTCGAGGTCGGCGATGGCGAGCACGAGCATGCCCAGGATCCCGTCGGTGCCGTTGATGAGCGCCAATCCCTCCTTGGCCCGGAGCCGGATCGGATGCAGCCCCGCGATCCGGAGAGCATCCGCAGCCGGACCGACCACGTGGTCCGAGGTCGACACGTCACCCTCGCCGATGAGCGCGAGCGCGCAATGGGCGAGAGGCGCGAGGTCACCGCTCGCGCCGAGAGAGCCGTGCTCCCGCACAACGGGCGTCAGCCCGGCGTTCAAGAGCGCGAGCTGCATCTCGACCAGCTCGGGCCGAGCGCCGGAGTAACCCATGGCCAGGCTGCGGGCGCGCAGCAACATGAGCGCCCGAACGACCTCGACCTCGACCGGGTCGCCCATCCCGGCCGCGTGGGACCGGACGAGAGCGACCTGCAACTCCTCGGTTCGCGAGCCCGGGATGCTCGTCGTGGCCAGCGCGCCGAATCCGGTCGTCACGCCGTACACGGCTCGACCCGACGCCACGAGGTCATCGACCACAGCCGCCGAGGCCTCCATGGCCTGGCGGGCCTGGGCACCGAGAGCCACGCCCCGGCGCTCGCGGGCGACGTCCACCACCTCAGCTCGTGTGACTCCGCGACCGTCGAGGACGACAGGTGCTCGAAAGGTAGCGGGAGGTTCCATCTGACGTCAGACACTGCCACACGAAGTGCGCAGTCGGACGACCTGCGGTTCCGTACTCGCTAGCCTCCCCCGATGTCGTCGTCGCGGCCCTTCCGTTTCGCTGTTCAGGCCACGACCGCCAAATCGGGTCGCGAGTGGCGCGATCTCGCTCGACGGGTCGAGGACCTCGGCTATGACACCTTGTTCCTCGCCGACCACTACCTGGGCAAGGGGCCGGCGACGCGCGAGTCGCGCCAGTGGCCCCAGCATCTCGCCCCCATAGCCGCCATGGCCACGGCCGCTGCGGTCACCGAGCGCATGCGCGTCGGGTGTCGTGTCTTCTGCATCGACTACCACGTGCCCGCCGCCCTCGCCAAGGAGGCCGCGACGCTCGATCTGCTGTCCGATGGCCGACTCGAGTTCGGCATAGGCGCCGGCTGGAGCGAAGTCGAGTACCGCGCCATGGGCATCGCGTTCGAGCGACCCGGTGCCCGCATCGCCAAGCTCCAGGAGGTGATCAACCTGGTCCGAGCCCACTGGTCCGGCGAGGAGCTCGACCTCTCCGGCGACCATGTGAACGTGCGCGGGTACACCGGGTTGCCCCGCCCGGTCCAGCAGCCCCACCCGCCGATCATGATCGGCGGCGCGGGCAAACGAGTCCTGTCACTCGCGGGGCGCGAGGCCGACATCGTCAGCCTGTCCACTCTCCCCTGGGTTCCCCGCACCGACGACGGTCTCACCATGGCCGACGAGGCGGCTCGACGTGTCGGCTACGCGCGCGCTGCGGCGGGCGAGCGATTCGCGGAGATCGACGTCGAGAGCTCGCCCTACTTCGTGGCAGTGACCGACGATGTCACGGCCGAGCTGGCCAAGGTCGCCGCGGCCGTCGGTGGCGATCCGCTCGTGCTCGCCGAGCATCCCAACGTGCTCGTGGGCACGCAGGCCGCCGTGATCGAGCGATTGCACTCGTGGCGCGACGTCATCGGCATCAACTACGTGACCGTGCAGCAGGCCAACCTGGAGGGGTTCGCACCCGTCGTCGCCGCCCTCGCCGGCCGATGACGCCGAGGGCTCGCGGCGTGCGGCTCAGCTGTCCTCGATCGCCTTCTGGCTCGCGGCTCGCGGCGTGTGGCTCGCGGCGTGCGGCTCAGCGAGCCACGTAACCGCCGTCGACCGGGATGGCCGCCCCGGTGATGAACGACGATTCGTCGCTGGCGAGGAACAGCGCGGCCGCCGCCAGTTCGGAAGGCAGCCCCCACCGGTTCATCGGTTGGGGGGGCTTCGAGTCGGCTGGCGGCGAGGATCCGTAGGCCGCGTGCGCCAGACCGGTCCAGGTCATGCCCGGGCAGATGGCGTTGACCCGTACTCCATGAGCGGCGTAGTCGAGCGCCACCGACTTCGTCATCTGCACCACTCCCCCCTTGGCCGAGGCGTAGGCGGCGTGGTTCTTGAACCCGACCAGCCCGGCGGCCGACGCGGTGTTGATTACCGAGCCCCCACCGGAGCGCAACATGGCGGGGATCCCGTACTTGATTCCGAGGTACACACTCTTCAAGTTGACGGCGATCACCCGGTCGAACACGTCCTCGTCGAGCTCTGGGAGAGTCACGCGCGGGCCTCCGAATCCGGCGTTGTTGAACAAGATGTCGAGCCTCCCGAACGCATCGAGCGCCTCGTCGACCATGCGAGAGACGTCGGCCGCGATGGACACATCGACCCGCGTAGCTGCGGCGCTCGATCCGATGTGGTCGACGACCGGGCTGGCATCGTTGATGTCCGCGCACAGGACGCGTGCACCCTCAGCAGCGAACAGCTCGGCCGCAGCGCGACCGATGCCCGACGCCGCCCCAGTGACGATGGCCATCTTCCCCTGGAGCCGACCGACTGGACCGACCCCATCGTGTGTCCCCATGCGGCCCGACGCTACTCGCCGGTCAAGGCCGCCCGCGGTCCTCTCAGCCGCCGAGGAGGCGGTTCACCATCGAGCCGAGGCGGCCCGGCGTGGGGGCCACGTAATCGGCCGGCACGGCCTGCGGAGCGTGGACGCGGGCGGTGGCCAGGAGCTCATGGATCGACGGGTTGACCAGGACGATCGAACCGATCGAGACCGTGGGGACCGTCTCGTGGCCTCGGGCTACCGAGCGCACGAATGCCGCGCCGGCCGGATCGGACCAGATGTCGACCAGGCGGTGAGGGACATCGTGGTGATCGAGTTGGCGGCGCAACGACGAGCAGAACCCACAACCTGGGCGCGAGTAGACGACGATCGCGTCGCCCGCGACGTCGTCGGCGGCCCGGCCCGAGTCGATGACCGGATTCATGTCTCGGCCAGGCTGAGAGCATGAGCCGGGTCCAGCGCCATCTCGACCGCCGGCAGGGGTGACGACTGCTGAGGCCCGACAACGGCAGCGCTTCGGTACTCGGGTTCGGGGAGTCCCTGCTCGCCGTCGACTGAGATGTCGGGCAGGATCCGGTCGAGCCAGCCCGGCAGCCACCAGTTGCGATCGCCGAGCAGCTCCATGGTGGCCGGCACCAGCACCATGCGAACAATCGTCGCGTCGATGAACACCGCGAAGGCGAGGCCGAATCCGAACATCTTGATCAGTGGGTCGTCGCTCAGCAGGAACGCCCCGAACACGCTGATCATGATGAGGGCAGCAGAGGTGATGACCCGCGCCGTTGCCGAGAGTCCGTCGACGACGCTCTGGCGCGTGTCGCCGGTCTTGAGCCACTCCTCGCGGACCCGCGCCAGGATGAAGACCTCGTAATCCATTGACAGGCCGAACAAGATGGCGAACATGATCATCGGCACGATGCTGACGATCGGCAGTGACTCGTGGACGCCGAGCAGCGAGCCGCCCCATTGCCACTGGAACACCGCGACCAACGCACCGTAGGCCGCGCCGATGGCGAACAGGTTCATGATGGCCGCCTTCAAGGCGATGAGGATCGACCGGAACACCGTCATCAACAGCACGAAGCTGAGGCCGACGACCCCGGCGATGAACCACGGGAGTCGCGCCGTGATCTTGTCGGTCAGGTCGATGAACGCCGCGGTCGAGCCGGTCACGAACACCGCTCCGCCGCCTTGGTCGACCACCGACGGGATGACGTCGCGGCGCAGCCGATGCACGAGCTCAGTCGTCGCGGCATCCTGCGGCTTGCTAGTCGGGTAGGCGGTGAGGACCGCGGTGTCGCCGACCGGGTTGATCACTGCCGGCAACACCTCGACCACGTTCGGGTCGCCGTCGATCGCGGCCAGCAGGCTCGGTAGCATTTGTGGCGCCGCGCCGTTGAGGTCGACCACGATGGTGAGCGGGCCGTTGAATCCGGCGCCGAATCCCTCGGTGAGCAGATCGTACGATCTGCGGGCCGTCGAGGTCGTCGGTTCGTTGCCGGCGTCGGTGGAGCCGAGGCGCAGATCGAACAGCGGCACCGTCAGCACGAGCAGTACCGACGCGCCGACGATCGCCGACACCAGCGGCCGGGCCGCGACCGCAGTCGCCCACCGGGCACCCAACGTGCGCCGACCGGTGGTGTCGATGTTGGGCTTCAGCCCGGGTGGAGCGAACCGGTCGATGCGCTCGCCGGCTATGCCGAGCAGCGCCGGAAGCAGCACCACCGCCACTGCGACCATCACCGCGACCGTGATCGCCGCCGCAATTCCCATCCACGTGACGAGTGGCAGACCGGCGATCTGCAGCCCGAGGATGGCCACCACCACCGTCGCCCCGGCGAACACGACGGCACTCCCCGCCGTGGCGTTGGCGCGCGCAACAGATTCGGCGACGGTCATGCCGTCGTGAAGGAAGTGGCGGTGCCGGGTCACGACGAACAGCGAGTAGTCGATGCCGACGCCCAGACCGATCATGCTGGCCAGGATCGGGGCGGCCGAGTTGAACTCGAACCAGTGGCCGAGAAGCCTGATCGCCGAAAGGCCGATGCCCAGCCCGACCACCGCACTGAGTAGCGGCAGGCCCATCGCTATCAGCGAGCCGAACGCCACCAGCAACACGACCACGGCGACGCCCAGACCTATCAGCTCCGAACCCGGTGGCTCCTTCTCGGCCATGGAGTCGACGGCATCGCCACCGAGCTCTACCTGTAGCCCGGCATCGCGTCCGGCCGCGGCGGCGACGTCGAGGGCATCGACGATCGCATCGTCGAAGTCGCTCGCCGGGATGTCGTAACGCACCTCGGCGTAGGCGATCGTTGCGTCGCTCGACACCAAACGCTCGGCGCCCTCGTCGAGCGGGCTCGCGACTGCGACGACGTGACCGGTGCCGCGGATCTCGTCGAGCGTCGCCTCTATGGCGCTCATCGCGTCGGCATCGGCGAGCGTGCCCGTCGGGGCGTGGAACACGAGCCACGCCGTCGAGCCCGACTGAGCGGGGAACCGGTCGTCGAGCAGGTCGAACGCGCGCTGGGACTCCGATCCGGGGATGGCGAAAGAGCTGGCCGCGCTGTCGCCCCAACGCTGGCCCGCGCCGGCGAGCGCGACAACGAGAAACACCCACGCCCCCACGACTCGCCATGGATGGGTGGCCGCCCAACGACCGATCCGGTACAACCCTCGAGACACCCGAAGCTCCTTCAGAGGGCGGGCCGATAGGCGAGCCCCAATGTGACAGTTGCATTTCTCGACTGCGCACCAGGCGAGCGAGACCGACCAGACGTCGAACGTTCACCAAGTGGCGCTCGTTCTCGGCCTTATACCGTAGGGCTACGGGTTCTACATCGGGCTCGAAACGTCGAGTGGCCGTGTGCATCGGCCATGCCCAGCGACCGCCGCGCGGCCGATCGACTGGGTAATCAGTGGATCTCGGTCACGTGGCCACGATGGCGTCGCCGTTGACGGTGAATCCGCCGTCGGCGGTTATCAGCGAACCGGTAACGAACTGGGCCTCGTGCGAAGCCAACCAGGTTGCGCAGTACGCGATGTCCGACGGGATGCCGAGCCGGGTGAGGTGGCCGGCGCCGACACCCACTCCGGTGTCCTTGCTGTGGGCGATGACGCGGCCCAAGATGATGGTGTCGACCCGGATGTTGTGCTGGGCGTTCTCGACTACGAGCGTCCGAGTGATGCTGTTGATGCCCCCCTTGGCCGCGCTGTAGGCGGCGAAGCCCGTTAGGCCCACGACCGACTGGCCCGAGGAGATGTTGACCACGCTCCCATCGCCGGCGGCGATGAGGTGCGGGAGCCCGTACTTGCAGGCCCAGAACACATTCCCGGTCAGCGTGCCGAGCAGGATTCGGTTCCACTCCTCGGTCGAGTACTCGATGAGCGGCTTGACCTGGGTGCTCACAGCATCGGTCGGGGCGGCATTGTTGATCAGCACGTCGAGTTTGCCGAACCGCTCCGCCACGCCGTCCATCACCGTTCGGACGCTGTCCTCGTCGGTGATGTCGAGCGCGAAGAACTCGGCCTGGCCGCCCAACTCGCGTATCCCGGCGGCCACGCGCTCACCCCGGTCGACGCTGCGGCCGGTCACGGCCACGGCGGCTCCCTCGCGGGCGAACATCTCGGCGATGGTGCGGCCGATGCCGCGGGTCGAGCCGCTCAGCACGGCCACACGGTCGGCCAGTCGGGCGTTCATCGGAGCCGTCCTTTCCCCGTGATGACGGGGAGGTCGAACACGGAGAGCACGCCGGGGCGGGCGGCCAGGACGAGCGGGATGGCGTTGATCGCTCGCATGGCCGTGATGCCGAAGCCGCCGGCCAGGTTGTCGCCGTGGGCGTTGGTGAACAGCATGGCCGATTGCGAAGGCTCGCCTCCAGCCCGTCGGGCACCCCGCGGAGGAGGACGTCGCAGCGCTCCGAGGATCAAGACACGCTGTGCCCCTCGGCGTCGTGCAGATCCTCGCTCAAGCGGTGAACGGCGATCTTCTCGATACGGGCCGCGATGCTCGGGTAGCCGGCGAGGAGCCGGTTGAACTCACCCACGGAGAACGCCAGGACCTCGCACTGGGTCGTGGTCCGAACGGTTGCCGTTCGCGGGGCGTAGCCGCCTTCGATCAAGGCGATCTCGCCGATCACGTCGCCGGCACCGACCTCGGCCACGACGTGGCCGTCTCGCTCGACGGTCAAGGTTCCGGATCCGATCACCATGCATTCGCGGCCGGGATCGCCACGCCGGACGATCACCTTGCCGGCCGGTACGACCGTATGCGAGCAGAGGGCCCGGATCTGCTCGAGCTCCCGCCGGCTACAACCGGAGAACAATGCGAGATCTTTCAGGTCGATGGTCGTCATGGCTTGGTCTCCTTGGCTGGGGTGGACCCATCGTCGGCGATCGGAGGTATCCGCGCAGCGTACGTGTGCCCCGCCTGGTGAGTACTCGTACCCGCGCCGAGCGACGGTGGCTGGAGCGGCGGCGTGGTCGATCGAGCAACTTCATCGACGGCTCGGCAGGGTGATGTCCGATGTGCCATGCTGCGCCGACACGTCGACCGTGATCCCGGCGGTGTCCGGGTGGCGGATGCGATACGTCTCCTTGACTGATGGGCGCCAACCATGACCGTTGCCATGCTCCAGCGTGTGGTCGACGAAGCCAACCGGCTCGTCGGATCCATGACCGCCGAGGACCTGAACAAACCGAGCCCGTGCGAGGGTTGGGCCGTGCGTGACGTGGTGAACCACATCACGGGTGGCGCCACCATGTTCGCCGTATCGGCCGAACAGGGCTCGGTGCCCGACGAGATCCTGGCCCAGATCGGTGGTGACATGCTCGGCGCCGATCCGGCCGGAGCCTTGCAGGCGGCGTCTCGCCGGGCCATCAAAGCGTTCGAGGAACCGGGCGTCATGGACAAGGTGGTCACGCTGCCGTTCGGCCAGATGCCGGCCGGCGTGGCCCTCAACATCGCCATCTTCGATGTGGCCACCCATTGTGGCGACCTGTCCAGGGGGTCGGGCCGCCCTGTCACCGACACCGAGATGTTCGACATCGCGCTCCCCATGGCCAAGGAGATGCTGGGTCCCGAGTTGCGCCAGCCCGGTCTGTTCGGCCCCGAGCAGCCCGCCCCCGCGGGCGCCTCAGCGCTCGAACAGCTCATGGCCTTCACCGGTCGCATGCCCTGAGGCGGGCGGAGCCAGTCCAGCGCGATCGCACACGGGCCGCGGTCGCCGCAATCGGTCGTCTCGAGATCGTGGTCATCGTTGACTCACAGGCACACCATCACCGATGCCAACGAGCGGATCGGTCGGGCCGATTGCCTGCAGTCACCGTCGGCGGTGCCACAAGACGGTCGCGAGTGGTCTGTCGCTAGATCGACGAGGTGGAGTCACCGCGACCGAACAATGAATGCGGGACACGGCGGCTCGAGTTCGACTCGTACCCGCACGTAAGGGCCGAAAAGCAGCGACGCCACTGCCGGCCTCGGCCGCGACTACGAGTGCGCGTTCTGTGGGGTCGGCGCTCGGCCACAAGTGATCGGACTCTCGGGCATTGGCAGGTCATCCGCAATCCAGATGACAAACTCGGGCCGTGACAGCGGTGTTCACCCCCGACGATGAGCCGTACCTCGGCCTCGATGCGGTGTTCATGCTTGATCGGGTGATCTCCCTCACGATGGCCCAACAGGCTGAGATCGCTGAGTGGACTCGTTCCAACCGACTCACCGATGTACAGCAGATTGCGGCCGAGGTCGTTCCACCGTCGCTTTCGATCGCGCTGAGTATTCGGGAGCTCGTTCGGCAGGCCTATCTCACCTCCGCGCTCATCCTTCTTCGTCCTTTGTTCGAGCGCAGTGCGACCCTTGCCTACTTGCTGGCGGAACCGCAGGCACGGCCGCTGTGGGCAGACGGTTGGTTGCACAGCGAGCGGCCCTCCCTCCGAGTCAGAGCCAAGGCGATGGCACCCGCTGAGGTCAGCTGCAGCGGGTTGGTAGATCCCGACCAACTGGTCGACCGCTACAACAGCCTCGTGCATGGGGATCCAGTGGCGACTTTGCACAGTGCCATCCTGTTGGGCGACGGATCGGCTGGCTACACATCTGCGAAAGACACCGGATCGCCGAGTAGGGCTGCTGCGATCTGCACCGAGACCTGGTGGAGGATCGTGTACCTCAACGTTCGATGCGCCGAGCTTTTCCCGGACGTCGCGGTCGAGGGGCTTGACGCCGACGCAGACGGCAACGGCGCTTCGGAATGATCCCGAGGAAGTATTGGCGCCTCCGACCATCGGCCCAACGTTCGACCGGCCACTCGTTATCGCGGCATGGAGCACTCCGGGGGTGCACCCGAGAACCGGCGATCCTGGGCGGTGCCCGCAGGGCGCCCACAATCGGGCCGAAGTGCAGCGGCTCTTGGGGCGATGCCCGCTGGCTCGATCCGACGACACTGTGGGGTAGCTCCGGGGTGTTCGGCCTGGCTTGGTTCTGGTGCGTGAGTGAGCGAGTGGTCAGCTGGGGAATGCTTCGTCGAAGATGGCTCGCAGCTCGGGCGTGGCTGAACCACTCTGCCCACAGAAGCTCACGACACCGGAATGGGCGGTGACCAGATACTGGCTCCCGACATCCCAAGGGACCGGTCCAAGCCAGAAGTCCACGCCTCTCGAGGCAGTCAACGTGACAGCCTCGGCGCCAACGCCGACATAGTCCTTGTCGACGGTGAGCTCGACGTAGCCTTCGCTGTGGAGGGTCACCGTGCCCATGAACGCGATCGGCGCACGGGCGATGAGCGCCGGATCGACTTCGGGGCATGGTGCCGCGCTCATGACGAGACCGCCCGCCGACAAGTTGAGGGCAGTCGCGCCGCCCCGATCAGCTGCGAGCGTCACAGCCGGTGTGGTTACGGGTGAAGCGGGTCCCGGATCGTCGCCACTGCTTTCGAACCAGCCGACGCCGACAGCGATACCAGCGCTGACAACGGCGAACACGATGATCGGTTGCCACCATCGGCGACCGACCACCCGCCGGAACCCGCGGGGCTCCTTCGGTGGTTGGTCAGCGGTCACGACACGACTCTACGCAAGGCCGGTGCGACTCGATCTTCCTCGGGCGCCTTCGACCGGCGGATCGAGGACGCACACTTCGCCCAGTCCACGACCCAACGCAACCCGCCCGATATCCGGCGATATATGGGTGCGCTGCCCTCAACCCGAGGTGCGACCGCGCTCTGTGACGGGCTGGCCGTGGGCTGGCAGTGGCGCGTGGCCGCGTCTGGGCGGATCCCGCTGTCGGCCAACAGTCGAGGTCCTCGGACCGAGACCGCCAGCAAGCAGTGTCATACCCCCTGGTTAGGTTGTGGTCATGGGTGTGTTGGCCGACGCGGAGCGTGAGCTCGCTGCTGTGGATGTGGCGTTGTGCGACGCCGCGCAACTCCGTGATCTGGTCCGCGTCGTCGGTCGTGCCGAGCGGTGCCT
>CAYMJU010000014.1:0-9834 GCA_964390555.1 uncultured Acidimicrobiales bacterium | reverse complement strand
CCGTCGCCGGGGGCGAGCGCGCCGGATTCGACCGCGGCCACGATCTCGGGGACCAGGAGGTCGGCGAAGAGTTGAGTCGCTCGAGCCAGCTCGTCGGGATAGACCTGTTGGAGCCGGAAATGCTCAGCGACCATGAAGCGGCGGCCCGCCGGACTCTCGCCGGCCGACAGGGCGGACAGCGCCATCGTGACGTACACCCGGAGCCGGGCGACAGGGTCGGTCTCGCCGGCCGCAACACGCCGGTACTGGGAACAGGCGTCGGCGATCCGATCCTCGAGGACGGCGAGCACGAGTGCGTCCTTGCCCGCGAAGTACCGGTAGAAGGTCTGCAGGGACACCCCGGCGCGCTTGGACAACTCCTGGATGGTGAAGGCCGTGCCTTTTTCCTCGGCCAGTGTCAGCGCTGCGGCCACGATCTCGGCCGCCGGCTGACGGGTCGCGGTCTGATGCTTCTCGACGGCGGCGCGTGCGGCGACGCGGTCTGACACTGACGGGCCGGTGGCAAGGGCTGCGGGGAAGCTGTGGGTCATGCAGGGGCGCGACGGTGTGACCGGTAGAGACGCCGACACGCTACCGGAGCTTCACCGGGGTGCAGCGATCCCAGACCCGAGCAGTCCCGAGACCCGCGTGCTGAACGCCTTGTCGGAGCCCATGAGAACGACGTTCTGACGCGTGGTCGGCGCGGCCCCCAAAGAGGGGTCGACCGATGAGGCGGATGCGGTGTCGGCCCCGGTCGACGTGACCGACGACACTCTGTCGGCTTGACGCCCGCCAGGCCTCAACTAGGGTGTTGGCCGTGCGCGAAATGCCGTTGCGCCTGGTCAGATGAGGGCTCGAACACCCGAGTCCCGGAGCCGAGGGGGTACGCCGCATGTTGGGCCTGATCGTCAGACGTGTGGTCGCGCTCGTACCAATGCTGCTGATCGTCTCGTTCGTGATCTTCGGGCTCACCACGCTCGTCCCCGGCGACGCCGCGGTGACTCTTGCCGGCGGAGCTGACGCCCGACCCGAAGACATCGAGTCCATCCGCCAGCATCTCAACCTCGACGACCCGTTTCTGGTCCGGTACGGCGACTGGTTGTCCGGAGCGATCCGTCTCGACCTGGGTGACTCGCTCTACTCGGGCGACCCGGTCAGCGACCAGATCGGCGAGCGCCTTCCGGTGACCCTGGGCATGGCGGCCCTCGTCTTCGCGTTCGCCGCCGCCATTGCGCTGCTGGTCGGGATAGCCGGTGGACTTCGACCCGGGAGTCTTCTCGACCGGGTCCTGCTGATCGCGTCGAGTGCTTCGATCGCCATGCCTGCGTTCTGGATCGCGATGCTGCTGGTGGTCCTCTTCGCGGTGAAGTTGGGTTGGGTCCCGCCGTTCGGCTTCGAGCACTTCACCGACAGCGCATCGGGATGGTTCGACCGGATGATCCTGCCTGCGGCGGCGCTGGCGCTGGCCCCTGCGGCCGTGCTCGCCCGGCAGCTTCGCGGCGGCCTCGCCGACACCATGCAGTCGTCGTTCATTCGTACGGCGTGGGCCAAGGGCGGCTCTACCCGCCAGGTGGTCGTCGGCCACGCACTGAAGAACTCGGCCGGCCCGGCGGTCACGGTGCTCGGGTTGCAAGTCGGCGCCATCCTCGGGGGAACCGTCCTGGTGGAGCGGATCTTCAGCATTCCGGGCATGGGCACCTATCTCCTCAGCTCCGTGACCACCCAGGACATCCCCGCTGTCCAGGGCGTCGCCGTACTGTTCGTGCTCATCCAGGTGCTGGTGAGCCTCTCCGTCGACATCGCCTACGGCTACCTGAACCCGAAGGTCCGGGTGTCGTGACCGCGGGCGCCGAGCACGCCCGCAGTCCCGGGCACCTGCGCCGCACCTGGACGCGTTTTCGCCGCGACCCGGTGGCCATGACGGCTCTGGTGGTACTGGGGGTCGTCGGCGTCGCCGGTCTGCTCCACGGCTGGATCGCCCCGTACGACCCCCATGAGCTCCAGGTCGGCGAGCCGTTGTCGGGGCCGTCCTGGGATCACCTCCTGGGCACGGACAACCTCGGGCGCGACACCCTCAGCCGCATCCTCGAGGGCGCCTTCGTGAGCATGCGCTTCAGTGTCCTCGCCGTCGGTGGCGCCCTCGCCATCGCGGTCCCGCTGGGCATGCTGTCGGGCTACGTCGGAGGCATGACCGACACCGTCTTGATGCGCATCGCCGATGCCATCATGTCGATCCCCGGGCTGGTGCTCGCCATCGCTCTCGTCGCGGTGCTCGGAACCGACTTGACCAGCGCCATGATCGCGATCGGTGCCGCGATGACACCGGGTTTCACGCGACTCGTGCGCGGCCAGGCGCTGGCCATCCGCGAGGAGACCTTCATCGAGGCGTCGACCGCGATAGGCACGCCGACCGTCCAGGTGCTCAGCCGCCACATCTTCCCGAATGTCTTGTCGCCGCTCGTCGTCCAGGCCTCCATCGTGCTCGGCGTCGTTCTCCTCGCTGAGGCCAGCCTCAGCTTTCTCGGCCTCGGGGCCCAGCCTCCGACCGCGAGCTGGGGCGCGATGCTGCAAGACGCCAACGACTACCTCCTCACGGAATCCTGGCAGGTCGTACCGCCCGGCATGGCTATCGCGTTGAGCGTCCTGGCGTTCAACCTGGTCGGCGACGGCCTGCGCGGTGCCCTGGGCACGGGCAACCAGGTACGTCGGTACGGGCGACTCGGTCTGACCACCGTCGAACCCGTGAGCCCACCGCCCGCGTCCGCCGTGCCACGCCAGGAGAACCCGGTGGCCAGCCCATCGGGCGACGCCGGTCCTGCTCCGCTCCTAGAGGTCCGAGATCTCCAGGTCGATTTCCAGACCGACCGCGGATCGGTGCGAATCGTGGACCGGGTGTCGTTGTCGGTCGCGGCGGGTGAGACCCTCGGCCTAGTTGGTGAGAGTGGCTCCGGCAAGACGGTCACGTCCCTGGCGCTCATGCGTCTGCTCACATCGCCGCCGGCGACGATCACCGGGGGCTCGGTGCAGTTCGACGGATGCGATCTGTTGGGGCTCTCATTCCGCGAGATGGCGGCGCGGCGCGGCAGCGAGATCGCCATGATCTTCCAGGACCCGATGGCCAGCCTGAACCCGTCGCTCACGATCGCCCACCAGATCGGACAAGTCGTCCGTTGGCACGAGCGGGTGTCTCGCCAAGAGGCCCGACGCCGCGCCCTCGAATCGCTCGAGCATGTCGGTGTCTCGGCGACGCGCGCTGACTCGTATCCCCACGAGTTCAGCGGCGGCATGCGCCAGCGCGCCATGATCGCCATGGCGCTGGTGTGCCGGCCCAAGCTCCTCATCGCCGACGAACCCACCACCGCGCTCGACGTCACGATCCAGGCTCAGGTGCTGGAGCTGCTCCACGAGCTGCGCGCCGAGCTCGGGATGGCGATGATCTTCGTGACTCACGACCTCGGGGTGGTGGCCGACATCTGCGACCGCGTCGCCGTCATGTACGCCGGCGAGATCGTCGAGACGGCACCGGTTGCCGAGTTCTTCAGCACGCCGCGACACCCGTACGCCGAGGGGCTCCTGCGGGCCATGCCTCATCGGGCCGAGCGGCGTTCGTCGCTCTATGTGATCCCCGGTCAGGTGCCGCAGTTCCACGAGCTCGGCGAGGGCTGCCGGCTCGCCGGTCGCTGCGCGTATGTCGCCGACAAGTGCCGGACGGGTCGGATCGCCCTGCGCGACGTCGGCCCCGATCGTCGGTCCCGTTGCGTGCGAGCCGACGAGCTCGAGTTGGTGAGCCGATGAGTCAACTCGACGAGGTCGAGTCCGACGCACCGGTCGTCGAACTTCTCGGCGTGAGCAAGCTGTTCCCGGTGCGCGACGGGCTGCTGCGGCGAGTCCGGCGCCACGTCCACGCCGTCAGCGACCTGACGTTGGCCGTCGCGCCCGGCGAGACCGTCGGCCTCGTCGGCGAGTCCGGCTCGGGCAAGTCGACGGTCGGCCGGCTGGCGCTCCGGTTGATCGACCCCTCGGCAGGAACGATCCGACTGCGGGGCCGGGACATCTCCGACGCATCACGCGGCGACCTCCGCCGCCTGCGCCGGTACGCCCAGATGGTTTTCCAGGATCCCTACTCGTCGTTCGATCCTCTGCTCCAGGTGGGGAGGAGTGTGGCCGAACCCCTCGACGTGCACCTTGATCTGAGCGCGCAGTCGCGCACCGAGATCCTGCACCAGCTCATGGACCAGGTGGGGCTCTCACCGACGCATCTCGGGCGCTACCCGCGCGAGCTGTCGGGCGGCCAGCTTCAGCGCATGGCCATCGCACGCGCCCTCGCGATCGATCCTGCGCTCGTCGTGCTGGACGAACCCGTGTCGTCGCTGGACGTGTCGACCCAAGCCCAGGTCATCAACCTGCTCGAAGACCTTCAGCGCAGCAGCGGTGTTGCCTTCTTGTTCATCGCTCACAATCCGGCGCTCGTTCACCACGCCAGCGATCGCATCGCGGTCATGTACCTCGGCGAGATCGTCGAGCTCGGCGACGCCGCGGTCGTCTATCGCGCCCCGCAACATCCGTACACGCAAGCCTTGCTGTCGGCGGCCGCACTCCCCGACCCGGCGCTGCGACACACGCGGCGCCGGATCCTGCTCCGCGGCGATATCCCTGACCCCACCGACCCGCCGACCGGCTGTCGGTTCCACACCCGCTGCCATGTAGTCATGGAGCGTTGTCGAACCGATGTCCCACAGGCTGTCGTGACCGCCGAGGGTTCCACGGTGCGCTGCCACCTCGTGACCGGCCACGCGATGCGCACGACCTGACCCGCCGACGCCTGATCGCCGACGCCTGATCGCCAACGACAAGGCCGCCAGCGCCCAATCCGACCAGCAACACAGAGGCGACGTCCGGAGTACCGGGTCCGCCGAGGAGGAAGACATGGACCACGTCCCGACTCACCAACACTCCCTTCGGAGGAGGCGAGAGACACGCATCCGTTGCCGGCTGTCGCTCGCCCTCCTGCTGTGCCTGGCGCTCGTCGCCGCGGCCTGCGGTGACGACGACGATGACTCGGCCGGAGAATCCGACCAGTCCACCACGGTCCCGACCGAGGGCACCGAGGCCACGACCGACGACACGACTGCGCCGACCGACACGACCGAAGCGGCGCCCGAGACCACCGCCGCGCCGGCGAGCGATGTCGACCCCGATGGGGTCCTCCGCATCGGTGGCGGGCTGGTGTTCCCGGCCGGCATCCACCTCGACCCCACTCAGTCTGCGGTGAACGCCGATCGGCCGTGGATGGAGCTCGTGTTCGGTACCCTGCTCCGCTGGTCCGACGACGGAAGCATCGTGCCGTGGATGGCCGAGTCCTTCGAGCTCGTCGACCCGCAGACCCTCACGTTGACCATCCGAGACGGGATCACCTTCGCCGATGGCAACCCCTACGACGCCGAAGCGGTCGCCGCCGGGCTCCTGCGCACGCTCAACGAGGCGAGCGAGACGACCCTGCCGAGTCTCTCGGTGGCATTCCTGGCCATCACCGACGTCGCGGTCGTCGATCCGCTCACCGTCACGATCTCGCTGTCGAGTCCGCAGGCCGGAGAGCTCGCGCAAGCCCTCGCCGACCGGGAGGGCGTCATCGTCTCACCGGCCCAGGCCGCGTCGGATCCCGACGCCATCGACAGCAGCCCCGTGGGCGCCGGACCCTATGTCGTCGAGGAGTTCATCGATGGGCAGTCCGTCGTCTTGGTCAAGAACCCCGACTACTGGGACGCCGACTCCTGGCAGCTCGCCGGCGTCGAGTGGGTGAACGTGACCGACGGTGCGTCGGTCGTCAACGGTCTGCTCAGCGACGTCATCGACGTCTTCACGGGTCTGTCACCGACCGACGCCGCCCGCCTCGATGATCGTTTCACCGTCGAGTCTCGGCCCACGGATCGGAGCTACATCGCCCTGCTCGTCTGCTCCGGCAAGCCACCTTTCGACGACGAGAACGTCCGTCATGCGCTCCAGGTGGCGATCGACCGGCAGACCATCAGTGACCTGGTGTACGACGGACTCGCAGACCCTGCAGTCGGGCTTTGGCCCGAGGATCACGTGTACTACAACCCCGCCCTCGAGGACATCGTGACCTACGATCCCGACCAGGCCCGGGAGCTGCTCGGCGGGGAGACGGTCCCCATGGACCTGGCCTTCATCGGGGTGGTCCCCGACCACGACACGGTCGTCGAGGTGCTCCAAGCACAGCTCAACGAGGTCGGGTTCGACGTCAACATCGTCACCACCCAGGACCCCGTCTCGGAGTTCATCACGCCGCAGAGCCCCGGTGCCCTCCTGGTCCCGGGGTCGCGCACGGGCGTCGACAAGTACAACCGGATGTTCGCAGAGGGGCAATCCCAGGTCCTGTGTGGCGTGCCCCGACCCGACGTGATCGATCCACTGACCGCGGCGTCGGCCCTGATACCGGGCGACCCCTCAGCCGCTGATCTGTTCCAGCAGGCCGACCTCACCATTGCCGAGGGCGCGTATCTCGTCCCGGTCGTCTGGACGCCCCAGCTCGTGGTGTGGAACAGCGAACGGTTGGGTGGCGAGCAGCTCTTCAACAGCTCGGCGAGCCAACCCCTGATCGACACGTTCTACGTACGGAACTGATCTCAAGCACGTACTGATCTGCAGCACGTACTGATCTCAAGCACGTACTGATCTCAAGCACTGTGTGACCGGGGGCGGTTTCCCCCGGGTCACACAGTCGATCACGGCCAGGTTCTCCTCGAGCGTCATACGACCGAGGCCGTCCAATTCGAAGTCACAAAATCCGCGGGCGGTAGGTCGTGCGACAGTGGATATGTGACGGACCTTCGCCGCGACGCTCGCACCGACCCGGCGTTGCTGGTTGCGTTGAGCGACGGCGACCGGGATGCCCTCACGGTTCTCTACCACCGCCACGCTCCCTGGCTGTTGTGCCGGCTGCAGTACCGGTGCGGCGACGCGGCGATGGTCAACGCCGCGCTGCACGACACCTTCCTCGCGGTGTGGCGCAAGCCCGGCTCCTACCGGGGCACCGGCGAGGTCGGCGCGTGGATGTGGGGCATCGCCATCCGCCGCCTCATCGACCAGGTCCGCCGCCACAAGCGCGTGCCGGAGCCCGTCGATACCGAGGCCATGGTGGTCGCTGCCGAGGATGACGTGCTCGTCGGCATCGAGCATGGAGACCTCGCCGCCGCCGTCGAATCGTTGTCGCCCGACCTGTTGGCGGTGGTCCGGGCCACCGTCCTCGACGGGCTCACGACCCGCGAGGCGGCTCAGCTCCTCGGCATCCCGCAGGGCACCGTCAAGACCCGGATGGCCCGGGCCCGTTCCCAACTCCGCATCGAGCTCACCGGGATGATCCCATGACCGACCTCCCCTCCCCCTTATCTGAGACGCCATGGCACCCGTCGCCCGCCGACCTCGGCCGCTACGGCCGCAGCATCGCGACGCGGTCGCAGGCCGCGTCGATCGAACCGCACCTCGCGGACTGCCCCGAGTGCCAGACGAACCTGGCCCGGTTGATGCGGTCGACGTTGCCGGGAGTCGACGACCGGCTGCGCCTGGTGCTCGACGATGTCATCGACTCCGTCGACGGACCAATGCCGTTGGTGCTCGAGCGGCTGCTGGGTCGCTTCGGCGTATCCGACCACGTGGCGCGCCTGATCCTCGCTACGCCCGCGATGCGCCTGTCGTGGCTGGTGGCCGTCGCCACCACGCTCGCGTTCACGGTGATGGCCACCCACTCGGGAGGCATCGACTTCGGCGTGTTCCTGGTCGGCGCCCCGCTCCTGCCACTCGCTGGGGTCGCCGCGGCCTTCGGGCTACCGCGCGACACGACCGCCGAGTTGACCGTCACCGCCCCTTTCGCCACCTCCAACCTGCTCCTGCTGCGCAGTGTCAGCGTGCTGGCTGCGACACTCGCTCTGTTGGGCGCGGCGGCCATCGCCCTGCCCGGTCACGGTTGGGAGAACGCGGCATGGGTCCTCCCGGCGCTCGCGTTGAGTACCGCGGCGGCTGCGCTGAGCACTTGGGTTCAGCCACTCACCGCGGCGATCACCCTCCTCACCGGGTGGGTTGGCGTCTTGGCCGCCACGAGTGGCCCGGTAGCCCGCCGGCTCCACACCGTCGATACGGGCGGCCTGTTCGAAAACTCGGCGGCCTTCGCACCGTCGGGCCAGCTGGTGGCCCTCGCTATCACCTTCATCTCACTGCTCGTGCTGCTCCGCCGGCGCGACGTCCTCGACATCGGGAGCTTGTCATGACCGTCACCGTCACCGTCTCGGGGCTGCGGCGCAGCTTCGGTAGCACCGTCGCCCTCGCCGGCATCGACCTCGAGTTCGGCACCGGCGTCACCGGTCTGCTCGGTCCGAACGGGGCCGGCAAGACCACGTTGCTGCGCATCCTGGCCACCGCCATCGGCCCGGACGCGGGAACGGTCCGGGTGCTCGGCCACGACCCCCAGACCGCAGATGGCCGGTTGGCCGTGCGCCGCGTGCTGGGCTTCGTACCCCAGGAACCCGGCTTCCATCAGCGCTTCACGACGTTCGAGTTCATCGACTACCTCGCCATCCTCAAGGAGATGACCGAGCGCCGCGCCCGGCACGACGATGTCCGGCGTGTCCTCACCCAGGTGGGCCTCGGCGAGGTGATGCACCGCCGCATCAAGACCTTGTCCGGTGGGATGCGCCGCCGTGTGGCCTTGGCGCAGGCCCTGTTGGGCACCCCACCGCTCCTCGTGCTCGACGGGCCGACCGCCGGCTTGGACCCTGAGCAGCGACTTCGGTTCCGCGGGGTCGTCGGGGGCATCGCCGAGGCCAACACCGTCGTGCTGGCCACCCATCAGACCGAGGACGTCGCCGCCATCTGCGATCGGGTCGTGGTCATCGACCGGGGGAAGGTCTTCTACGAGGGGACGCCCGAGGGCCTGGCCGAAACGGCCCGCGGCCAGGTCTGGTCGTCGGACCGAGACGCACCCGCGGCCCGTCTGAGCTGGCGCACCGCCACCGGCCGCTACCGGGTCGTCGGCGACCGGCCCGACGGCGGCGAGCCCACCGAACCGACCATCGAGGACGCCTACCTGCTCCTGCTCGGTGAGCGGGGCCTACCCCAGGAGGACGCCGCATGAGCGCTCCCGCCGCCGCCCGAAACGTCGCTGCCTCACTCGCCTTCGGCGAGGCCCGGCGAATCGTACGTTCCGTCGGCTTCCTACTGTTTCTCGCGCTGTCGGTTCTGGGCCTGATGCTCGAAACCTCGGGCCCGGAGTATAAGGGGGAGGTGGCGATCGCCGCGGCCTTGGGCCTGGTCCCTTTGGCCTGGTGCCTTCTCGTGCTCACCGACTTGGCGGCGCTGCGCGACAAGCGCCACCGCGTCGACACGATGAGCGCCACCATGCCGGCCAGCGAAGCCGCCCGTACCGGGGGCCATCTGCTCGGCGGTCTGGTCGGGGTGCCCGTCGGGGCCGCGTTGCTCGGCATCTTCTACCTCCTCGACGACCGAGATCCAATCTGGTCGGACCTGCTCGAGCTCGCCGTCCCGCTGCTGATCGTGGCCGGCGGTGCCGTCGTCGGCGTCGCTGTCGCCCGCTGGTTGCCATGGGCGTTGTTCAGCGTGCCCGCGATCTTCGTGACCATGTTCATCTCCGAACTGTTCTCCGAGTCGAGGATCAGCCGCACCCGCTTCCTGGGATTCGTCGCCGACGGCACCTCGACCGGGCTCCCCGGGCTCGAGGTCCGCCCGCGCGTCTGGCACCTGGTGTGGCTGTTGGCCTGGATCGCCATCATGGCCGTCGTCGCGTTGGCCCGTCACGACCGGGGCCGTCGCCTGGTCGGCGCGGCC
>CAYMJU010000013.1:0-8603 GCA_964390555.1 uncultured Acidimicrobiales bacterium | reverse complement strand
TCAGGCTCTCGAAGGCGTGGGCCAGATCCTGGGTTACCCGCACGACGTCGTCGCGCAGGCGGCCCTCGCGGCGCTCGGTGTCGAGCGGCGGGCGGACGTCGGCGCGCACACCGGTTCCGTCGAAGTACACCGCCGTAGGAGCGAGCGGCGCACCGGTACGCAGCGCCAGGGTCGCCGGGCCGGCCGGCAAGGTGGTGCGCTCACCGAAGAACTCGACCTCGACCCCGTCGCCGGTCAGGTCTCGATCGGCGAGCAGGCACAGCACGTGGGCGTTGCGGATCGCGCCGAGCGTCGCCCGGCCCGCATCGGGACCGAGGGGCACGATCTCCATGCCGAGGGACCGCCGCAGTCCGACGAACCACTCGAACAGGTCGGGCGGTTCGATCGGTTCCACGACCGCGGTCACCTTGACCCGCGGGATGAGCGCCAACCAGAACGCCGCCCACTCCCACCCGCCGAGGTGCGGGAGCGCCAGGATCGGACCGACGCCGCGACCGACGGCCTCGTCGATGACCTCGACGCCTTCGTAGGAGAAGCCGGCGTCGATCTCCTGCCACGTCATGGAAGTGAGGCGGAAACTCTGGGCGTAGTACCGGGCGTAGGCATCGAAGGTGGCGTTGATCAGCCGCCAGCGCTCGGATCCGACGAGCGGGCGACCCACGACCCGCTCGAGATTGCGCCCAACCTGCGCCCGCCGATCTTCAGAAGACAACGCCGCCATGCGCCCGACACCACGAGCCCAGAACTCGACGGCGGGCGCCGGCAACAGACGAGCGAGCGAGCTACCGGCGCGGTAGGCCGCAGTGACGGCCGAGGGCACTCGTGTCAGGCGCCGCGCCGGCCGCGCTCGCGGCGACGCTCGGCCCGGCGGATGCGAAGCGCCGTCTGCTGGTCGCGGCGGCGGACCCGAGCCACCCGCCGCGGGCGAAGCGCCCGCCGGACCGGCATCTGCGTGGTCGCCTGGCGCCACACCTTCACGAAACGCTGACCGGCGGTGATCGCGGTGAGCACGAACATCACCCACAGGACGGGAATGATCAACTCGCCGAACAGCAGGCCGAAGCCGAGGACGATGAATCGCTCGGCCCGCTCCATCAGGCCGCCCTTGGCGTCGAACCCGAGCGACTCGGCCTTGGCCCGCTGGTACGAGACGAGCATCGCCGTCGCCATCAACGCGACCGGGAGCATCATGATCCGACCGGGCTCGGTCGACGCCAGATGCCAGGCGAGGGCGCCGAAGAGCATGGCGTCGGTCAGGCGGTCCGACACCGAGTCGAAGAACGCACCGCGCATCGACGACGTGCCGGAGGCCTTGGCGACCGCGCCGTCGAGGGCGTCGGGGATGCCGGTGAGGATGAGGAACAGCAACCCGACCCGGAGGTGGCCGGTACCGATCGCCACCGCGGCGGCGCCGGACATGGCGATACCCGTGATCGTGACCATGTCGGCAGTTATGCCCGCCCGGCGCAAGCTGCGACCGATGGGCATCACGGCCCGATCGACCGGGGTGCGCCAACTTCCGTCGAACATCTGACCCTCCGCAGTGGAGTCCGTGGCCGATGAGGCCTGAGCGCAGGTTACCGCGGCGAAACCTCGGCCGGGTGGCGAGGTGCTCACCGAGGTGACAGGGCGGCCCAGTCCTCGGGGTTGTCCTCGGCGAAGTGGGCGACGACCGATCCGTCGATGCCGTCGACCATCACCAGGGCCCGGCGGTCGGGCGGTTCGACGTCGGAGTAGGCAAGGATCCGCCATGTCGGGCGGCTGCGCAGGCCTCGCCAACTCAGCTGGGCCGAGGCGTGACCGACGGGGAAGCCCACCGCCTTCGATGCCGCCACGAGAGCGTCGGTCTCGTCGATGGCCAGGTTCCACCCGGCCTGGAGGTGGTACAGGCCGAACAATGCGAGGGCGATGGCCGCGGCCAGCCAGCCGCCGTTGACCAGCACGCCGCCGTCGCTCCGAGTGGCCCAGATCGCCGCGCCGATCGCCGCGATGACGAGGTAGATGATTCCCGGCACCCGCCGACGGCTGTTGTTCGGGAACACGTAGATGCCCACGAACCCGGTGACATCGAGCTCGGCCGGAAGCTCGTCTCGCACCTCGTCGTCGCTCACCGTCTCGGCGTCGTTGCCGTCGCCGTCGATCTCGTCGCTCACACCCATGACGCTAACGCCACGCCTACTCAAGCCAGCGGTCCAGATGTCACCGCAGCGACAACGATCCCGTAGCCCTCCTTCAACCCCGGCCTACGGGCGTTTGCTAGGCCAGGCGGTGCGGAGGCGGCGCCAGGTGTCAGCGAGCGGTTCGGGGAGGACGCGGGCTTCGGCGATGGTGGTCATGAAGTTGGTGTCGCCGGCCCAGCGGGGAAGAACGTGCACGTGCAGGTGCTCGGGGATGCCCGCGCCCGCGCCCTCGCCGAGGTTGAGGCCCACGTTGATGCCCCCCGGGCGGTACGCCGCCTTCACCGCCGCCACCGCCATGCGCACGCCCTCCCACAGCTCCGCGGACTCGGCGTCGGTGAGGTCCTCGAGCTCGGCGACCGCACGGCGGGGCAGCACCATCATGTGGCCGCTCGTGTACGGGAACGCGTTCAACAGCGCGAACGTCGCCTCGCCCCGCCACAGCACGTAGCTCTGCTCGTCGGGCAGACCTGACTGCTCGATCGACTCGAACAACGACTTGCCCGGCTGGGGCGACACCCGATTGGCGTCGTCGGTGATGTACGCGAGCCGCCACCCGGCCCACAGCCGGTCGAGACCGGGTCGGTCGGCGCTCACGTGCGCTCGGCGATCTCGGCGGTGATGCGGGCCAGGAAATCGTCGAGTCCCACGCCGCGATCGACACCGTCGGCGCCGCGCTTGTTCACACCGAGAGTGCGAGCCGCCACGTCGTCGGAGCCGACCACCAGCACGTAGGGGATCTTCTCGACCTTGCCGTTGCGTACGCGCTTGCCGAGCGGGTCGTCGGCGGCGACCACATCGACCCGAACGCCGGCGGCCCGAAGCGCAACGTGCACGGCGCGGGCGTAGGCGTCGTGCTCGGTGGCGACGGGCAACACCCGGGCCTGGATGGGTGCGAGCCACGTCGGGAACGCGCCGGCGTAGTGCTCGATCAACACGCCGAAGAACCGCTCGACGGAGCCCATGAGCGCCCGGTGGATCATCACCGGCCGGTGGCGCTGGCCGTCGGGGCCGATGTACTCCAGCCCGAAGCGCTCGGGCAGGTTGAAGTCGATCTGGATCGTCGACAGCTGCCACGACCGCCCGATGGCGTCGCGGACGTCGACGTCGATCTTGGGTCCATAGAACGCGCCGCCGCCCTCGTCAACGGTGTACTCGAGGCCGGCCCGCTCGAGAGCGCCTCGGAGACCGGCCGTGCCTTCGTCCCACAGGGCGTCGTCGCCGACGGACTTCTCGATGGGCCGGGTCGAGAGCTTGGCCTGGAACTCCTCGAACCCGAAGGCGCGCAGCACCGACAACACGAAGTCGAGCAGCGACGCCAGCTCGTCGGCGATCTGCTCGCGGGTGCAGAAGATGTGGCTGTCGTCCTGGGTGAAGCCCCGGCTCCGCAACAGGCCGTGAACGGCGCCGGACAGCTCGTAGCGGTAGACGGTTCCGAGCTCGAACAAACGCATGGGCAGATCGCGGTAGCTGCGCTGCGAGCTGCGGTAGATCATCACGTGGAACGGGCAGTTCATCGGTTTGGGGTAGTACGCGACGCCGTCGTCGAGCTCCATCGCCGGGTACATGCCGTCTTTGTAGAAGTCGAGGTGACCCGATGTCTCCCACAGCACCGCCTTGGCGATGTGTGGACTGAAGACGAACTCGTAGCCGCCGGTCTCGTGGCGGTGGCGGCTGTAGTCCTCCATGACCCGGCGGACGGTCGCGCCCTTGGGGTGCCACACGGCGAGGCCCGGGCCCAGCTCGTCAGGCCATGACACCAGGTCGAGCTCGGCCGCCAGGCGGCGGTGGTCGCGCTTGTCGGCCTCGGCCAACCGGTGCAGGTGCTCGTCGAGCTCGGCCTTGGTGGCCCAAGCCGTGCCGTAGATGCGCTGCAGCATCGGGCGCGAGTTGTCGCCGCGCCAATAGGCGCCGGCCACCCGCATGAGCTTGAAGTGGCCGAGCCGCCCGGTCGATGGCACATGGGGTCCCATGCACAGGTCGACGAACGAGTCGCTGTTGCGATACACGCTGATCGCCTCGCCGGGCCCTGAAACCTCCGCAGCCAGGTCGGCGGCGTCGGCCGACCGGGGACCACTCCCCCGCCCGGCGGCCACGTTCTCGATGATCTCGCGCTTGTACGAGTGGTCGGCGAAGACCGCGAGGGCGGCGGCCGGGTCGAGCTCGCTCCGCACGAACGGCTGGTTGGCGGCCACGATCTCGCGCATCTTGGCCTCGATGGCGACCAGGTCGTCGTCGGAGAACGTCTTGTGCTCCGGCAGCTCGAAGTCGTACCAGAAGCCGTTCTCGATCGGCGGTCCGATGGCGAATGTGGCGCCGGGGTGCAACTCGAGCACCGCCTGGGCCAGGACGTGCGCCGTGGAGTGGCGCAACGTGTGGCGGCCCCGCTCGGTGGCGGGAGTGACGATCTCGACCGCCGCCCCATCAGGCAGCGCCACGTTCAGGTCGGCCTCGCTCCCGTCGACTACGACGATCAGTGCGTCTTTGGCCAGCCGCGGCCCGATCGCGGAGGCCAAATCGGCCCCGGTGGAGCCGCCCGCCAACGAGCGCGACGAGCCGTCCGGAAGTGTTACCGAGATGTCAGACATACGGGGTCGAGGCTACCTGCGGTCCCGCGCGCGGATGGCGACATTAGAACGCTCGCCCTGCAGCTCGCCCTCCGAACTGGGTGGGTAGCCAGGGCCGTAGGCCACTGGCTACCCACCCAGTTCGACTACGTTCGACTACCGGACGGTGCAGCCGGACAGGAAGACGCTGCCGAAGTCGGCGTGGGCGCAGTAGAGCAGGTCGATGATGTCGCCGTTCACCGGGTCGTACTCGAAGTACGGACCGTACATGAAGGCGCCGAACACGTTGCTCACCACCCCGGCGACCGCCAACTGCGTGCGGTACAACTCGAGCGACGGCCCGCCGGACATGCCCGGCGCCACATTGCAGTCGACCTCGGCCTCGGCTCCGCCCCGCGCCGTCGGGTAGTCGAGGAAGCGATTGATCGTGGTGAAGCAGAACTGTTGCAGGCACGAGTTGCCGTTGGGGGCTACCGGATTGCAATCGCTCGTGGCCCCCGGGTAGCCGAGCACCAGGCGCGGCCCGCCCGGGGATTCCATCAACACGTCGCGATATCCCACCACGTCACCGGGCATGGTGTTCGCCGGGTTCGAGAACGGGCTGGGTGCGAACTCGATGGTGGCGTAGTCGAGCGGTGGGTACAGATCGAGCAGGGCGAAAGGATCGGGGATCGTGGTGACGTCGGTCAGCAACCAGCCCGGGTCGAACGAGCGGTAGTAGCCGAACGGAGCGGACACCCCGTGGATACCGGGCGCGAACAGGTAGCTGTCGAACGACCAACCCACGGGGATGCCCAGCTGGCGGACACAGTGAAACGCGGTGACCACGACGTTGCGCGCCACGGTCGTGGCCGAGCACTGAGCGAACTCCACGATGTTGGCCGGGTTGCTGTTCTGGTGGATGAACTGGAGCAACAGGCCGGTCGACGGATCCACCGCCGCGGGGGCATACCCGTTCACGGCGAGGATGCCGCTTGGCCCGTGGTCGGTCGGAGTGGCGATGGTCGGCGGAACGACGATGCGGCCCTCGATGTGCTCGAGGATCGCCGACCACGACTCCTCGGTCGACTCGCCCATCGCACCGAGAGGCTGGGCCCGGAGCCCCGGATCGCGCGTCGCCTCGATCCCAGGCGCATCGGTCACCGGGAGAAACGGATCGACCAGCCACTCGCTCATCAGCAGCGGCACCGTCCGTCCACGATTCGCCGCGTAGGGCACCCCGGCGGTGTAGTAGCCGACCAGATCGACGATGACATCGGTGGTGCCGGCGTTGTTGTAGATCGTGATACGTCCGCCCGCCCCGACCGTGGCGATCACCATGTTCGGGACGGTCTGGCCGGCCACGTAGTTGAGGTTGCTGGCCAGCGGCACCGGGCTGCCCGACGGGAACACCGTGAGGTAGCTGGGCGCGGTCGGGCGGTCGACGGTGACGTTCAGCGCCACCGCCGAGATACCGGTGGCCGGCACGTCGGTGATGCCGGTGACCTGGAGGTCGAGGGTGCGGGCCGCTCCGAGCGGAGCGGTCGGCGCGCCCAATCCGATGCGGGTGTCGAGCAACCGTCGGGGCGGGAGCGGCACCTGCTGGCCGAGCGCGTGCTGCGTGGTGAAGTAGCCGACCACGTCGACGATCACGTGCACCGAGCCGGCGTTGTTGTAGATGTTGATATGGCCGCCCGCGCCGACCTTGGCGAGGACCATGTTCGGCACCGTCTGGCCGGCCCGGTAGTTGAGGTTGCTGGCGAGCGGGAGCCCTTCTCCAGCCGGCCAGACCGTGAGATGGCTCGGCGCGGTGGGGACGTCGACGGTGACATTGAGCGCCACCGCGGTCACGTTGGTTGCCGGAACACCGCCGACGCCGACCACGCCGAGGCTCATGGTGGACTGCTGCCCGAGCGCGCCCGCCGGCGCCCCCAATCCCGCGCGGGTGTCGAGCAGCCGGCTCGGCGCCAGACCTTGGTAGCTGGCACCGACCGGGCTGAAGATGGCGTCGCTGAAGTACCCGACCACGTCGACGATCACGTGAGTGAACCCGGCGCTGTTGAAGATCGACATTCGGCCGCTCGAGGACAGCTTGGCGATCACCATGTTGGGCACGGTCTGCCCGGCCGCGAAATTGAGGTTGCTGGTCTCGGCCTTCTGGCGGTCCGACGGCCAGACGGTGAGGTGGCCGGGAAGCGTCGGTTCGGTGACCGTGACGTTGAGCGCGACCGCGCTCACGTTGGTGGCCGGTACGCCCCCGGTACCGGCCACGGTGAGCGCGAACGTCTCGGCCTGGCCGAACGGGGCCGCGTGGCCGCCGACCGCGGACCGGGTGTCGAGGATCCGCGCCGGCGTGAGCGGCACGTAGAGCCCGTTGCCCGGCAGCGGCGTGAAGTCGACCTGGGCCGCCGCCGGGGGCGCGCCAGCGACGGGAACCGCCGCGGCCACGATCGCCGCGGCCATCAGCATCCGCCGGATCCGGTTCGGGCGTCGCTTCATGTTCGCTCCATTCGCGTGCTCACGGATTGCACAGGGTGAGGGTGACGAGACTGCCGACCGGCACCTGACCGCCGCTCGGGTTCTGGCTCACGACGGCGTCTTGTCCGACTCCGCCGCAGTTCTGCGTCGAGGGTCCGAGCATGTACTCGAGTCCGCTCTGCTGGATCGACGCGATCGCCACGCTCCGCTGCTGCCCGACGACGTTGGGGACCGTCACCAGCTGCGGCGGCACGGTCGGCGGGGTCGTGGTGGGCGGGGTCGTCGTCGGCGGCGTTGTCGTAGCCGTCGTCGGCGGCGGCTGGGTCGAGCCCGGATTAGGTGGCCGCACGGTCACCGGCGGCTCCTCGGGCGGGAGCCCGCGAAACACCGTGACCGGGATCGCGGCTTCGGACAGGAACGCTCCAGTGGTGCCGTAGAACGTCTCGAGGGCGTCGTGGCGCACCCGCAGGTCGATGCGGTGCTCGAGCGGCTCGGAGCCGTCGAACGTCCACTCGAACTCGGCGGCGTTGCTTACCCCGACCCCGTCGATGAACCACTCGTAGATGACTTCGGCCGCGCTGGTCCCGGTCGAGGCGCTCGCCAGGCGGACCGGACCGGTCCCCACGTAGAGTTGCTCACCGACGAGGGTCGCGCCCTGCACCTCGATCATGGCCAACGGCCGCTCGTGCACGGTGATGTCGACTGGGATCGGCTCACCCTCGCCCACCACCGCCTCGACCTCGACGCTTCCGGCCGCGGTGTAGGTGTGTGACACCGTCTTACCGTTGGCGGTGTCGCCGTCGCCGAAGCTCCACGCGGTCGACCGGTTGCCCACCCCGCTGCCCGACACCGTGAACGTCGCCGGCTCGTTGACGAAGACCGGGGTGCTGACCTGCGCGGTGACCTCACCTTCGCGCACCTCGCCGGGCCCGAGCCCCGAGCCGCCGTCGCCGTCGGCGGTTGTGGTGGTGGTCGACCCCTCGGCGGCCGCGACGGTCGTAGTGGAGGCGTCTTCGTCGCCGCCCGATCCGCCCTTGGTCGCGGCGACGGCCACCCCCGCGCCCAGCAGGGCCACGACGGCTATCGGTGCGACCACCAGGGGCCATTTGCGGCGGACCGGCGGTTCGGGTTCCGCGGGCGAAGACGTAGGCCACGAGGGTGGCGGCACGATCACCGGCGGGGGAATCGCCGCGGTGGCGTCGGACGCAAACGGCGGAGTCGTGACAGACGGCGGAGTCGTGACAAACGGCGGAGTCGTGACGACCGGCGGAGCGGTCACAACCGGCGGAACCTTGACGACCGGCAGAGCGGTCTCGCTCGCCGGCGACGAGAACACCGACGGCGAGGCCGAGGCGAGCGACTCGAGGGTGTCGACGGTGACACCCTCGATGACCGGCGGCTG
>CAYMJU010000012.1:0-53136 GCA_964390555.1 uncultured Acidimicrobiales bacterium | reverse complement strand
GAGCCCTCCAGTGTGACAGTGGCATTTTCTCGACTGCGCTAGCAGGCGAGCGAGACCGATCAGACGTCGAACGTTCGCCCAGTGGCGCGTTCTTAAGAGGGCGAGCTGATAGGCGGGCCCTCCAGTGTGACAGTGGCATTTTCTCGACTGCGCTAGCAGGCGAGCGAGACCGATCAGACGTCGAACGTTCGCCCAGTGGCGCGCGTTCTTAAGAGGGCGAGCCGATAGGCGGGCCCTCCAGTGTGACAGTGGCATTTCTCGACTGCGCTAGCAGGCGAGCGAGACCGATCAGACGTCGAACGTTCGCCCAGTGGCGCGCGTTCTAGGGAGGGTCTAGCGGCCCCGCATCCTCTGGGCGCGCGTGCGCTTGAGCATCTTGCGGTGCTTCTTCTTTCGCATGCGCTTGCGGCGCTTCTTGATCAACGATCCCATGAGGTGCGCCACGGTATCGGGTCGGTCGACGAAGGGCTACCTGGGCCACCGGGAACGGCGAACCCGATACCGTGGGGGCGACACCGTGGCCGGTAGTTCAATTGGCAGAACACCTGACTTTGACTCAGGGGGTTGGAGGTTCGAGCCCTCCCCGGCCAGCAAGTCACGCGGGGTCGTAGTGGCCGTGCAAACGGTGAGTCGAGTCGCGCTCGATGGCCCAGATCGACCCCTTCTCGAATCCCGACGGTCCGTGGAGGATCATGCCTCGGCGATCGAGGGCGGCGATGATCTCGGGGATCACGTCACCGTGGCTGCACATCACGACGTTGGCGCCTGAGTCCAACGTGTCGAGCAGGTGATCGAGCGCCGGGGCGACCGGGGCACCCTCGACCAATCGGGGGTCGGTCTCGATGTCGAGCGACAGGTGTTGCGCCAGCGGCCCGACGGTCTGGAGGCACCGAACAGCGGGGCTGCTCGCCACGTGGGTGACCCCGACGGCGCCGAGCCGGGCCGCGATCACCTCGGCCCGGCGGTGCCCGCGTTCGCTGAGCGGGCGGGCCGCGTCGGCTTCGTCCCAACGGCGCCGAGACTTCGCGTGCGCGTGTCGAACTAGGTATACGGCCACGGGGCCGGATTGTACGGTGCACCCATGTCGGAGATGTCGGATCGTGCCCCCTTGCTCACTGACGTCGCGGTCCGGGCCGCCGACTATCTGGACGGCCTGGGTGGCCGATCGGTGTGGCCGACGGCCGATGCGCTGGCGGAGCTGGCCGCCTTCGACGGGCCGCTACCAACGACCGGTACCGACCCCACCCTCGTGCTCGACGAGCTCGACTGCCTCGGCTCCCCGGCGACGGTGGCCTCGGCCGGTGGGCGCTACTTCGGGTTCGTGACCGGGGGCACGCTTCCGGCCGCGCTCGCCGCCGGGTGGCTGTCGATGGCATGGGACCAGAACGGCGCGCTGTCGGTCATGTCGCCCATCGCCGCCGCGCTCGATCGGGTCGCGTTGGGGTGGGTTGTCGAGGTGCTCGGGCTCCCCGCCGAGACCTCGGGCGTGTTCGTGACCGGCGCGACGATGGCGAACGTGTGCGGCTTGGCCGCAGCGCGCCACCGGGTGCTGGCCGACGTCGGCTGGGACGTCGATGCCGACGGCTTGTTCGGTGCCCCGCCGATCACGGTCGTCGTCGGTGCCGAGGCGCACAGCACGCTGCCCAAGGCCCTCGGCATGCTCGGCCTGGGGCGCCGGCGGGTCCTGACCGTGCCGGCCGACGAGCAGGGGCGGCTGATGGCTGAAGCGCTTCCGGCGGTCGACGGCGCGGTCATCTTGTGTCTTCAGGCCGGCAACGTGAACAGCGGGGCGAGCGACCCGTTCGGTCCGGCGATCGCGTGGGCTCGGGAGGTGGGCGCGTGGGTGCACGTCGACGGCGCCTTCGGACTGTGGGCGGCGGCGTCGCCGAAGCGCCGGCACCTCGTCGCCGGAGTGGCCGATGCCGACTCGTGGGCGACCGACGGCCACAAGTGGCTCAATGTGTCCTATGACTGCGGTATCGCCCTCACCCGGCACCCCGGCGACCTGGCTGCGGCGATGTCCGCGACCGCGGCCTACCTCCCCGCTGGTGGACGGGAGCCGATGAACCTGAGCCCCCAGTCGTCCCAGCGAGCCCGCGGCGTCGAGGTCTGGGCGGCGCTGCGCTCGCTCGGGCGGGCCGGGGTGACCGACCTCGTCGACCGGTGCTGCGACCACGCGGCCGCGCTGGCCCGTGGGCTCGCGGCCGGCGGGGCCGAGGTCCTCAACGACGTCGTGTTGAACCAGGTGGTCGTGACGTTCGGCGACGACGACCGGACCGATCGGGTCATCGCCGCCGTCCAGGCCGACGGGACCTGCTGGGCCGGGTCGACGGTCTGGCGGGGCCGTCGAGCCATGCGGATCAGCGTGTCGTCCTGGGCGACGACCGAGGTCGACATCGCCCGGACCATCGATGCCATGCTTCGGTGTGGTCGGAACAGCTGAACCAAAATCCGGCGGGGCGACTCGTCATGATCGTTACCGCGCGGTATGGTTCGAACGCTAGTAACCGCGGCCCGGGCCGTTCGGCCTGTGCCGCTCCCGTGAGGAGGGGACCCCTTGACCAAGCGACGCACACTCATGCTGCTCGCGCTGGCGCTCTCGTTCTCGTTGATTGCCGCGGCCTGCGGTGACGACGACGATGACACCAGCGCCGGTGGCGACACCGAGAGCACCGAGGCGCCCGCCGACGACGGCGGCGATTCGACAACCGAGACCGATGCTCCAACCGAGACCGAGGCACCGCCCGAGACCGAGGCCCCTGCCGGGGGCGGCGGTGGCGAGCTGATCGACGGCGGCACCTTCGTAGGTAGCCCCCCCGAGCACATCGATCCGGCGCTCAACAGCACGCTCGACGCCTACCAGGTCATCAACGCTGTCTACGACGGTCTGACCGACATCGACGCCAGCGATCCGGCTAACCCGCAGATCGTGCCCGACGTCGCTTCGTCGTACGAGGCCAACGAGGACGCCACGGTGTGGACGTTCACGATCCGCGACGACGAGTTCTTCTCCGACGGCGAGCAGGTCCTGCCGAGCTCGTTCGAACGGGCGTGGAACCGCGCCGCGGCCATGGGTGGCGACTACAGCTACCTGCTCACGTTCATCGAGGGCGGCGCCGAGTCGCTCGAAGCCGCCGACGGCACGCCGATATCGGGTGTTGTCGCCGACGACGACGCCTTGACTCTCACCGTCACCCTCAGCGCTCCGTACGCCAACTTCGACGCCGTCGCCGGCTTCCAGTTGCTGTTCCCGATGCCTTCGGCCGTCGACGCGTTGGCCGATCAGGCCGACTGGGAGAACGGCATCATGATCGGCAACGGTCCGTTCATGATGGAGTCGGCCCGCACCGACGAGGAGATCGTCCTGGTCCCGAACCCGGGCTGGAACGGTGACGTCTACGGCAACACCGAGGTGCACCTCGACCGCATCGTGTTCAAGACCATCGCCGATCCCGATGCCAGCTATCAGGCCCTCGAGGCCGCCGACGTCGACACCGCCAACATCCCGCCGGGCCGCGTCGATGACGCCGAGGCGAACTGGGGCAACACGCTCGATGTCGACATCCTGGGCTCGTACCACTGGGTCGTGAACTCGAACAGCGCCAACTTCGGTGGCGACGACAACCTGCTGCTCCGCCAGGCGGTCCAGCAGGCCATCAACCGGTCCGAGATCAACGAGTCGGTGTACAGCAACAGTCGCACCCCCTCGACCGGCGTCACGCCTCCGGGCATCCCCGGGTTCCAGGCGGGTCTGTGCTCGGTCTGCGAGTTCAACGCCGAAGCTGCCCAGGCCGCGTTCGACGGGTGGGTCGCCGCCGGTAACTCGCAGAGCGGCCCGATCGTGCTCCAGTTCAACGCCGACGCCGGCCACGAGCCGATCGCCGCGATCATCGTGGACAACCTGGCCCAGATCGGCATCGACGCGGTAGCGCAGCCCGAGGACGGCGAGACGTACTTCTCGATGCTGGCCGACGGCGGTTGCATCGACATCTGCCGTGCCGGCTGGTTCGCCGACTACCCGTCGTACGACAACTTCATGTTCGACCTGTTCCATGGAGATTCCATCGGTGGCAACAACCTCGGCCCGTTCGTGAACGCCGAGTTCGATGCGCTCGTCACCGAGGCCAAGCAGACCACCGACAAGGATGTCGCTGCGGCCTTGTACCAGCAGGCCGAGACCATCCTGCTCGACGAGGTGGGCGTGCTCCCGATCACCTGGTACAAGGGCGACTACGCCTACGACCAGGAGAAGATCGCGGCGTTCCCGCAGACCAACTTCGGCCTGATCCTCTGGGAACAGGTCCAGCTGGCCGGCTGACGCCGAAGACTACGACAACGAGACCGAGGGGTCAGCGAGACACGTCTCGCTGACCCCTCGGTCGTCGGTGCCCAAGGCCATGTGCCACTATCCGGGGGGAGGTGAACGGTGACGGCATACATCATTCGACGGCTCGCCGCGATCGTGCTCACCGTGTTCTTGGCGCTGTCATTCCTGTTCTTCTTGTTCTTCGCTCTCCCCGGTGACCCGGCCAACCTCATCGCCGGTGGTGGCGACCGGGTTCCCAACCCGATCACCGTGCAACAGGTGAACGAACGCTACGGGTTCGACGACCCGCTGCTGGTGCAGTTCGGCAACTACTGGCAGCGCACGCTGCAATGGGACTTGGGCGAGTCCTTCGACTCGGGTCGTTCGGTGAACGATCTGCTCGGCGAGGCCGCCCCACGCAGCATCCGGCTGTCGTTCTGGGCCATCGTGATCGAGATCGTGGTGGGCATCTCGGTCGGCTTGATCTCGGCGGTTCGTCGTTACTCCATATGGGACAAGCTCACGACGCTCGTCACGGCGGTGGCGTCGGCCATCCCCGTGTTCGTACTCGGCTTCGTCCTCGTCTACGTCTTCGCCGTAACCCCCCAGAAGCAGGGCTGGCCCGAGTTCTTGCACCTGAAGACGTTCGGACGCGGCGACGACACCTGGTTCTTGTTCTTCATCCCGACGGGGAACACGTGGCGACACCTGGTGTTGCCGGCCGTCACGTTGGCGAGCGTGTCGACCGCGCTCGCAGCCCGCATGACCCGCGGGTCGATGCTCGAGGTGCTCGGCGCGGACTACATGCGCACCGCCAAGGCCAAGGGTCTGCGCGAGCGTGACGTGATCGCCAAGCACGGCCTGCGCAACGCCATGTTGCCGGTCGTGACGCTGATCGGTCTGGACCTCGGCACGGCGATCGGTGCGGCGGTCCTCACCGAGACCACGTTCAGCTGGGGCGGCCTGGGCTTCTACATCGCCGAGTCGGTGCAGGACCGGGACCTGCCGATCCTGCTCGGTCTCACGACGGTCGTGATCGTGGCCTACGCCGTGATCAACCTCATCGTCGACATCTCCTACGGCTGGTTCGACCCGCGCGTCCGCATCGGCGAGGGAGGCTCGAAATGAGCATCGAGACACCCGGCGCCCAGGCCGGCATCGCCGATGTCATCGCCTATCGCTCGTCGTGGCGCGACTTCTGGCGTCGCTACAAGCAGAACCGGATGGCCCTCGTCGCGTTGATCGTGCTCGTCGTGCTCATCCTGCTCGCCGTGTTCGCCGACCTCGTCGCTCCGTACCGGTTCGACGAACGGCCTGAGACCCTCACCTCGGGTCCGTCGCGTGACTACCCGTTCGGCACCGACCAGATCGGCCGGGACATCTTGAGTCGAGTCATCTACGGGGCCCGGATCTCGTTGCGCATCGGCATCTTCGCCACGATCATCTCGACGGTGGCAGGAGTTACCTTCGGAGCGCTGTCGGGCTACTTCGGGGGTTGGGTCGATGCGGTCATCTCGCGCATCGTCGAGGTCGGGCTGTCCATCCCGTACATCGTTCTCGCCGTGGCGATCGCCGCCGTGCTCGGCCGGAGCGAGAACTCGGTCATCATCATCCTGGGTGCCACCGGCTGGCTCGGAATCGACCGGATCGTCCGATCCAGCTTCATCCAGCTCAAGGAGCAGGAGTTCGTCGAGGCCGCGAAAGCACTGGGGTTCGGCCACGGCCGAATCATCTTCCGGCACATCCTGCCCAACGCCATCCAACCGATCATCGTGTACTCCGCCATCTCCGTGGGATCGGCGATCCTCGCCGAGGCGGCCCTGTCCTTCCTCGGCGCCGGGCCGATCGATCCCACCCCGGCCTGGGGGCTCATGGTGTCCACCGCCAAGGGAAGGTTGAGCCCGGCCCCCTATGAGCTGCTGTTCCCGGCGGGAGCCATCGTGGTCACAGTGCTGACATTTCTGCTCGTTGGCGACGGACTCCGCGACGCCCTCGACCCGAAGTTGAAGGACCGATGAGCCGCCCAACCGACGAGATCTTGCTGTCGGTGCGCGACCTTCGGGTCACGTTTGCGAGCCAAGACGGCAACGTCCCGGCAGTAGCCGGAGTCTCCTTCGACGTGAAACGGGGTGAGGTGCTGTCGATCGTCGGCGAGTCCGGCTCGGGCAAGTCGGTGACGGCGATGAGCATCCTGGGCCTACTCCCCGACAGCGCCCGCATCGAGGCCGAGTCGCTCTCGTGGCGGGGTGAGGAGTTGCTGTCGGCCAGCGAGGCGCGGATGCGCGAGGTCCGCGGCGGTGAGATCGCCATGATCTTCCAGGACCCGTTGTCGGCGCTCAATCCGGTGCATCGGGTGGGCCGACAGATCGCCGAGATGGTCCGGATCCACGAGCCGGTGTCGAAGGCGGCTGCCCGGCTCCGCGCCATAGAGCTGCTCGACCTGGTGGGCATCCCCCAGGCGGCCAAGCGGGCCGAGATGTACCCGCACGAGTTCTCCGGCGGCATGCGCCAGCGGGCGATGATCGCCATGGCGATCGCGTGCAACCCGGCGCTGTTGATCGCCGATGAGCCCACGACCGCGCTCGACGTCACCGTCCAGGCCCAGGTGCTCGACGTGATGCTCCGACTGAAGGAGGAGCTCAACTCGGCGATCGTGCTCATCACCCACGACCTCGGTGTCGTAGCCGGGATCTCGGACCGGGTTATGGTGATGTACGCGGGTCGCCAGGCCGAGCTGGGCACCACCGACGAGGTGTTCTACACGACCCGCCACCCGTACACGCTCGGTCTCCTCGCGTCGCTCCCGCGGCTCGACGACGTCGGCCACGAGCCCCTCACCCCGATATCGGGCGCCCCGCCGTCGCTGTTGCGTCTCCCTCCCGGCTGTGCGTTCGAGCCGCGGTGCCCGGTCGCGCAGGACCGGTGCCGATCCGAAGTCCCCGACCTCGTCGAGGGTTCCGACGGGGCCCACGCGTCGTCGTGCCTGTTCGCCGACTCCATCTTGAGGACGCCGGCATGAGGGAAGCGAAGCGACCGAGTGCAGCCGAGGGAGCGCAGCTCCCCGGGTGCCGATGGGGTATGGGGGCGCGCAGCCCCCAGCGACAACCATGAGCGACGTCCTGCTCGCCGCCCAGAGCGTGGTGAAGGAGTTCCCGGTTCGCGGAGGTGTGCTCGGGCGTGCCGTCGCCAAGGTTCAGGCGGTGTCCGGCGTCGACCTCGAGGTCCACGAGGGCGAGACCCTCGGCCTGGTGGGGGAGTCCGGTTGTGGCAAGTCCACGCTCGGCCGAGTCCTGCTGAACCTGCTCACACCCACATCGGGCCAGGTGCAATTCCAAGGCCGCGACCTGGCGTCGCTGCCCCGTTCGGACATGACGGCGGTCCGGCGCCGCCTCCAGATCGTCTTCCAAGACCCCTACGCGTCGTTGAACCCGCGGATGAAGGTCGGCGCCATCCTCAGCGAACCGCTGCGGGTACATCTTGGCTGGGGGTCGGACAAGGCGAACGAAGCGGTTCAGGAGCTTCTCGTGCAGGTGGGCCTGTCCCCCGAGCACGCGAACCGCTTCCCGCACGAGTTCTCCGGCGGGCAGCGCCAGCGGGTTGGCATCGCCCGGGCGCTCGCCCTCGAACCGAAGCTCATCGTGCTCGACGAGCCGGTGTCGGCGCTCGATGTGTCGATCCAGGCCGGAATCGTCAACCTGCTTCAGCGCCTGCAGCGCGAGCACGGTCTGGCGTATGTCTTCATCGCCCACGATCTGTCGGTCATTCGCCACATCTCTGACCGGGTGGCGGTGATGTACCTCGGCAAGGTCGTCGAGATCGGCACCCGCGACCAGATCTACACGTCGGCCTCCCACCCATACACGCAGTCGCTGCTGTCGGCGGTGCCCATCCCTGACCCCGCCCGCGAGCGCACCCGCCGGCGCATCGTGCTCGAAGGTGACGTGCCGTCGCCGATCGACCCGCCGTCGGGGTGTCGGTTCCGTACACGGTGCTGGAAGGCGACCGAGCGGTGCGCCTCCGAGGAGCCCGAACTCGTCGACCGCGGCCAGGGCCACCCCGTCGCCTGCCACCACGCCGAAGTAGTGGCCGTCGTCTAACCCCCTCAGCCCCATCCCCTCAGCACCATCCCCTCGTTCTTGGCGCGTTTTGGGGTGCTCTGCACCCCAAAACGCGCCAAGAACGAGAGCGGGGCCCTCGATCGAGCCTCGCGGACTGAACTAGGCGCTTACGGTGGTGACGCAGGCGGCGTCGCCGCGCGACTTCGACGACGCAAGATCGGCGGTGGCCGTCGAGCCGAAGAGCTCCTCGAGCATGCCTTGAACCATGCCGCGGTCGACGGCGCACATCACCGGGTGCTCGATCGCCGACTCGCCGAACGGGCAGTGGTCCGACACGATCCGAAGCTCGTCGCCCTTGCGCTCGGCCCGGGCTGCAAACCCGTGCGCGGTCAGGGCCTCGGCTACCAGGTGCAACGCGGCACGAAACGACCGCTGGGTGTCGCCGCGGCCGAGGCTGGCGCTCATCGTTCGGCCGTAGTCCTGACCGACCTCCTCGGCCAAGCGTTCGGCCTCGACGGGCCCGAGCGCGGCGAGGGCCTTGCCCAGCAGCGCGATCAGCACGTCGTCGTGGCGGACCGGGAGCTCGATGGCCGCCTGGTCGCCGGCTGATCGGTAGCGCTTCGACGGTCGACCGGCGCCGCGGTTGGGCGCCCGCTCGACCGTGATCTCGAGATAGGCCCCGGCCGCCAGCTTGTCGAGGTGGTGCCGAGCCACGTTGGCGTGCAGGTCGAAGTGCTCGGCCGCCTCGGTTGCCGTCACCCCGTCTATGGCGTCGCGTGCGAACAGGTAGATGTCGCGCCGGGTGGGGTCGCCGAACGCCGACGTGATCGCCGTGACCGCCGATGCGAAGTCGGTGGGCGTGAGGGCAGCTTGATCCACTCCAGTAGTCTAGTGACGGGTCGCCCCCGGGCTGTTCGGCGGTCGCAGGAGGATCCATGGCGCTCAGCGCAGAACTGGTGACCGAGGCCCTGCGCCCGGTCCACGATCCCGAGCTGCACCGGTCGATCGTCGATCTGGGCATGGTCCGCGACATCACGATCACCGGCGGCCAGGTCGGCGTGCTCGTCGCCCTGACCGTGCCGGGATGCCCCCTCAAGGCCGAGATCGACCGCCGGGTGAGCGAGGCCGTCCTGGCTCTCGACGGTGCCACCGGCGCGACCGTCGAGTTCACGGTGATGAGCGATGAAGAACGGGCCGCGCTGCGCCAGAGCCTCCACGGTGACCCGGCGGCGACGGCTGGCACCAACCCGACCCACGGCCATTCCGAAGGTCGGGTGATCCCCTTCGCCGACCCGTCGTCGCGCACTCGCGTCCTCCTGATCGCCAGCGGCAAGGGCGGCGTGGGCAAGTCGTCGGTCACCGCCAACCTGTCCATCGCGTTGGCCCGCCGGGGCAACTCGGTGGCCGTCGTCGACGCGGACGTGTGGGGATTCTCGATCCCCCGGATGCTCGGCGTCGACCGCCCGCCGACCGTCATCGACGACATGTTGATCCCGCCCGAGGTGCACGGCGTCCGCTGCATCTCCATGGGCTTCTTCGCTCGCGAGGACCAGCCCGTCATTTGGCGCGGCCCGATGCTCCACAAGGCACTCGAGCAGTTCCTCACCGACGTGTTCTGGGACGAGCCGGACTTCCTGGTCGTCGACCTGCCGCCCGGCACCGGCGACATCTCACTTTCGCTCTCGCAGTTCCTGCCCCGTTCCGAGGTGTACGTGGTCACCACCCCGCAACCCGCCGCCCAGCGGGTCGCCCAGCGGGCCGCGTTCATGGCCAAGCAGGTCAACCTCACCGTCCGCGCCGTCATCGAGAACATGTCGTGGTTCACCGGCGACGACGGCAAGCGCTACGAGCTGTTCGGTGCCGGGGGCGGGGCCGAGCTGGCTGAACGCCTCGAGGTGCCCTTGCTCGGTCAGATACCGCTCGTTCCGGCGCTTCGCGAGGGCAGCGACAACGGCCGGCCGATCGTGGCCGTCGATCCATCTTCGGAGGCCGCGCGGATCTTCGCGGTCATGGCCGAACGCATCGAGGTAGAGCTGGCGCCCACCCGTCGCTACAACCGCGAGCTGAAGCTCCTCTAGCCGGGCTCGGTGCGGCAACGCGATCATGGTCACCGTCGCCGACGTCGGTCGTGAGCGGGGACAGCTCGATGCCGATCAGGTCGAGCACCTTCAGCGGCTGCTGCGGTCGTGGGCGCTGCTCGCCGATCTCAGTTTCGCCGACTTGTTGCTGTACGTGGCCGACCGGGCTGGCGCGCCCGAGTCGTTCGTGGTTGCCGCGCACGTGCGGGCGACGACGAGCCGAACCGCCTACCCGCACGATCCCGTGGCCGAACCGGCGTCGCCGAGCCATCGTCGAATCATCGCCGCGGCGTCGAAGTCGGGCGCACCGGTGCGTGGGCAGGCCGCCCACCCGTCGGGCGAGCCCGTCGACGTCGTCGCCATCCCCGTGCGCTTCGGTGACCGGGTGATCGCCGTGCTCACCAGCGAGTCGATGGCGTCCCAGGGCCGGTCGCCAGGGGATCTGGAGCGAACGTACCAGGCGGTGTTCGAGCGTCTGGCGGCCATGGTGGCGTCGGGCCGGTACCCCTTTGCCGACGAGGTTGTGGGCACTTACCGGCTGCCTCGCGTCGGCGACGGAGCGCTGCTGCTCGACACCGACCGGCGGGTGGTCTTCAACTCCCCCAACGCGGTCTCGGCCCTGCATCGCCTCGGCATCGGTCACAACGCCCAGGGGTCGACGTTGGCCGAGCTCGGCCTTGACGACCTCGCCGTCGAGCGGGCGTATCGGCGCCAGACCCCGGCCGCGGTCGAGGTCGAGCGGGGCCAAGACGTCACCGTGGTCATCCACTGCATCCCGCTGTTCGCCGGCGACGAGCTGACTGGCGGTCTGGCGCTGGTGCGCGACGTGACCGACATCCGTCGCCGAGACCGGATGCTGTTGTCGAAGGATGCGACGATCCGCGAGATCCATCACCGGGTCAAGAACAACCTGCAGACGATCGCGTCGTTACTGCGGCTTCAGTCGCGCCGGCTGCGTTCGCCGGAGGCCGTCGAGGCGCTTCAGGAGTCGGTACGGCGGATTGCGTCGATCGCGCTGGTCCACGAGTCGCTGGCTCAGGACCTTGGAGACACCGAGGACGAGGTTCGCTTCGTGGAAGTCGTGCGTCCCCTCGTACGGATGGTCGAGGAAGGGCTGGTGTCGCCGGATCGACCAGCGCGGTTCCGGGTCGTCGGCGATGCTGGCCGACTTCCAGCCCAGGTCGCCATGCCGCTCGCGGTGGTGATCACCGAGTTGCTCCAGAACGCCGTCGACCACGCTTTCCCCGATCGGGCGACCCGCGACGGTCCGGGTGAGGTGGTGGTCATGCTCGACTGCCTCAACGGGCAGGTCATCGTCGATGTGACCGACGACGGCGTGGGGATTCCCGACGACTTCGACACCGGCTCCGCCGATGGGTTGGGGATGACGATCGTGCGGACGTTCGTGGTGAGCGATCTTGGCGGCTCGATCACGGTGACCCGCGGCGAGGGCGCGCCGCGCCCGGGCACCGTGGTGTCGCTACGGGTACCTCTGGGATCGTGACCGACCGTCAGCTCGCGGCGCGCCGGTCGCGCAACCACGCCCGGCGAAGGCGCCGCCGCTCCTCCTCAGACGTACCGCCCCAGATCCCCGAGTCCTGGTTCGTGCGGAGGGCGAAATCGAGGCAGTCGTGGCGTGCGGAACACTGCTCGCACACGAACTTGGCCGCGGCGATCTGGTCGACGGCCGGCCCGGTGGTCCCGATCGGGAAGAAGAGGTCGGGGTCGGTGTCGCGACAGAGCGCCTGGTGCCGCCACGCCCACGGATCGTCGCGACTGGTGGACAGGGCATTGCCCATTGTCAGCGCCAACCTAGTATCCCCCTTCTGAACCAACGTCGGACCGTGACGATCGCCTCGTACGAGAACGCGTTTCACTTCCGTCGGCAAGGTAACCGGTTCTACCTTTGGCTGGCAAGGGGGATGATGACGAGATGACCCGGCCTCGAGTCATCGCCCATAGGGGCGCATCGGCCCAGTGGCCCGAGAACACCGTGGCCGCCTTTCACGGAGCCCGAACGCTCGGTGCCGACTGGGTCGAGCTCGACGTGCGCCGCTGCCGCGACGGTGCGCTGGTCGTGATCCACGACGCCAAGGTCGGCCGACGCGCCGTCGTCGAAACGCTCACCTCCGAACTCGACTCGTCGATCCCGTCGCTGGCCGAGGCCCTCGACGCATGTGGGGGAATGGGCGTCAACGTCGAGATCAAGAACGGCGCGGACGAGCCTGGGTACGACGACAGCCCCGCATTGGCAAGCCAGGTACTCGCCGTGATGGATGCGCACGTCGATCCCGGCCGCGCCCTGGTTACCTGCTTCGACCGGCCGACGCTCGATCTGGTTCACCACCACGGTCCACGCTGGCCGACAGGATTGCTCACCTATCGCCGCCGAGGCGTGCGCGACCTGGACCGGCTCGCCGCCGCCGGACACCGGGCCATAAACCCGATGGACCAACTGGTCGGCCGCGGGCTGGTATCCAGCGCTCACGATGCCGGGCTGGAGGTGAACGTGTGGACCGTGGACGATCCGCGGCGCATCGAGGAGCTGGCGACGCTCGGCGTCGACGGCATCATCACCAATGTGCCCGACGTCGCCGTCGCGGTGCTCGCAGGCCTTACGGGGTGATGGCCCCGGGAGGCAGCACCAGGTCGATGACGTCGGGTTCCCACCGGAACGACAACGACGGCACGTAACCGAGGAAGTCGCCATCGACCTGATATGGGAACGAGCGATGACCGGTGATCTCGACGTGTCGAATGTCGGGGCGGTAGTCGACCTTGCGGATCGATCGAGCGCCCCGGCCGCCCCGAAGCGCTGAGTAGGCGACTCGACCGATTCGCACCAGGCCGAGTTGACGGATCGTGACCACGGTGAGGGGCCGATCGAGCGTGGCGTCGGGCGCCAGGTCGAAGGGTCGGTTACCCAGATAGGTGTAGGGGTTGGTGTTGAACACGATCGTGAAGTAGCCGTCGTCGACCGTCGCCGGCCCCCGCGAACCGCCGTCGGGACCGGGCTGGTCGTCGAAGGTCAAGCTGAACGCAGGTTTGCGACGGTCGTAGTGCCGGATCCAGGTGTCGACGGCCGACCAGATGAACAGCGGATGGCCGGCCCAGCGCTTGAGCTGACCTCGTCGTTCGACCTGTTCCACCACCGCGGCATCGAACCCCACGCCGCAGTGGAATAGGAAGTAGCGGCCGTTGGCGATCCCGAGCCCCACCCGCTTGATCGATCTGGCGGCGAGCGAGTCGAGAAGGACGCCGGTGGCCTCGACCGGGTCGTCCGGCACGCCGATGATGCGGGCAAACACGTTGGTCGACCCGCCCGGGAGCGGCGCGAGCGCGGTGGCCGTCCCGACCAGCCCGTTGGCGGCTTCGTTGAGGGTGCCGTCGCCGCCGAGGGCGATGACCACCTCGGTGCCGGTGGCGGCCGCGCTCTGCGCCAACCGGGTGGCGTGCCCCCGTCGGCTGGTCTCGGCGAGCGTCACGTCGTGGTCGGCGGCGAGGGCCTTGTGGATCACCACCTTGGCCCGGGCGGTCACCGACGATGCCGCGGAGTTGACGATCAGCAGGATACGCAGGACGCCGAGTGTAGGGCCGTCCGCGCCGGGTGATCGGAAACACCCGACCGGGTTTTGAACGGCCGCCCGCATCAAGCACACTTTCTCACTATGAACGTCGTCGTCTGTGTCAAGCAGATCCCCGATCCGGCCGAGCCGGGTCAGATCGACCCCGCCACCAAGACCCTCAAGCGGGACGGCAAGCTCATCCTCGACGAATCCGACTCGTACGGCGTCGAGATGGCCCTCCAGCTGCGCGACGCCTCCGGCGGGGGCGAAGTGACGCTCGTGTCGATGGCGCCCAATGGCGAGATGAGTGGGCTGCGCACCGCTCTGGCCATGGGCGCCGACAAGGCGATCCTCATCAGCGACCCGACCCTGCTCGGCAGCGACGCCCTCGGTACGGCCAAGATCCTCGCCGCGGCGATCAAGCGGGCCGAGGCCGATCTCGTCCTCACGGCGACCGAGTCGAGCGACGGCTACACCGGCACGGTGCCCGAGCAGATCGCGGAGCTGCTCGGCCTCCCGTCGGTGACCTTCGCCAAGTCGGTCTCGGTGTCGGGCGGCTCAGTGCAGGTTCGTCGCCAGACCGAAGCCGGCTACGACGCGGTCGAGTGTCCGCTCCCCGCTGTGGTCTCGGTCACCGCTGGTGTGGTCGAGCCCCGGTACCCCTCGTTCAAGGGGATCATGGCGGCCAAGAACAAGCCGGTCGACAACGTGACCGCCAGCGACCTCGGCTTCGATGCCGCGTCGGTCGGGTGGGCCGGCGCCGGGCAGGAGATCGTCGAGATCGCCCAGGCCGAGCAGCGCGAAGCCGGCGAGATCGTCGTGGACGACGGCGAGGCGCACCTGCGCATCATCGCCTTCCTCGAACAACTCAAGGTCATCTGAGGACGTGTGATGGGACTTTCAAAGGTTTGGGTCTACGGCGAGAAGTCCGGCGACAAGATCGCCACGATCACGCTCGAGATGATGGCCAAGGCCCGCCAGATCGCCGATCGGGTCGAGGTCTTGTACGCCGGCGGCGACGCCGAGATGTTCGCGGGCGTGCTCGGTGAGCACGGCGCCGCCGCGGTGCTCAGCACCGGCGATCTCGGTGGGGGGCTCCCCGGCCCCGCCGTCGCATCGGCGGTAGCCCAGGCGGTGGCGGCGGGCAACGGTCCCGACGCCTTCATGTTCGGCACCACCTATGACGGCCGCGACGTGGCCGGGCGTTTGTCGGTGAAGCTCGACGCGCCGGTCATCACGAACATCGTCGACCTCGCCGACGAGGGTGGTCGGCTGGTCGGTTCCGAGCCGGTGTTCGGCGGCTCGCTAAACGTGCGGACCGCGTTCACCGGGTCCAAGCCCGGGATCTATCTCGTACGACCGAAGTCGTTCGCGGCCGAGCCGGCCGGGGGCGCGGCCGCGGCCGTCGAGGCGCTCGCCGTCCCGGATCTGGGAGCTACCGGTGCGGCGAGGGTCAACGACCGATTCGTCGAGGAGGCGACCGGTCCCAAGCTCGACGAGGCCAACGTGGTCGTGTCAGGCGGCCGCGGCTTGGGCGAAGCGGCGAACTATTCGATGATCGAGTCGCTGGCGAAGCTGCTCAAGGCCGCGCCTGGCGCCTCGCGCGCCGTCGTCGACGCCGGGTGGGTGCCCTACTCCTACCAGGTGGGTCAGACCGGCAAAGTCGTGAAACCGAGCGTCTACATCGCCTGTGGTATATCGGGAGCCACCCAGCACCTCGTCGGCATGAAGGGTTCCAAGAACATCATCGCCATCAACAAGGACTCCGAGGCACCCATCTTCGGTGTGGCCGACCTCGGCGTCGTGGGCGACGTTCACAAGGTGCTCCCCAAGCTCATCGAGGCGCTGCAAGCCCGCGCCTGACCGTCCGGTGGTCACGGCGTAGGCTCGCCGCCAATGGTGAGTGTCCTCTTGAACCTTGTGGCGCTCGGCCTGGTGGTCGCGTTCTGCCTGGTCGGGATGCGCTGGTTCGGCCCCGCTCTTCACCGGTTCCTCGGCGGCCGCGCGGACGACCATGAGGAGCCGATCGTCATCGACGTGCCGCGGTCTCTGCCGTGCGCCCAGTGCGACGGTGTCGGTGCCCTTCGGGGTCGTGGAGCGCTGCGCCCCTGCCCAGTCTGTGAGGGCACCGGCGTCGCCGTTCCCGGCTGAACCGATGCGCTATCGCGGCGTCAGGGGGCTCCGCCCTCGGCGTGGCGGCACCGGTCGCAGATCGGGCGCGGGGGCTTGGACGGCCCGACGATGGTGAGCGGACGCCCGCACTCGGCACAGGTGTCGAGCCACAGGCCGTGGGCGTCGGACCCGTAGGGTTCGGAGTCGCCGTCGGCATCGTAGAGCTGGCCCACGTCAGCCCACCATGTCGGTGAGGTTGCGAACGTGGTTGTCGTCGCCCGAGCGAAGGACCACATCGTTGTAGCCGTGCCCCGCCGGCACGAGCGCGGCCGCAGCGGGATTGTGGAAGGTCGCGTAGAGGACCCGCCGCAGCCCCCGCCCCACCGCAAGCGGGGCAAGATCGACTCCCGCCGGAGGCGGGGCAGTGTGGACTCCCGCCGGAGGCGGGGCAGTGTGAAGGGTGTCGGTGAAGTGGATCGTGACGTCACCGGGTTCGGTGGTGACCGCGACGGTCGGGTACCCGCGCTCGGTGATCTCGTCGGGGGAGAGGTGCGTCGCCGTAGAGCGGTGCGAGCCGACGAGGAAGTGCAACTGACCGGAGTGGGGGGTGGCGGCGTCGATCTGGATGCCGACGTTCACGGCCGGGCACAGCACGGTGTGACCGCCGAGGCCGCAGTCGACGTGCCATGGCAGATCGGACAGCCCGGTGGCTGCATCGGCGTGCTTGATCACGACCGAGTGGCCGTCGTGGCGGTCGGGCTGACACTCGACGGTGAGGCCGGGCGTGGCCGCCGCGACGACCGACACCACGCGCCGGTCCTCGTGGATCTGTCCGAGCAGCTCGGATCGTTCGTTGACGTAGGTGAGCCGGCAACACACCTCGGAACCGTCAGAGGTGGTGGCCCACCACGAACGATCGTCGCCGGGCCGGGCCAGCGCCTGTAGTCGGGCGATCTCGTCTCGCAGGGCCGCGACGGCGGCAGCGTCGAATACCCCGCGGATGTGGACGAAGCCGGACCCCGACAGGGCCGCAGCCAGGCGCAGGGGGTCGTCGTCAGCGTCGAACGAGTACGGCGACGCGTCGTCCACCGCCGGCGGCTCGTACATCGGCCGGCCGTGGTACATGGCCCGGATCGCGGGCTCCCAGGCGATCAGGGCGTCGAGGCGACCCGTCGCCCAACCGCCGTAGGCCAAGCCGACACCGGTGTGCAGCTCGTCGACGAAGCGCCCGAATCGATCGGTGTCGATGATGACTCGACGGCTCCCGGGCGCGACGCCGGCGACCACCTCGACGGTGTCGGGCCGTGGCACGTAGGACCACACGGCATCGCCCACCTCGAGGCACAGGGGTGTCAGGCCGTGAGCGGCGTGAGCGGCGACCGTCGCGTGGCCGGCCGCGAGGCGGGCGGGAAGCTCGCTGGCCTGGAAGGCCTCCACATCGATCATGTCCAAAGTGTCGCGGTTGGGCGTCAATTGGTCCAGCCCCGGGTTGGACGCTCGAACCAGATGTGGGCTTGGCCGGTGCCGGCGGATGACTCGTAGGCGCTGAACAACTCGCCGGGTGCCGTGCATCTCCGGCCCCCGAGCGCGCCCGCCATCATCAGGTAATGGGCGAAGCGACCCTCGGGCGCGTGAGCCCGGTACTCGGGCCAGAAGTCGATCACCGAGCGATGGTCCCCGGTCTCGAACCAGGCGATGACCTGCTCGTCCGCGGCGCGCGCCTCGGGCGTGCGGATGTTGGCCAGGTCGGCCGTCTCGTGATCGGCGAACTCGCGCATGGGCCAGAACCGGTGGGAGAGCCCACCCGACGCGAGCAGCACGACCCGGCGGTCGAGCGCGGCGATCGCCTGCGCTAGCAGCTCGCCGAGGAGCAGCCAGTCCTCGGGCTCGGCGGTCTGGCAGACGCCGATGGATACCCATCGTTCGTCGCCCTGGATGAGGTGGGCGATGTTCACGGTGGGGTAGTGGATAGGCAGTACCGGATCGTCGCACGCGAGGATGCGGGTGTCGGTGCGGTCGCGGCCAAGCGTCGCCAACGCGTGGGCCAGCTCGGGATCGCCGGGGAGGTCGTAGGGGATCTGGCTCATCGTTCGCGGGAGCTCCTCGGACGTGTAGCGACCGGCGCGCCGTTCGTGGGCGGAGACGATGTGCTCGACGGTGCTGTACCAGTGGGTGTCGAACACGACGATCGTGTCGGGTCGCAGCCGGTCGAGGCATTCGCGGCGCAGGCGCTCGAGGCCGGCGTTGAGGGTGAAATCGGTGCCGCCGTTGAGCTGGCGGCGAACATCGATCGGGGCGACGATCGGCGGAACGTGCGACACGATCGCCGCTCCGAAGATTTCACCCATGGGGAGCCTCCTCGGTCACATTCGTTTGGGACCAACATCTCGTTTGGGACCAACACTTCGTTTGAGACCAACATTTCGTTTGGTCCCAAACGAAATGTACGACGAGTTAGGCCATCGTGTCGAGCACGGCTTCGACGTCGGCCACACGGGTGTCGGGGTTCACGAGGCATAGCCGCATCGTCGCTTCGTCGCGCCAACGTGTGGGAATGCACAGGGCGACGCCCTCGCGGGCCAGGCGGTCGGACCAACCGAGGTGGTCGTCCATCGACCAGCCGGGTCGCCGGAACAAGAGCACAGAGAGGTCGGGCCGCTCGACGAGATCGAGAAATGGCCGCCGGTCGATGGCGTCGGCGATCTGGCGGGTCGTGGCGAGCACCGTCTCGACAGCCGCGGCATATCGCTCGGTCCCGTAGGTAGCCAGCGAGAACCAGAACGGCAGACCCCTCGCCCGGCGGGTGAGGTGTACGGCCAGGTCGGCGGGGTTCCAGCGCTCGCGGTCGACCGACTCGAGATAGCTCGCCTCCTGGGTGTGAGCCCGGGTCGCCAGCTCCGGTCGACGGTAGAGCAGAGCGCAGCAGTCATATGGTGCGAACAGCCACTTGTGAGGGTCGACGACGAAGGAATCGGCGCGCTCGATCCCGGCGAAGAGCGGGCGAGCGCTCGGCGCGGCGAGCGCGGCGCCGCCGTACGCCCCGTCGACGTGCATCCAGATGCCGCGCTCGGCGGCGACCTCGGCGATGCCGGCCAGCTCGTCGACCACGCCGGCGTTGGTGGTGCCGGCCGACGCGACCACACAGAACACGCCGTCGCCGCCGATCGGGTCGCCGTCGAGCGTCGCGATCAAGCGGTCGCCGGTCAGGCGCCCACGGTCGTCGCTCGGCACCGTCAAGACGTCGACGTCGATGGCTCGGGCGACGGCTCGCACCGAGGAATGGGCCTCGGCCGTGGCGGCGATACGCCAACGGTCGGGCCGCGGCTCGACCCGGCGTGTCGCGGCGTCGTGCCGGGCGGCGACGAGCGCCGCCAGGTTGCCCTGGGTCGCGCCGGGCACGAAGCAACCTCCGGCGCTCGACGGCCAGCCGGCGAGCCCGGCGAGCCAGGCGAGGGCCTGGTTCTCGGCGTGGATGGCGCCCGCGCCGGCCTCCCAGATGCCGGCAAAGATCGCCGACGCGCTGACCGCCAGGTCGAACACGAGGGCGGCGGGCGTGGGAGCGGAGGGGACATAGGCCAGGTTCAGGGGTCGGTCCTGGGCGCGTGTGGCCGGGACCACGACATCGACGAATCGCCGGAATGCCTCGGCCGTACCGATGCCCTCGGGCGTGATGGTGGTGCCGATGTCGGCCTCGAGCTCGGAGGCCGGCCGAGCCCGATGTCGCGAGTCGCCACCGGTCTGGATCCTCGACCACGCCCACTCGATCACGTCGCGCAGCGCCGCGTCGTCGCGCGGCCAGAACCCCTGATCCGTGGTCGACATCACGTCTCGCCCCCGTCGAGGGTGGCGACGGTCTGCAAGATGGTCCGGAGCGATCCGGTGAGGTGCGCGGTCTGTCGCGGGGACAGGTCGCGTGTGACCAGTTGCTCGTGGGCGTTGAAGCCCGGCATGATCGAATCGATGGCGGCCGCGCCGTCGGGCGTGGCGGTGACGAGTACCCGCCGGCGATCATGTTCGTGCTCGCGCCGGGTAGCCAGTTCGCGTCGTTCCAGGGTCTTGAGCACGCCGGTGAGCGTCCCGCCGGTGATCCCGGCCTCGGCCGCCAAAGCGCTCGTCTCCTGCTCGCCCCAGACTCGGAGGACGAACAGGACCACGAACGCGCTCCACGACAGCTCGTGCTCACCGAGCACGGTGCGCTCCATGTGGGCGCGCACGGCCGTCGCTACCCGGAAGATGTTCGACACCGCGCTCAGCGCGGCCAGATCGGGCACGTGGTCGCCGAGGACGGCGCGGACCCGCCGCTCGGCATCGACCAGGTCGGCGTCGTCGCCGAACGCGAAAGACCGGACTGCCATCGCTCTCGACAGTAGCCGCCCGATCGTTTGGTGCCTAACGATCTCACCCAGCGGTAGTCTCGGACCGTGCCCGCCGAGCTGCGCGACGTCGACCGGGCGCCGGTCGCGTGGCGCGAGGCCGGTTCGGGCTCGGGCGACGTCGTGGTGTTCCTACACGGCCTCGGCGGGACCCGGACGGCGTGGGATCCCCAGCTCACCACTCTCGGCGACCGGTGGCGCTGTGTCGCATGGGATCAGCCGGGGTACGGAGCGTCGGCGCCCGTCGATGGCGAGATGACCTTCGCGGCGCTGGCGTCATCGTTGGTCGGGTTGCTCGACACACTCGACGTCGAGCAGGCACCGCTGGTCGGGTTGTCGTTCGGTGGGATGGTCGCCCTGCATGTGGCCATCCGATATCCCGAGCGGGTGAGGGCCTTGGCGTTGCTCGACACCAGCCCGGCCTTCGGCTTCGACGGAGTGACCGACGCCGAGGCGTGGATGGCGCGGCGCATCGACCCGCTCGATCGGGGCGTGACCCCCGCTCAGATGGCGCCGGCCGTCCTGCGGTCGGTGGCCGGGCCCCAGGCTCCCGACGCGGTGATCGGCGATGCGAGCGCGTCGATGGCGCGCATATCGTCCGCGGGACTGCGGGCCGCGGTGCGGTGCCTGCCGACCCACGATGTCCGCTACCAGCTCAGCACCATCTCATGCCCGACGCTCGTGGCGTGCGGCGAGCTCGACACCGAGACACCTCCGGCCTATGGCCGCTACCTCGCCGAGGAGATTCCCGGCGCTCGCTTCGAGCTCATCGCTGGCGCCGGCCACCTGTCCAACCTCGAGGCGCCCGAGGCCGTGAACGGCCTTCTCGAACGCTTCCTCGGAGAGGTGGCTGCGTTCTGAGAGGGCGAGCCGTTAGGCGAGCCCTCCAATGTGACAGTGGCATTTCTCGACTGCGCCAGCAGGCGAGCGAGACCGATCAGACGTCGAACGTTCACCCAGTGGCGCGCGTTCTAGGATCCCTCGGTGACGATGAAGCCGCTGATCGGGTTGCCGGGGCGCCGCAAGAAAGGGCGCCAGATCGCCGGGTTTGCCGCGTCGTGGGCCGATGTCGATGTCGAGGTCCACATCCGCGACTACTCGCGTCACGTCGCGGCGGCGGGTGGGCTTCCCGTCACCATTCCGGTTGACTGCGATCCCATGGCGATCGTCGAACGCCTCGACGGTCTCGTGCTGACCGGCGGCGCCGACATCGACCCGGCCCGCTACGGCGCGGCGCGGTCCGCCGACCTCGGCGACGTCGAACCCGACCGCGACCAACTCGAGATTGCGCTGCTCGAGGCCGCACTGGCCGCCGACGTCCCCGTGCTCGGGATCTGTCGCGGTCACCAACTGATCAACGTCGCGTTCGGGGGAACGTTGCATCAGCACGATCCGACCCATGCCCGGTTCGACCTCCCGATCGATGCCGCTGACCATGCCGTCACCGTCTGTCCCGGCACCCGGCTGGGCGCGATCTACGGTGCCGACGCCAAGGTCAACAGCCTCCACCATCAGCACGTCGACCGGTTGGGTGACGGACTGGTCGTGTCGGCCTGCGCGACCGACGGCACCGTCGAGGGGATCGAGATCCCAGGGCGCGACGTCGTGGGCGTCCAGTGGCACCCCGAGCTTCTCGCCGACAGCGGACTATTCGCCTGGCTGATCGAACAAGCCTCCCGCCGTCTCGCGCGGCGCTGACTCTCGCGTACCCTGTCGGGCCATGAGCGCCTATGACCGCATCCGCCTGTTGTGGCCCGATCACCTTGGTCTCGCCCGCGGCAAGTATCTCCCGTCCCGCGTTGCTGACCGCGGTACCAACCACTGCGTGACCACGTTCGCGCTCGGGTACGACCGCAGCATGATCCCCGCTCCCGGGTCGTACCTGCTCGAAGGGCTCCGCGACGTGTTGTCGACCATCGAGCCCGACACGTTGCGGCCGAGCTGGGAAGACGATCGCACAGGTGTCGCCGTCGGGCACCTGACGATGGACGGCGAGCCGTACGCCTACTCCAGCCGGCACGCACTACAGCAGGCCCTCGCGGCGTGGATCGAGCTCGGCTACACGGTAAAGGTGGGCATCGAGCTCGAGGCCTATCTCCTCGAGCCCGACGACGCGGGTGGCTGGAAGCGGATGAGCACGCCCCGAGCGATGGTCTACGGAACCGGCCCGGGTTCGGACCCGGCGGGCGTCATCGACGAGATCATGTGGACCGCGGAGCGCAGCCAGTTCCGGATCGAGTCGATCAACGCCGAGTTCGACGAGGGGCAGTTCGAGCTGACCCTCGAGTACGACGACGCCTTGCGCGCCGCGGACGAGATCTTCCTGTTCCGGCTCATGGCCCGCGAGGTCGCGTTGTCGTTCGGACTCGACCTCACGTTTCTCGGCAAACCGTTCGAGGGCGTGAGCGGCAGCGGGTTGCACGTCAACTTCTCGCTCGTCGATACCAAGGGCGACAACGCGCTCCTCGACCCCGACGGTGTCGACGGGATGTCGGCGTTGGCTGGGCAATGTCTCGCAGGGCTGGTCGAACACCACCGGGCTCTGGCCGCGCTGTGCGCACCGACCGTCAACGCCCACCGCCGGCTCCGTCCCGGTGCCCTGTGCGGGTACTGGGCGAACTGGGGCCACGAGCACCGCTTCGCCGCCAACCGGGTGCCGCTGACCCGCGGCGCGGGCACCCGGATCGAGAACCGCGTGCCCGACGGTGCGTGCAGCGTGCACCTGGCCGTGGCCGCCGTCCTCCAAGCGGCGCGGCTCGGCGTGGCCGACAACCTCACCTGCCCCGACCCCCTCACCAGCGACGGCTTCGAGACCATCAACACCGACATCTGCGTGGCCGACGATCTGGCCGCGGCGCTCGTCGATCTGGCCGCCGACGCAGCCTTCACCGCTGCGGTCGGCGACGACCTGGTCGCCAACTTCGTCGCCAACAAGGAGGCGGAGTGGGAGCGCTTCGTCGCGGCCGAGGGCGCCTTCGACCCCGACGGGCCGGTGACCTCGTGGGAGCTCCACGAGTACCTGCCGTATCACTGATGGCGACCGACCCGGGGTTCTCCCTGACAGCACGGCGGGCGGTCGTCACCGGGGCATCGGCGGGGATCGGGGCGGCTATCGCGGCCCGCCTGGCCGGCGCCGGGGCGTCGGTCGTCGCGGTATCGCGATCGGGTCGGCGCCCCGAGGGTGAGGGCGACATCCGACCGCTGGTGGCCGACTTGGCCGACGCCGACCAGGTTGACACCGTCATCGAGCGGGCCGTGGCCGTGCTCGGGGGTCTCGACATCTTGGTCAACAACGCCGGCCGGGGGGATTGGCGGGACCTGGCCGATATCGACCGCGCCTACTTCGACCAACTCGTAGGCCTGAACCTGTGGGCGCCGTTGCGGCTCTGCCAGCGTGCCCGCCCGCACCTCGCGGCATCGACCGCCGGCGTCGTGGTGATGATCGGCTCGGTTGACGCCGTTCGCCCGTCGGCCGGCGGTGTCGTCTACGGCGCCAGCAAGGCCGGTCTCGCGGCGGCGACCGTCGCTCTCGCCAAGGAGTGGGCCGACGACGGCATCCGGGTGACCCAGGTCGATCCCGGCATCGTCGACACGCCGATGGCCGCCGAGGTCGTCACCGAGCTCGAGGCGGCCGGGTTCGGCGTGAACATCGTGCGCCGGGCCGGGACGCCCGAGGAGATCGCGGGGCTGGTGCACTACCTCGTATCGCCGCTCGGCGGCTTCGCGACCGGCGTGTCGTTCCGGCTCGACGGTGGCGCCGTGGCGATGGGGCCCTTCGACGCGCAGAACCGCTGAGCCATGGCCGCGCCCGCAATGTCGTCGCGTCCGCGAGCGCTCATGATCCTCACCGAGAACCACACCCTCGTCGATCCGCGCGACCTGAAGGGCCTGGTCGAGCTGGCGGTCGTGGCCGAGGACGCCGGCTTCGACGCGGTGATGTTGAGCGAGCACATCGCCCTCGGACCCACGGCCGATGCGCTCGGCGAGCCGGCCAACCCACGCGCCTACGCGGCGCCCGGGAACCAGAACCCCGCCATGGCCTGGCCATCGACGATCGTGCTTGCCGGCGCGATCGCGACCGCGACGAGCCGGGTCCGCATCGTGCTCGGCGCGATCATCGCGCCGCTCCGCCATCCGGTGATCCTGGCCAAGGAGTTGGCGACGCTCGACCTGCTGTCGGCAGGCCGCCTCGTCGTGCAGCCCACGGTGTCGTGGCACCGCGACGAGTACGACGCTCTGGGCGTTCCGTTCGAGCACCGCGGTGCCGTCCTCGACGAACAGCTCGATGCCCTCGCCGCGCTCTGGGGCCCGTCGCCGGCGACGCACCGCGGGCGCTGGTTCGACTTCGCCGAGGTGTGGTCCGAGCCCAAGCCGTTCGGACCCGACGGCGTGACGATGTGGTTCGGCGGTCAGAGCGCACACGGTCCGCTGGTTCGCCGGCTGGTCCGCTACGGCCGCGGGTTCCATCCCTTCGGCGCGCCGACGGCCGGGGACCTGTCTCGATTAGCCGATGCGATGCGCGCCGCCGGGCGCGACCCGGCGGAGCTGGAGATGATCGGCGGCACGCGAGCGGTGTTTCGGGGCGCCGACGATGTGGCCGACCTCGACGAGGCCATGGCTTCGTTTCCCGAGCAGGTCGTCGCCGGGTTCACGACGTTCTGCATGAAGCCGTCCCAGCACACCGACGACATCGCCGAGGTGCCGGCGTTGTGCGGACGGATGGTCGACTATCTCGGGTCGCTGGCCCCGAGCCCGAGCCACCAGTCGACGAGTGCGTAGCACTGCTCGCGGTTGGCGTCGGCGCGGGTTGCCGTCTCGGACACGAGCGCGGCCCGGTCGATTCCGTAGTCGGCGCAGTACTCGTCAGACGCGTTCTCGGTCCAGCCCTTGACATGGACCGGGTCGACCTCGGGGTGGAACTGCGTGCCGACGGTCGTCCCGATGCGGAACATCTGCACGGCCCGGTCGGTGGTGGCGAGGACCTCGGCTGCGGGCGGCGGCGTGAAGCGGTCATGGTGCCACTGCATCCAGGGTCCGGGCCCGATGGGGTTGGCGTCGCCATCGAGGCGGTACCAGCCGATCTCGCGCTCTGGCGCCACCTCGACGGAGCCTCCCAGGGCATCGGCCAGGAGCTGGCCGCCGAAGCACACGCCGAGAATCGGCTGGCCGCGCTCGTGGGCGGCGCGGGCCAGGGTCAGCTCGTCGTGGATCCAGGTGTCGATCTCGTCTTTGCGGGTGAGCGACCGGATCGAACCCATGATCACGAGCACGTCGTAGCTGCTCGCATCGGGGAACGTGGTGGCGTCGTTCGCGGCGTCGTAGTCGGGGCAAACCAGGTGCGTGTGGACCTGGAAACCGTGCTCCTCGATGCGCTGGCTCACCAGGCCGCCGCCACCGTCGAACTCGTGGACGATCACCAGCGCGCTCTTCGTGGGTCGGGTTCCTTCCACGGTGGAGCAGGTTACGACCTCGGCGGTGGACGTGTCAGGCTTGCTCGGTGGCGCCGCCCCGAATGCTGATGATCCTGACCGAGAACCACACGATGCTCGACGCCCGGGACATGCGCGGGCTGGTCGGTCTGGCGCGCATCGCCGAGGAGACCGGGTTCGACGCGGTGATGGTGAGCGAGCAGACCATGCTCGGCGGCGACGCCGCGGTGAACGGGCTGATGGCCAACCCTCGCATGTACGCGGCCGTCGGCAACCAGGATCCGTGCACCCCGTGGCCGAGCTCGGTGGCGACGCTGGCCGCCGTGTCCGCCGCTACCAGCCGCGTCCGAATCGTCGCCGGCGCGATCATCGCCCCGCTGCGGCACCCGATTCTGCTGGCCAAGGATCTGGCGACGATCGACCTGCTCGCCACGGGTCGTCTGGTGGTCCAGCCGACGGTGTCGTGGCAACGGGCCGAGTACGAGGCCCACGGCATCGCGTTCGAACGTCGCGGTGCGATCCTCGACGAGCACCTGGCCGCCATGTCGTCGTTGTGGGCCGGTTCGCCGGCCGAGTTCCACGGGGAGTTCTTCGACTTCGCCGACGTGTACTGCGAACCCAAGGCGTGGCGGCCCGAGGGGCCGCGCATGTGGTTCGGCGGCGAGCGCATGCATCCCGCGATGGTGCGGCGCCTCGTTCGCTACGGGCATGGCTTCCACCCTTTCGGGGCGCCGACCGACGAGGACCTGGCCATGCTGGCCGCCGGCCTGGTGACGGCGGGCCGGGCCCTCGGTGAGATCGAGCTGGTCGGCGGCACGCGCGCCGTGTTCGACGGCCCGGACTCGGTCGCCGACGTCGACGAGGCCTTCGCCGACATCGAGGCCCAGATCGCCCGCGGCTACACGACGTTGTGCATGAAGCCGTCGCAGTACACCGACGATCCCGGCGAGGTGCGCGAGATCTGCTACCGGATGATCGACATCGTGTCTCGCTACGACCCAGGCCCGAGCGGCCCGTCGCCGACGGCGACAAGAGCGGGTGACGACCCTGGCCTGTGATGTCTCGTCGATCGTTTGCTCCCAAACGACTTTCGGCCTAGGTTGACGGCCCACTGTTCGACTGGAGGGGTCCATGTACCGACCAGCCCGCAAACTCACGATCATCGTCGCGCTCCTGGCGGCTCTGTCACTCGTGGCCGCGTCGTGCGGCGACGACGATGACGACGCCAACGCTCCCGCAGAAGATGACGGGGCCGCCGGCGACGATACGACCGGGGGCGACGATGGCGCCGCTGCCACGGGGAGCTACGACGTCGACGCCATGCTGGCCGCCGACGCGGCCTGCGGCACGGTTCCCGAGGGCGAGCCGCTGGTGCTCGGCTTCGCCGCCGACAAGTCCGAGGCCGGTGGGTTCGCGGACATCCCGATCGGGGCGGCGCTCGTCCACATCGTCAACCTCGTCAACTGCTCCGGTGGCATCAACGGCACGCCGTTGGAGCTGATCGTCGAGGACGTTCAGGGCGACCCCGAGGTCGCCCAGCGTGCCGCCACCGACCTGGTCGAGGCCGGCGCGCAAGTCATCCTCGGCCCGCCCTTCGCCGACACGGGCCAGGCGGTGCTTCAGGCCATCGGAGCGAGTCGCGCCACGTTGTTCGTCGCGTCGACCGAGCCGGTGCTCGCCGATCCGTCGATCTACTCGTTCCTCACCACCTTCGACGACACCGCCCAGGCATACGCCGCGGCGCAGTGGGCGATCGACAACGGGTACACCCGCGCCATCACCTTCTCCTCCGAGGGCCCGTACTTCGGGTACAACCCCGAGAAGTTCGCCGAGCGGTTCACCGAGCTCGGCGGCGAAGTCGTGCTCGACCAGAACTACGTGCCGTTCGAGGACTTCGACTTCTCCGTTCAGGCCAACGAGGTCGCCGACGTAGCCGACGGCAGCGAGATCCTGTACACGGCGATGATCGCGCCCCAGGTGACGGCGCTTCGCGGCAACCTCGAGGCTGTCGGTGTGGAGATCGCGTACATCGGCGCCGATGCGTTCGATGTCTCGGGCATCACGACCATCACCGACGGCACGGCCGACGACATCCTCTACACCACCCACGGGTTCGCCTCGCCCGGCAGCCGGTTCGAGTCGCTACTGGCCTCGTTCGAGGCCGCCAACGGTGGTCCGAGCGAGGCTCCGGGCTTCGTCGGCCTGGCCGGGGATGCCGTGATCGTCGCTATCGAGGGCTTCCTCCAAGCCGGGTCGACCGACCCGATTGCTATCGCCGAGGCCATCGCCACCCTGTCAGGTCTCGAGACCATCACCGCGAGCACGACCTATGCCGGCACCGCGGGTGTTCCCGACCGCCCGGTGTACGTGCTCCAAATGACCGCCGAGGGCCCCATCCTCGCCGGTGAGATCTGAGCCGAGTCGATCCGGGTCACCGTGCCCGCGCTCGACGTCCGCGACCTCACGACCCGCTACGGCGCCATCGCGGCGCTTCGAGGCGCGTCGCTGACCGTCGAGCCGGGCGAGGTGGTCGGTGTCATCGGGCCCAATGGCGCCGGCAAGACCACCCTGCTCGGCACGATCGCCGGGCTTCTCACGCCGGCGTCCGGTTCGGTCGAGGTCGACGGTCGCGATCTCACCGGTGCATCGCCCGATGCCATGCTCCGCGCCGGGTTGGCGCTGGTGCCCGAACACCGGCGGCTATTCGCCAACCTCACGGTCCTCGAGAACCTGCGGGTCGGAGGCGTGACGGCGTCGGCGGCCGAGCGATCACGGCTCGTCGAGGAGATGATGGCGCTGTTCCCGGTGCTCGCGGCCAAGGTCAACACGTCGGCCGGGTACTTGTCGGGGGGCGAGGCTCAACAGCTCGCCATCGCCCGGGCCCTGATGAGCTCGCCGCGGGTGTTGCTGATGGACGAGCCGTCGCTCGGGCTCGCGCCGACGCTCGTGGAGCTGGTGTTCGAGTTGATCGATGGGCTCCGGAGCGAGGGGCGCACCCTGCTCGTCGTCGAACAGAACGCCCGGCGGATGCTCGATGTCGCCGACCGGTGCTATGTGATGCGCTCGGGTGAGGTCGTGCTCTCGGGGAGCGCCGCGGAGCTCCGCGAGCGTGACGACCTCTTCGATGCCTTCGTGTCGGGCAAGGGATCCGGCTCGTGACCGACCTGATCCAAGACGTCGTCGATGGACTCGGCCGGGGCTCGGTCTATGCGCTGCTGGCCCTCGGCATCGCGGTGATCTTCGGGGTCATGCACCTCGTCAACTTCGCCCACGGTGAGCTGATCACCGTCGGCGCCTACGTCGCGTACTGGTCACTCGGCCGGTGGGAGCTGAACTGGTGGTGGGCGGCCGGGCTCGTCGTCGTGGCCGCGGTTGGCACGTCGGTGGCCATCGAGTTCGTGGCCTTCCGCTGGGTGCGAGGTGGTTCGGAGTTCACGTTGTTGCTCACGTCGTTCGGTGTGCACTTCGTCGTCCAGGCGATCTTCGTCATGTACGTGTCGGCGAGCGTGCGCAACTTCTCCCGGCCGGGGTGGGTGGCCGACGTGTGGACGCTCGGCGGCGTGCGGATCGAAGTGTTCGAGGTGCTGACGATCGCGGTCACCGTGGTCACGCTCGTGGCCACCATGGTGCTGCTGCAACGCACGATGTTCGGCGTGTCATTGCGGGCCGCGGCCGAGGACTTCGACGCCGCCCGCCTCATGGGAATCCGCTCGGACCGGGTCATTCGCTGGGCGTTCATCCTCGCCGGCTTCCTTGCGGGGATCGCCGCGGTGTCGTTGCTGATGCGGAACGGGTCGGCGCGCCCGAACACCGGGTTGTCGCCCATGCTCAAAGGGGTGCTGGCGGCGATCATCGGCGGGCTCGGCAGCATGCCGGGCGCCGTCGTCGGGGGTTTCGCGCTCGGCCTCGGCGAGGTGTTCCTGCACTCGTGGTTGCCCGAGGACCTGGTGGGCATCACCGACGGCGTGGTGTTCCTGCTGATCGCCGTGTTGTTCATCTTCCGACCCCAGGGGCTGTTCACGGTTCGGGCCGCGGAACGGGTGTGATGGAACGCCGCGGTCCGTTGTCCGACATCGGCGGCGCCATGGTGCTGTTCGTCGTGCTCGTCGGCGGTGGACTGCTCTACGCCAGTGCGGGCCCGTTGACCCGCGACGTGCTCGTCACCCAGATGCTGATCAACGCCATCATGGTCGTCGGGCTGCAGATCTACATCGGCAACACGGGCGTGCTGTCGTTCGGTCACATGGGGTTCGGCGCGCTGGCCGGGTTCACGTTCGCGCTGTTCGCGGTCGACGCCGGTCAGAAGGAACGGGTGATCCCGGACGCCCCGTTCGGCTTGACCGGCGTCAACGCGCACCCGGCGTGGTCGCTCGCCATCGCGGTCGCCATCACGCTCGTGGTCGCGGTGGTCGTCGGCCTCGGCCTGGCCCGGTCGGGCGCCAAGTCCGGTGCGGTGGCGGCCACGGTCATCACCCTTGCGCTGCTCGAGGGGGTCCACGAGGTCACGAACAGCTGGGCCGAGCTGACCGGTGGACGCAACGGCATCGCGTTCAAGGTGGGCGAAACGTTGGGGGGTAGGGGCTGGATCTACCTCGCGCTCGGCGTGACGCTGCTCGTCGCGACGCTGTTCAAACGGTCGAGTGTGGGGCGCCTCGCCCGCGCCGCGCGCGAGGACGACCTGGCCGCCCGGGCACTCGGGATCAACCCGGTGTCCCCGCAGCTGCTCGCCCTACTGCTCTCGGTAGCGGTCGTCGCGGTGGCGGCGTCGCTTCGCACCTGGCAGCTCGGCACCGTCACGCCCAACACGTTCTTCTTCGATTACACGCTTCTCACGCTCGTCATGTTGATCGTCGGAGGCCGCAACAGCGTGGCCGGTGCCGTGCTCGGCGTCGCCGTCATCACGATCGGCAATGAGACCACGCGATACCTAGCGGGTCCCGATGTCGACGTCTCCGCCCTCGACTGGATATTCCGGGAGGGGTTGAGCGACATCTTCCTCGGTGGCGCGATGTTGCTGTTCATGATCTTCCGTCCCCGCGGTTTGGTCGAGGACGGCGAAGTGGGCGACTGGTTGCGCAGGCGCTTCGGTGGGTCGGTCGAGGCCCCTAGCGGCGGACAGTCAGCCGCGCGCCCCGCCATTGGCGCCCGGCTCGAGGCTCGGTCGGTGGCGGTACGGTTCGGTGGCTTCCAGGCGCTGAACGATGCCAGTCTCGACGTCGGCACCGACGAGGTCGTCGGGCTCATCGGTCCGAACGGCGCGGGCAAGACCACGTTGTTGAACGTGCTGACCGGAATCGTCGAACCCACCGCCGGTTCGTACTCGGTCGGTGACCAGCCGCTGGCGGGCCGGCCGGCGCACGAGATCGCCCGGTCGGGTCTGGCTCGCACGTTCCAGAACCTGCGGTTGTTCCCGGCGCTGACGGTTCGCGAGAACGTCGAGATCGTGGGCCTGGTGGCCGCGCGCCACCGGCCGGGTCGGTCGCGGCCGACGACCGATCAGCTGTTGCTCCAAGCCGGGCTGTGGGACCACCGCGATCGGCGGGCCCGCGAGCTCGACTACGGAACGGCGCGACGCCTCGAGCTCGCCCGGGCCGCGGCGCTCGCCCCTGACTTCTTGTTGCTCGACGAACCGACGAGTGGCATGAGCGATACCGAGTCCCAGGCCATGATCGCCCAGGTCCGTGGCATGGCCGACCTCGTCGGTGCGGGCGTGCTCGTCATCGACCACGATCTCGGTTTCATCACCGGCATCTGTGACCGGATCTACTGCCTCGACCAGGGTGCGGTGATCGCCTCGGGCACACCCGCCGAGATCCAGGCCGATCCGCGCGTCCAGGCCGCGTACCTCGGCTCCGCGGTCTGAGGGTCCCGCGGGTATGCCCGTCGCTTGCTGGGTCGCCTCGCCAAGGCTCGGCTGGGGGTCAGTCGCGCCGTGGGGGGCGGATGCCGCGAAACTCCCAGTCGCCACCGAGGGCCGTCGACAGCACCTCCTCGGATTCCGTCGGTTGGGCTCCGCAATCGGTGCGGATCGGAGTGGGCCCGGCGATGATCGAGTTGGTCAACGCGCCGAGACCCTCGACCTCGACGGTCACCACGTCGCCGGGCTGAACCGGCCTGCTGAAAGCCGGCGTTCCCGAGAAGATCATGTCACCCGGCAACAGCGTGATCGTGCGCGCCAGGTCGGCGACAAGGTAGTGCATGTCCCAGGTCATCTCGTCGGTGTTGCCGTCCTGGCGCACCTCGCCGTTGACGATCGTCCGGATCTGCTTGTGCCGGAAGTCCCAGCCGGTCACCAGGCCCGGTCCGACCGGGCACAACGTGTCGCTCCCTTTCACCCGGAGCATCGAGCCGGCGTCGGTGTCACGAAAGTCGTGCAGCCCGTAGTCGTTGCCGATGGTGTAACCCGCGATGTGATCGCCCGCCTCGGCCGGTGACACGTTGCGGCACGGCCGACCGATCACGATGACGATCTCACCCTCGTAGTTGAGCCACCGGCACCCGTCGGGGCGCACGACGTGACCGCGGTGGGCGTTGAGCGCCGAGGTCGGTTTTTGGAAGTAGGTCGGCGCCGGCGGCAGCTTCCCCATGAACTCGGTGACCCGGCTCACGTAGTTGAGGTGGACGCACAGGATCTTCGTCGGCTCCGCCGGGGGCAGGTGAACCGCGTCGGCCGCTCGGACCCGGCGACCGTCGCCCGCCGTGAGGACCGCGTCGTCTCCCGTCCCAGCCACGGTGACCGGGGTGATGGAGCCGTCGAGGAGGATGCGTCGGTGCTCGGCCATCGGGCCTCTCCCTGGATTCGTTTGGATCCAAACATTATCGTGGCAGGCATGGCCGATCCCGGTACCGACCACACGACGAAGGGGTTCATGTTCCCCCGGTCCGCGACGGGTATTTCGTCGATCGTCCCGGCGCCGCCGTGGCACTACTCGGGCGAGGTGCTCACGATCGAGTACCGCACGGACCCCGACCGCGTCGCCGAGCTGCTCCCCGAACCGCTCGAGCTGGCCGACGACGATCCGGGCGCGGTCGCGGTCATCTGGGCCGACTGGCAGTCGTGTCGCGACGACCTCTCAGAGCTGCTCGACCCGGTGCGATCCCAGTACAAGGAGTGCTTCGTGGTGGTGCGGTGCCGGTACCGCGGCGAGCACTACTCGCGCTGTGTCTACATCTGGGTCGACAAGGACTTCGCCATGGTCCGGGGCCATCACCAGGGCTACCCGAAGAAGCTCGGCGACATCTGGGTCACCCGACCGGTCACCGTCGGCAAGGCAGGGCCACGGCTCGAACCGGGCGGTCGCTTCGGCGCAACCTGCTCGGCGTACGGCTACCGGCTGATCGAGGCCCAGTTCACGATCACCGGTCCCTCCGAGCACACCGGGTTCGTGAACGCGTTGCCGATGTTGCACCACCGGGTGATGCCGGCGATCGAGTCCGACGGCACCGACTCCCTCCACGAGGTCGTGACGATGCGCGGCTACGACGCCGACGTCGGCCCGGCGTTCACCGGCGAGGCCGACCTCCGCGTGCTCGCGTCGCCGGTCGAGGAGCTGACCCGCCTCGAACCCCGCGAGATGATCGCCGGCTACTGGCGGGCGGTCGGCACGTCGTGGCGGGCCGGCACCACGCTGGAGAGGACATGACCGCCGTTCCCGACTACCTCGATCCGGGTGCGGCCGACGCCGACCTGGCCAGCCACGACACCTTCGCGGCCGGTATCCCGCACGCCACGCTTCGGCGGCTACGCGACACCGATCCGGTGGCGTGGATCCCTGAACACGACGGCGGCCGCGGGTTCTGGGCGGTCACGCGCTACGCCGACGTTTTGAAGGTGAGCCACGACGTCGAGACGTTCACCTCGTCGAGAGGCATTCGGCTCGAGGAGATGAGCGACGACGAGACCGCCGCCCGACGCACGATGATGGAGCTCGACCCTCCCGATCACACGCGTCTCCGGAGACTCGTGAACCGCGGCTTCACCCGCAGAGCCGTCGACGCCTACGAGAGCGCCATCCGGCAACTCGCCGTGCTCGTGATCGAGGAGGCGCTGTCCAAGGGGCGCTTCGACTTCGTGCACGACGTCGCCCGGCAACTGCCCATGCGCATGCTCGGCCGGCTACTCGGGGTACCCGACGCCGACGGAGACCGGCTCGTCGGTCTCGGCGACGCACTCCTCGCCAACGCCGATCCCGAGTTCACCGACCACCCCGTCGACCTCACCGACACCGACGAGTTCCGGCTCATGCCGTTCCGGTCACCGGCCGCGATCGAGCTGTTCCGGTACGCCGACGCCATCGCCCGGGATCGCCGGGCCCACCCCCGCGACGACATCCTCACTCAGCTCCTCGCCCCCACGATCGACGGCGAGCCCCTCACCGAGCTGGAGTTCAAGAACTTCTTCACACTGATGGTGGCGGCGGGCAACGACACCACGCGCTACACGATCACGAGTGGGCTGTGGCATCTGATCCACAACCCCGACCAGCTCGACCGGTGGCGCTCTGACCCCTCGATCTCGGCGACGGCCACCGAGGAGGTCCTGCGGGCCGGCTCGGTGACGATGCACTTTCGCCGCACGGCGACCCGCGACACCGAGCTCGGGGGCAAGCAGATCAAGGCCGGCGACAAGGTCGTGATGTGGTACCTGTCCGCCGACTACGACGAGCGCCAGTTCCCCGAGCCGTTCCTCTTCGATCTCACGCGAACGCCGAACGACCATGTGGCGTTCGGACGCAACGGCCCGCACCTGTGCCTCGGAGCGTGGCTCGCTCGGCTCGAGATCCGGGTCACGTTCGAGGAGCTGTTGCCCCGACTGGGCTCGATCGCGATCGACGGCCGAATCGAACGCCTCCGCTCGAACTTCATCTCCGGCATCAAGCATCTCCCCGTCGTTGTTCTGTGAACGGTTACGTCCCAGGGGATGTAACCGTTCACAGAATGACAAGGCTGCCGGTGTCGACGATGGGAGTGCCGTCGAGGGCGATGGTGCAGTTGCGCATCGGCAGGTCGAAGTGGCCGCGACAGAAGCGGCCGGCGGTCTCGTTGGCCCCGGTCGAGAAGAGGAAGTTGCCGGCGAAGGCCCGTAGCTCGGTTCCGTTGATCTGGGACTTGTCGTAGAGCGGTAGCACGTCCCACCGGCACCGGGCGTTGAGCCCCCAGCCCACGTGGCTCACCGCGTAGGCGTCGGACTCGTTCCACGCCGCCAGGTACGACCGGAACAGCTCGGCGTCGAGGCCATCACCGGCGATCTCGACGACCCGGTCGTCGATGACGGTCAGCTCGACCGGCGACCGCACGTACTCCTTGAACGTCAGGTTCACGTCGCCGGGCGCCAGCACGACCCGGCCGTTCACCGTCCCGGCTGAGGGGAAGGCGAGGACGAGACCACCGGGCCAGTGAGCGATCTGGCCCGGTCCACGCACCAACCCGTCGCTGCCGGCTCGGAACGACCCGGCGAGATCGACGGTGAGCTCGGTGCCCGCGGCCGACGACACGGTCATGGTGGTCGCCGCCATCAGCCGGTCGAGGTGCTGCGCCACCAGTACCCCGAGCTCGGGGTCGTGGCCGAGCCGTTCGAAGACCTCGGGGTGTTCGTTCGAGATCATGAGCACCCGGGCCCCGGCCTGGAGGATGGTGCCGAGCTCGGGTGCGTGGAGCAGGCCTTCGACTGTGCAGTCGACGACGAACCAGGCGTGTGACAGGGCCGCGATCGCCGCCGGGTGCCCGGCGAGCGCAGTGCTGGCGCCGGTCGACCGGACGGGCACAGGTCCCGTCTGCGCCGGTGTCGGCATGACGACCTCGGCGACCATGGCGCCGAGAGCGGTCAACGCCCGGCGGGCTGCGTCGACCAGCTCGGGCCGGCTGGCCGATTCGGACAGCACCACCGCCGGCTCGTTCGCCAGCACCCCGCAGCGCTCGAACTGCTCGGCGAACAACCGCTCGACGCTCACGCCGGGGCCTCGGTCGTGTCGTAGAGGCCGGCGCGGCCGAGGCGGTCGAGGCACACCTCGACGCTCCACGGGAGCATCGTGGCGCCGCAGCGGGCGTCGCGATACAGCCGCTCGAGGGCCTGTGGTTTCAGCAGCGACCGGCCGCCGCACACCCGCAAGGCCAGCGAGCACAGCTCGGGCGCCGACTCCATGCACGTGACCACCGCGGCCCAGGCCCGAGCGACCTGTTCATCGGATGGATCGAACCGGGCTTCGGCGACCACCCGGTGGTGCAGCGCCTGGGCGCGTTCGTGCAGCATGCGCATCTCGGCCCACCCGGCCTGTTTCTGGGCGTTGTCCCGGCGGTCGAGCGGGCCGGTCGCGCCGGTCAGGTACGAGCGCGTGAAGTCGAGCGCGCCGCGCATCAGGCCGAGGAACGTGAACGACAACGTCATGTAGAAGTACGGGAACCGGCGGGCGGCCTGGTCGAACGCACCGGGCGGCAGGATCTCGGCGTCGTCGGTGACGAACACGTCGTCGAGCAACAGATCCTTCGAGATTGTGCCCCGCATGCCGAGCGGGTCCCACTCGCCGACGATCCGGACGCCCGAAGCTTCGGCGGGCACCGAGAACAGCCGCACGTGCGGGTCGCCATCGACGCCCGCGACCACGTTGTGGCGGTCGGCGGCGTCGGACAGCGATGCAAAGATCTTCTTGCCGCTGAGCCGCCACCCGCCGTCGACTTTCACGGCTTTGGTCGAGTACCCCTGGGTGGCGCCGGGAAGGTTGCCCTCGGAGAACGGTTGGGAGTGGATGTGCCCGTGTTCGAGCACGCCGCGGTACAGGGCCCCGCGGCGCCGGTCGTGCGTAGCCCGCTCGTCGGGGCTCATGTCGAGCTGGTCGGCGATCCAACCCGTGATGAGCATGGTTGCCGTGTGCATGTTGAACGTGAGCCCGGTCGAGCCGCAGTGGCGACCGATCTCCTCGGACACTCTGGCGTAGGTGGCGAAGCCGGCACCTAGTCCGCCGCACTCCTGGGGGATGCACAGGCCGAGGAAGCCGATGGCGCGCAGATCGGCGAAGTTCTCGGTGGGAAAGCTCGCGTCGCGGTCGTAACGAACGGCGCGCTCGGCAAACGTGGGACCGAGCGACGCGACCCGGGCCACCAGCTCGTCGGAATCCGGCAGCGAAGTCATGGTGAGATCATGCCGCGTCGATGGCCGCTACCGCCCAGGCCAACCCGGCGTCGCGATCTTCGACGGCCAGCCGCAGGCTCCACCCTGTCGCTGGCTCGTCGGCGTCCCACAGATACCAGTCGAGGTCGACGGCGATCGCGTCGAGATCCTCGATGCCGATGGGCCAGTCGTCGAGGGCGCCGGCGAGCGCGGCCATCACCCACCAGGCCTCGAAGCGCCCCGCGGCCAGCCCGCGGCGGCGTCCGTGGGCCCCGCCACTGGCGCCGGCCCACGCCAGGTGGGCCATGGCGTCGGCGGTGGTGATTGGGGCGGCCCGGGCCCGGGGCGCGCCCAGGGACCGGATGGCGCCAGCCGCTCCGCCCTCGACAGCCCCGGCGCTGGCGCGCCCGTTGGACTGCGTCTGCCACACCCTGGTCACGCCGACAAGAGCGTCGATGGCGGCGGGGTCATCGACCGACGGCGGCGCCGTGTCGGGGAGAGCAAACGGGGCCAGCGTCGGCCACGGTGGATCATCGACGGTGCGCTCGGTCGGGGCGTACGCCGCCACCGGGTACGTCGGCTCACAGCGGGCGAGGCGGAGGGGGATCTCGAGGGCCGACGGGTCGGCGGTTGGTTCGGCTGCGCTCAGGTCGACGCCGCGGGCGGCGAGCTCGTGGGCGACGACGGACGCCTCGGGACCGGGCGGCAGGTGCGGCCCGATGTCGCGCCACTGGTGAACCGATGCCGCGACCTCGGCGAGGGGACCCAGGGCGAACCGGCCCCGGCCCGCCGCGACCACCGCGGCGGCGAAGTCGGCCGGGCCGTTGAGCACCAGCCGGTAGTCGGCGTGGGCCGCGACGCCCCACAACTGGAAGCCGCGCTCGACGGCCCGCTCGCAGCGATCGCGCAGGTCGACCAACCCGTCCCAGTCGCGGTCGGCGACCAGCCGCTCGACCTGGCGCAACAGCTCGTCGGTGTCGCCGAGCCCCACCAGCTCGTCGGTTCGATCCCTGGGCCCGCTCACTCCACTACACCATTGGCCACGGCCACCGGCGTCCGCTCTCGTCGATCGGAAAGCACCCGGCGGTCCGGAGCGCCCGGGCTCGTCGGCGCAGCGCCTGGCACTCCTCGACGGTGAGCGATTCGGCGACATAGTCGGGCAGCTCGCCATCGAGCAGCCGGTCCAGGTCAGCGAGGATGTCGGACGGGATCGGATCGCCGGCGAAGTCCCAGATCACAGTGCGAAGCTTGAACTCGGCGTGGAAGCTGAGGCCGTTGTCGATGGCCCACACCCGTTCGCCCTGGAGTAGGCAATGGCCCGACTTGCGGTCGGTGTTGTTGGTGACGATGTCGAAGGCGCACAGGCGCTGGAACGCGGGCGCGAGCTCCGGCCGTTCGCGCAGGCTGAGGTAGTGCTGCTCGAACTCGGCATCGACGAACCATTGGAGCGACCCCGTGCCGAGTGGGCCGTCGCGCTCGATGGTGGGGGGCACGAGGTCCCACCCGAGATGGGAGGACAGGACGTACGCCGACACCTCGCGCCGGAACAGGCCGTTCGGGAAATCCCACAGCGGTCGCTCGCCCCGCGCCGGTTTGTAGATCGCACGCGGTCCCGAACCGAGCCCGGCGTCGTCGCCGTCGGGAACGTCTGTCGGGCGCTCGCCGAGCTGGACGAGGTAGGTGCCGTTGCTGCTCCACGGCATGCGGCCGATGACGTCGATCTCGGCCGTGGCCAGCGCGTCGAGGATCTCGGCCTGGTCGGTCATCAGTTCGAACAGGGGCAGAACGAGCCGTCACCGTCGAGGGGACGCCCACAGAACGGGCACGGAGGCCGACCGGCGGCGACGAGGTCGCGCGACTGGCCGACCAGCGCGGCGACCTGACCCCGGGTGAGTCGCATCCGCACGGTTACGGTCTCGGTCGCGGTCTCGGCCGACTCGTCGGTGACCAGCTCCTCGAGCACGAGGAGCAAACGGTCGGCCTCGCTGTCGTAGGCCACGCCGACGGCCCCGACCACCCACGCGTACGCTTCGGGCTCGGCTGGCGTGTGGCTGGTCACGAGCTCGAGCACCTCGAGCGGCGGGAGGTCGGCGAGCACGGTGGCGAGGTAGTCGGCGAGAGCCGCCACCTGCTGCTTCTCCATCTTGACGGTGAGCGTTCCCCGGCGATCGGCGACCTGGAGGTAGAACACCCGCTGGCCGGTCGGACCGACGGTCCCCGTGCACACGTATTCGCAGTCGTCGAACTCGATCGAGCTCACGACGGCACCAGGTCGAGGAGCGATCCCGTGCTGTTCGTCGCCAGCACGACGGCGCCTCCCGAGGTGTCATAGGCGATGGCGGTGATTGAGCACGTGGACACCACGAAGCGCTGGAAGGCGTCGAGGTGGGCACCGCTGGCGTCGGCGATGGCTGCTTTGATCGGGTCGGCGTGCGACACGGCAACGATGGTCGCCCCGACGTGGCGGGCGGCGAGCGCCCGCACGGTCTCAGAGATCCGGCCCTGCATCTCGGCGAAGGACTCGCCACCGGGGAAGCGAAACGCGCTGGGGTGGCGTTGAACGGTCGTCCACTCGGGCAGCTTGCGCAGGTCGGCGAGGGAACGGCCGGTCCACTCGCCGAACTCACATTCGAGCAATCCTCGGTGGATGGCGACCTTCCGCCCGAGCGTCAGGCCTATGGGTGCCGCAGTCTCGCGGGCCCGCTCGAGCGGCGACGCGTAGACCGCCGCGACCTTGTCCGCCCCGATGGCAGCGATGCGAGTCGCCGCCGCCTCGGCCTGGGCGCGCCCGGTGTCGCTCAGGTGCAAGCCGCGGGCGCGGCCGGGCAGCACGGCACCGGTCGTGGGGGTCTGGCCGTGGCGGACCAACAAGACGAGGGTCGAGGTCGGCGGCGGGTTCTTCGGGCGACGGGCAGCCATGGACACCGGTGGGGCAGAGGGGCGACGGTCAACCTATCGTGCGGCCGTGGCTCGCCGTTCACCGGACTCGCTCGCGGCCCTCGCCGTGGACGTGGCGAGCTGTCGCCGGTGCCCCCGACTCGTGGCCTGGCGAGAGCAGGTCGCGGTCGACCGCCGGGCCGCGTATCGGGACCAGGAGTACTGGGGGCGCGGCGTTCCCGGCTTCGGCGACCCTGCAGCCCGAGCTTGGGTGGTCGGTCTGGCACCCGCCGCCCACGGCGCCAACCGCACCGGCCGCATGTTCACCGGCGACCGCTCCGGCGAGTGGCTGTACCGCGCGCTCTATCGCGCGGGCTTCGCGAACCAACCGTCGAGCACCGACATCGACGACGGGTTGACGCTGTCCGGGGCCTACGTCACCGCGCCGGTCCGGTGTGCCCCGCCGGCGAACAAGCCGACGCCCGTCGAGGAACAGGCGTGCCGGACCTTCCTCGACCGAGAGCTCGCCCTGTTCGACGACGTGGCGGTCGTCGTGTGCCTCGGCCAGTTGGCGTACAAGACGATGACGAACGTGTTCGGCGTGCGCCCCCGGCCCGCATTCGGGCACGGCGTCGAGGTGGTGGTGCCCGGAGGACCGGCTTTGCTGTGCTCGTACCACGTGAGCCAGCAGAACACGTTCACCGGGCGGCTGACCGAGCCCATGCTCGACGCCGTGTTCGGCCGGGCTCGCGCTCTGGCTGAAGCCGGCCGATAGCCTTTCGTGGCGTCGTGGTCCCGGCACTGCCTGGCCCCGGGCATCGTGACAGGGGCCGCTTCGAAGCCGGTTTCTCAGAGCGTGCGCCGAGAGGGGCACGCGACCCAGCAAGCGCACGTTATGAGGAGTGTTTGATGATTCGAGTTCGGGTGATGGTCGTCGCGCTGATCGGGGCGCTGGCACTGGCCGGCTGCGCGAGCAGCGGCGAGCCCGACGACTACGACGAGGTCGTGGCCGCGAACTTCGCCGAGTCTTGCGTCGAGGCCAACGCCGATCTGCCCGACGGTGAGTTCGATGTCGATGCCCAGTCGTTCTGCGGCTGCACGTATACGTTCTTCCTGGAGAACGTCGACTACGACGCGTTCAAGAGCCTCAACAACCGGCTCGAGGACGAGGCCGGCGACGAAGCCTTCGACGAGGCGACCGATCTCAATGCCGTGCTGATCCCTCTGATCGAGGGCCTGACGGTCGCCAACCAGACGACCGTCGGTTTCGGGTCGCTCATCGATGCGTGCGGCGCCGGCGAAGCTCCCGACGTCGAGGGAACCCGGCCCGGCGACGTCGAGTTCGACGTGAGCGACGACCAGTCCGACGACTCCGAGTCGACCACCACGGCCGAGCAGGTCGGACCGGTTCCCGCCGAGTCGTCCAGCGACGAGTAGCCCCGGCCGCCCTCACAAGGGGGGTTCGCGGCGCTGGTTCTTACTTCTTTTTGGTCGTCGGGTCGGGGAGGCCGACCAGCGGCTCGCCGTTGGCCCACGCGGGCCAACGCTCGCGGCTCTTGGCCGCCAGCTTGTGCATCAGTGCGATCGCTCCCGGGTCGTCGTCGCCGGGTCGAGTGACGATCACGCCGTCGGCGACCATGGCGTCGATCACGGCTCGGCCGAGCTCGGTGCGCACGATGGTGAGCGTCCAGTCGTTGTACTTGCCGATGCCGCCCGTCGAGATGTCGGCGTGCTCGGCGGCGAAGTCGGGGCAGTGGTTGCACCCTTCGCGGGTCCAGGCGTGGCACTCCTTGAGATTGATCTCGTGGTAGTCACCATTGTGCATCCAGATCTGGAACACGCCCTTGATGTTGACCTTGGCGATCTCATCTCGGGGCAGGCTGTACTTGGCCCAGAACAACTCCTCGAAGATGGAGTCGTCGAACGACTTCGAGCACAGCAGACCGATGATCAGCTTGAAGGGCTTCGACACCTTGCCGATCTTGCGGTGCCACATCACCGGGGCGATCGAGGTCTGACAACTCATCCCGACGTGGGCCAGCCGTTCGAGCCCCCGGTCTCGCGCCTCGGCGAAGGCCAAGGTGTTCGACGAGTAGGTGTAGCGGCTGCCCGCTCCTCGCAGCACCTCGTCGCGGGTGGTGGCGACGCCGGGCACGGCTTTCCACGACTGGCCGTCGCCGTCGAGGTACGAGGTGAGGGCACCGTCGATGATGTCGTTCTCGAGGCACCAGATGAGCATGGCCGACACCAGGCCGCCGTCCTGGCCGATCTGGTGCACGAAGTCGTCGCTGGCCCGGGTCAAGAGGATGTCTGAGTAGATTCCGGCCATCTCGTCGGGTCGTCGGGTCCGGCCGAAGAGGTGCTCGTCGGCTTCGGTCTCCCAGTGACGGAACCGGGGGCAAGCCCGCGTGCACGACGTGCAACCCTTCTCGCCGTGGGTGCAGTTCGACGCGCCGAGCTCGTCTTCGAGGTGGAACGGCTTGTAGGCCCCGGGCTCGTGGGTGTAGCCGATGACATCGTGGGGGCAGGCGATCACACAGCCGGCACAACCAGTGCAGAGCCCCGACGTGATGACCTCGTCGTAGAGCTCTTTCCACTGGAAGGTCCAGCGGGCGCTGGCTTTCGGTGGAGCATCCGTCAGGGCCATGATCAGACGCTACTGCACGACGGACCGGCGCGGTTCGGCCACGGTCCGCCACCGGCCGCGGTCAGTCGACCGAGACGGATGTCTCCATGGCGCACTCGACGAGAGGATCGGCCTCGCCCTCCGCCGTTCCGTTCTCGTCGGCGAGTTCGCCCCGGTCGTGCAGTATGCGCATGAGGCGCGACATCTGCTCGGTGTACTCGTCGAGTGTCGACCGCAGCTCGAGCGCTTCGCGTCGGCGATTGTTGAGCCGCCCGAACTCGGCGGTGAGGCGGCCCCGGCTCTCATCGAGACGCTGCTCGAACAGGTCGAGGTTGGCTTGATCCTCGTCGAGCGCGGCGCGTTCCTCGTCGAGTTGGCGGCGCCTGGCGGCAACGGATTGCCGCTCGGCTTCGCACGCGACGATGTCGGCCGCGTCGGCGTTGCGCTGCCGAGCGAGGTCGTCGCGGGCGACCTCGGCGGCGCAGCGCAGGTCCTCCAGGTCGCGTTGCTCGGCCAGCAGGGCTTCGCGGCGAGGGTCAAGCTCGGCGTTCATGGCGTCGAGCTCGGCTCGTTCGGCGTCGGTGGCGGCTCGAGCGCGGGCCAGTTCAACCACGTCGGCCTCGAGGGTGGCGCGGTCGGTGTCGAGTTGAGCTCGCCGGGCGGCGACCTCGGCGCTCTGGATGTCGAGCTCCTCGGTGCTGCGGGTCTGTGACTCCCGTCGGGCCTCAGTGATCGCGGCTTCGTGGTCGATCGTGTCTCGGTGAGCGAGGAGGGCCACGCGGCGGGTCTCGAGGTTCTCGGCTTCCTCGTTGATCCGGTCGCGAAGTGCAGTGAGCCGCAGTCGCTGAGCCTCGAGGTTCTCGGCCTCCTGGCCGAGTTGGGCGCGCTGATCGGCCAGGAGGAGACGCTGCTGCTCGAGGATCGCCACCTCCCGATCGATGTCTACGGCGATCCGGTTGATGTCGGGTACCGGGCTGGGTGTGATCGGCGGCGACAGCGGCGGCGGAGGGGGCAGGGACTGATGCATCGACGTCGCTGCTGGGGACTCCGACGACGCAACCGGAGGCGTACGCGGTGCCGGCGGGGTGAACGCCGCGAACACATCGGGGGGCGCCGGGATCGTCCTGTCAACGGGCATTGCACCGATGGGATCGTCGAGCGAGGTCAGGTCCTCGTCGTCCCATTCGGATTCCTTCCACCACGATCGCGCCATGGACCGGTCCCTTGCTCGAGCCAACGTGCTAACCCATCGGCGCCAAGCGATCGATCCTGAGGGGTCCCGGCGAGGAACCGCTAGCATCTGCGCCTCAAGCCCTCGTAGCTCAGGGGATAGAGCATCGGCCTCCGGAGCCGTGTGCGTGGGTTCGAATCCCGCCGAGGGCACCACCGAAAATCGGCCCTGACCCGCGGAAACATCCTGGTCATGGCCGGTGTGCGTTTCCCCTCGGTACCCACGATTCCCCCTGATTTCCGGTCACCATTGGGAGGAGCGTGGGAGGAAACCCGACCGGGACCTTCCGGTCGATCGGACGAGCGCTCGAACCCTGCCTCGGGAATGGATGGCTTCGACGACCTCATCCAAGACGTACACAGCGATCTACGACTACGACGCCGACGACAGCGCCTGGAACGTCCGCATCAAGGGCCTCACTGGCTGTCAGACCTACGGGCGCAGCATCCGACAGGCCCAGAGCCGTATACGCGAAGCACTCGCGGTCTGGCTCGACATGTCGCCCGCCGAACTGGGCATCCGCGACGAGTTCCTGACCGAGTTCGCGTCGGTCGCGGACGAGCGTCAGGGGGCGCCGGGTGGGTTTCGTAGTGCGCCGTCGATGAGGTTGTGGAACTCCGTCGGCGTCAGGGAGCCGGCGGTTGGGTCGTCGATGGATGCAAGAAGCACGTATTCGTTGACGAGGACCGAGAACATGTGGGCCAGGGCGCGGGCATCGCCGCCGCGGATCTCGCCGACGCGTTGCCCGTCTCGAACCACGTGGGTGATGAGGTCCATGGCATCGCGGAACCTGCTGTCGACGTCCGTGGAGAACTCGGCGAGGACCGGTCCGGTGATTGCGGTGCCGCCGCGGATGTGGCGTAGGAGTTGGCGGAAATGCGGCCGCTCGGCGAAGAACTCCCCGGTGACGTCGACCATGCCGTGGAGTCGTTCGAGCGCGGGTCGGTCGCGGTCAGCGGCGCGGCGCAGCACGGCGGTGAGCTCGTCGCCCCGACGGGTGAGTGTCTCGGCGAGGAGGTGCTGTTTGTTCTCGAAGAACAAGTAGATCGCGGCGGTCGAGAACCCTGATTCGGCGGCGATCTTGCGCAGCGCGCCGTCGTGGATGCCGTCCTGGCCGAACACCTTTTCGGCGGCGTCGAGGATCTCGGTTCGATTGGATGCTCGGCGGAGGGCCTGTCGGGCCGCTCGGCGCTCGACAGGCGTGGCGGATTGATCCACGGGGCCAGACCCTACTCTCGGGCCGGCGTGAGCCTGACGGGTAAGTGCTCGTGGCGTCGCACCAGGAGGCTGTCGACCCACTTCGGAGCGTGGTCGGGGTCGAGGGTGATCTGGCGCGTACGGTGCAGCAACGCCTTGACGACGACCTGGCCCTCGAGCCGCGCGAGTGGCGCACCGACGCAATGGTGGATGCCTCGGCCGAACGCAACCTGACGTCGCAACGCTCGCCGTTCGAGCATCACCTCGTCGGGCTGCTCGAACTCGTGCGGGTCGCGGTTCGCCGCGCCCCACAGCAGCAACACGCTGCTTCCCGCCGGGATGTCGACACCTCCCAGTGCGCAGCGCGTGGGCACTGAGCGCATCATGAAACGGAACGGCGACTCGAGACGGAGCGCTTCCTCGATGAACCCAGGAACGAGGTCCGGATCCTGACGCAGCCGATCTTGCAAGTCGGGTCGTTCGGCCAACATCCGTGCGGCGTTGCCGAGGAGGCTGGAGGTCGACTCGCCGCCCGCGCTCAGCAGCGTGTGCAGGATGATCGTGCCCTCCGGGACGCTCAACGCCCCAACCTCGACCCCGCGGGCGATGGCACCGAGGATGTCGTCGCGGGGGTCCGTCGCGGCGCGCTCGAGCTGTTCGGTGATCCAGGCCTCGATAGCGCCGACGGCGCCGACGAGTTCGGTGAGACGGGTCAGCGACAGCGTCGAGCCCAGCAGGGCGGTGGAATCGAAGGCGGCCTGCAACAGGTCGGCCTGGTTGCTGTCTTTGAAGCCGATGAGCCGGCTGACGATGGCCATCGGCACGACGTTGCCGACCACGCTCATGAAGTCGATGGTGGGAGCCTCGAACGCCCGGTCGAGGCACTCGTGGGTGATCGAGGTGACGTCGGGCTCGAGTGTCGCCATGCGTTTGGCGACGAGCTCGGGGAACACGGTGGTGCGGTGCACCGTGTGCAGCGGTGGGTCGGCCGTCGCGAGTGTCTGGGTGGTGAGGTCCCCGAAGGACAAGCGCTGCGGCAACCCGTCCTCGCCTCTGTAGAACAAGCAGCGCATGTTCGACGAGAAGTCCTCGACACGCGAGCTCGCCTCGGCGATCAGCTCGTACGAGCTCACGAGGAACAATTCCGTACCCGGCACCTGCCACACGGGGGCGCGCTGTTGAAGCAGACGGTAGAAGGGGTAGGGGTCCTCGATCACTGCCGGGTCGAGCAGCATGGTGCCGGGGAGCGGGCCCGTCATCGACCATCCACCTCGGCCGGGGCGGGTCCGATCCGTCGGAACATCGTCGCCGGGTCCAGGTAGGTCCACACAGTGGTCACCCGGTCCCCGGCGAACTCGTAGATCCCGCAGTTGACACTCGTTCATACTACTAAACGATCGTCCAGCAAGCAGGATCTACACGGCACTGACGACAACGACCACCTGCCCCGAGTCGCAGCTCGACAACGATCAGGGTTGACTCGAACCGGACTGCGTGTCAGTTGCTGCGTTCGATGCGACCCGAGGGAGGCAAGAACAGCGCCGTGCGCAGGTACGTCCTCACCGAACGTGTCGGGCAACGTGCGGGCACTACGTTCGGTTCGACCCCGATGACGTGAGTGCTTGGCTCGCCGCCGCCCGCATCGAGCCCACTCTGCCTGGGCGGCGGTGACTGCACGTCGCCCGGGTGAGGCGACCACGACTCGGGTTCGCCGGTGTCGACCTGGAACGGCTCACCTCGTCGTCGAGCCTCGACAAGGAACGACCGGAAACGGTCGGCCTCAGTGCTGGTGGGGAGCGATCGGCGGTGCTGGGGTCCGTCGACGGCCCACCGCACGGTCCACGGCCGCCTCGTACGGGACGTGACGCTGGATATACTCGCCCTGTTGAGTATATACTGACGCCTGTGAGCAAACACCTCATCGATGTCGATGACCACGCACTCAGCGCCGCCCGCGCAGAACTCGGCACCACCACGATCAAGGACACCGTGAACGAAGCGCTCCGGCGAGCCACGAGCGAGCGCTCTCAACGCATCCATCTGGCACTCGATGTGCTCGCCGGCGCCGACCTGGAAGATCGAGAGCACGCGTGGCGCTGAGCCATCTGGTCGACACCAGCGTGCTAACCCGGTTGGGCCGACCGGGCGTCCGCGAGTTGATCGAGCCGATGGCCCAAGCCGGGCAACTCGCCCGACCCGGCATCTGCGACCTCGAGGTCGGCTATGGCGCCCGCAACGCTGACGAATGGGACCGCCTCATGGGCGCGTTGGACGCCTTCGAAGCTGTCGAGACGAGCGCAGCGCATGTTGCCCGAGCGCTCCAGGTGCAGCGACTGCTGGCGGCGCGGAGCCAACGGGGGCGCAAACTCCCGGATCTCCTCGTGGCCGCGGCGGCAGAAGCGCTCAACCTGACCGTGCTCCACTACGACGCCGACTTCGAACACATCAGCGCCGCCACCGGTCAGGCGCAGCAATGGGTCGTTCCAGCCGGCACCGTCGACTGACCTGCTCGCGGCCCGCAACCGGGCTGCGCGATCGCGTTCCCACGAACTTGCCGAGCGATGCACTTCGTGAGCTCGCCGAATCCGTAGCGACGTCATGCACCGGCCATCAACACGACCGAGGCGCTCGACGAGCATTGCGACCGACACCGACTCGACCGAGTCGAGACTCACCGCGCTCCGCCGTGGCACCGGATCTTCACCAGGCTCGACCACGACCTCGCTTGCGAAGCCACGAATCGTTGTCGTGCACGGTGCAACCAGTGCCCGCCGCAGCCCCATCGCGCGGTGCAAGCCGTTGCCAGAGCCTCTCCGCTGCGACAGGCTGACCGTGCACCCCCGGCCCGGGTTGGCGACGGGTGGGTGTCACATCTGGCGAGGGCGAGGGCGAAGGCGTTCCATGCGTAAGTGGACCTCGGTCTCGCCGGCACGTTCGAAGCCGAGGCGCTCGTAGAGGGCGAGCGCCGGGTTCCAGCGCTCGACGTGCAGCGAGACGAAGCGGCCGGTGCGTTTGCCGTCGGCGACCACTTCCTCGATCAGGTGGGTACCGATGCCGGCGCCGCGATGTTCGGGAAGGAGGGCGATGTCGATGATCCGCAACTCGTCGTCGCCGAGGGGGGTCAGGTACAGCCGGCCGATCGGGGCGCCGGCGAGCTCGATCACCGAGAACGTCGCCTGCGGGTAGCTGTCGCGGTAGGCGACATCCTGGGCGTGGAACTGCTGCCGGAGGAACGCCATCTTCTGCTCGTCGCTCCACGGGACCGGCGCCAGTTCCTCGGTGCGCGTGCGGGCGTAGACGTCGGCAAGGAACGGTTCGTCGGCCGGCGTGCACCCCCGCAGCATGACGTCGTGCATCACCGCGAGGTCAGGCGGCATCGACCGACACGACGATCGAGGCCAGGTCGGCCCAGGCCGGATCGTCCACGGTCGGCAGGGTCGTGCGCGACTCCCAAGCGCCGTGGTCGAGGCCGAGCAGGTAGATGCCGCGCTGCAACGTCGGGAGTGACTCCGCACTGCGGCCGTCGCTGGTGAACACCGTCGATGCGCGCGTCGCGGCACCGGCCGCGCTAGCGGTGTCGATGCTGAACCCGACCCGATGCCCGCGCGCGGCGCCGACGACGAACCGGCTCGGTTGGGCGAGCATCGCGGGGGCGCGACGGTAGGTCCACGCGTAGAACGGCACGGTGGCCTGCGCGCTCGCCGGATCGGGCGATGCCAAGTGCGCATCGACGAGCACCCGCTCGAACCGGCAACCGTCGTCGCAGGCGACACCCGGGTCGAAGCCGTGCACGGTGACCGCGGCGGCGATGTCGCGAAGGTCGCCACGGCCCAGCGAGCTCGCGGGCACGGCCCTGAAGCGACCGGTGTCGAGCAGCGAGGTGAGCGACATGGCCCCGGCGCTGCCCTCGACGTAGCCGACGCCGAGCCGCGGGCCGCCCTCCGACGCCATCGCGGCAAGGCCAGTGTGGCCGGGGGCGAACTCGCCGCGGAACAGCACGGCTCCGGCGAGCAGGGCCGACCCGGCCCGGATGAAGGATCGCCGGCTGGTCGTGGGCCCGCCGGGAGCGTCGTTGTGTTTGGTCGTCATGGGTGGAGGCCTGCTCGTGCTACGTCCGGGGCGGGAACACGCCCTGGAGTGCGATGTTGAAGTAGAAGGTCACGTAGGGCTGCATGTTGTTGTGGGGCGCGTCGCCGCCCGACGGGGCTACGGCCTCGGGCGCGAGGGCGACCGCGGCGCCGGGTGCGGCGTAGGTGCCGAGCCCGATGCCGGTGGCGAGTTGCTCGCCGGCCGGCGTCTGGCTGTAACCGTCGCCGGCCGACGCGTTCGCCGTGTGGGAATGGGACGGGATCTCGTACTCCAGCAGCGAGACCGATTCTGCGCCGCCGGTCTCGCCGAGGTCGTGGAGCGACAGACCGGGACCTTGCCCCGGGTGCATCGGCGCCCGGGCCTGGACGTCGGGGAGCGCGAAGTTGGACCGGCCGTCGCCGCCGTAGGTCGTGCCGAGCAGGGAGAACAGCGCCGTGTTCTGGCTGAGCGGCAGGATCTGGCCGTCGCACCAGGCCCAGCCCTTCGGGGCGAAGTTGAAGGGGAAGATGCGGATCTCGGCGACGAACGGATCGGCCATGGTCGTGTCCTCGGGGCTCGTGTGCTCAGGTCGGTGACGGGAAGATCCCGAACAGGGAGATGATGTAGTCGATACACAAATAGGGCTGGAAGTTGGGGTGCGGCTGGCTGCCGCCGACCGGCGCGATCGCCTGGGGGTTGAGCGTCGTCGGCGGGGCGTCGGAGCCGTACGGGGTGATCGTCGCCAGTTGCGCGACGGCGGGGACGACGGCGGCGCCGGGTTGCGTCGTCGAAGCCGGGTTGCCGGTCGCCAGCATCTGGTGGCTGTGGGCCGGAATCTGGGCGACGGTGAGCGTGATCTCCTCGGCGCCACCTGTCTCGGCGAGGATGAACCCGTTGCCCTGGTGAAGCGGGATGCGGCCGCGCAGGTCCGGCAGAGCGAACGTGGACTGCCCGTCGCCGCCGTAGGTCGTGCCGATCAGCTGGAACAGGGTCTCGTTCTCCGAGATCGGCAACAGTTGACCTTCGCAGAACATCCACCCGGCGGGCGCGAAGTTGCCTGAGAACATCCGGATCTCACCGACATAGGGCTGTGCCATCGCGGCCTCTCAGTTCGGACTCGGGAAGATGCCCTGCAACGCGATGCAGAACGACAAGACGAGGAACGGTTGCATGTTGAGATGGGCCTGGCTTCCCCCGGTGTTGGTCAACGCCGCGGGGCTCATCGGTTGGTGGTTGGTGCTCGCGCCGTAGAGGTTCGACGCCGTCGACTTCGCGAGCACCCGTCCGGTCGGTACGTTCGACGTCGCGTCGCCGCTGGTGGCGACGTGGTCGTGGACGTGGGTGGGGATCTCCGAGATCGACAGCGTGTGGGCCTGCTCGCCGCCGCGCTCGCCGAGCGTGTGCCCGCCGCCGACGTGGATCGGGGTCCTGCCGCGGAGGTCGGGCAGGGCGAAGTTGACCCGGCCGTCGCCTCCGAACGTCGTGCCGAGCAGCGAGAACAAGGCCTGGTTCTGGTTGATCGGCAGCAGCTGCCCGTCACACAGCGCCCAGCCCCTCGGGGCGAACGCGAACGACATGATCCGGATCTCGGAGAGGAACGGTTCGGCCATCAGGTCACTCCTGTCGGTGTCTGCGGGTTGGCGATCATGCTGGTGCCGTGTTGCACGAGACGTACCCGTCGCCGCTGATGATCAGCGCGCCGTTGCCGGCCGGGTTCTGGGCCTGGATGTACGCCGTTACCTGAGCGTTCGATGTGCTTCCCGGGGTCATGCCTTGGAGGCCGAAGTCGTTGGTCGTCGCGACCGTGCCCTGTTTGCGCACGCCGATTCCTTGGCTGCCACCGCTGCCGGCGCTGATGTTGCCGGAGATGTTGAGGCAGACCGAATCGTCGACGCTTCCGCCGTTGCCCGCATCGACTCGGATTCCGGGGCGCACTCCGCCCAATGGGGCGCCGACGTCGTTGCCGGTGATCTTCAGCTTGGCGACGCCGGTGACGCCGCGGCCGACGAGCAGGATCCCGTTGCCATCGGTATCGCGGATCGTGTTGTTCGAGGCCGTGAGTGTGAGGTCGGGCGTGTCGACGTTGCCAGCCGTGATGCCGTTGCCGCCGCTGATCCCGTTGGCCCCGTTGCTGTTCGCGAGATGGTTTCCGTCGATCACGTTGTTGGTGATGGTCGCCGTCATCGTGGTGTTGCCGTTGTTGCCGATCCCGACCACGCTGCCGCTGCTGATGGCGCCGTTGTTGGCGCCGTTCAACGACGGGTTGTTCGAGATGTTGACATTGGCCCGGCCGCGCGACGCGGGGTTGGCGCTCCCCACGGCGACTATGACGGCCTGCGTCCCGCCGGGCTTGACGGTCACGGTGTTCCCGGTGATCGAGATCAGCTGCGCCGCGTCGCTCGGGACCCCGGCGGTCACGCCGGGGCCGTTGGCGCTGGCGTTGCTGACGTTGACCTGGATCCCGGTGTTGGCGTTGGTGATCGTGTTGTCGTCGATGTCGGCGTTGTTGAGGTTGAAACGGGTCGTCACTGTGCCGGTGCCGACGATGTTGATCGCCCGCCCGGCCGCACCGGTGTTGCTGATCACGTTGTCGGTGATCTGCGCGTCCAGGAGCGTTCCGTCGTTGCTCTCGATGTCGATGCCGTCGGCGAACGGGTTGCTCAATGTGGTCCGCCGCACGGTGAGCACGCCGGCGATGTTGTTGCCGACGAGCGGGACGCCGTTCTGGTTGTTGAACGTGATTGCACCCTCGAGGCCGCTGTTCCCAGCGGCGTTGATCGTGCTGTCGACGAGCTGGAAGTTCACCACGCCGACGCCGTTGATGCCGCTGCCGCCCGTGGACTGGATGTTCATCCAGGCGAGCGAGACGCTGCTCGTGTTCGTCAGGTTGATGCCGTGCCCGGTCGTGTTCTGGATCGTGCCGCCGGATCCAACGGCGCCGGTGCCGCTGACCGTGAGACCGTTCGAGGTGCCGGTGTTGTTGAGCACGATCCCGTTGGGCGCCCCGTTGGCGGAGATCCGCTCGAACGTGGTGTTGGCCCCGATCGTGGTGCTGGTGATGGTGAGGGCGGTGCCGGTCGTGGTGGTGATCGTGTTTCCGCTGCCGGGCCCCGGGTCGGTGACGTGCACCGTGCCGCCGCCGGTCGCGGCGAACGCCGGGTTCGCCCCGGTCGAGAGCGTGAGTCCGCCGTCGAACCGGATGACCGCCCCGGTGTTGTTCGAAAGCGTGATCCCAGAGCCGTCGCCGTCGCCGCCGTCGCTGATCTCCCCGTTGAAGTCCTTGGTGCCGCCGGTGGTGCCGGTAATCGTGACGAGTGCGCCCACGTCGTCGGTGATCGTGCCGCCATACGTGAAGTTGACCGTGCCGCCGCTCATCGCGACGTCGGCGTTGGTCGCGCTGGTGATCGAGCCGGCGGGAGCCGTGAACGTTCCGGTCACTCCCGTGAGGGCGACCCCGTTCGTCCCACCCGATGTCGACAGCGATGTGAACGATGCCGTCAGTGCGCCGCTGGTTGTGATGCTCACACCGCCGCCGGTGGTGTTGTTGATCGCTCCGCTGGTGAGGTTGTTGATCGTCGTCGTTCCCACTGCGGCGCCGCTGATCGCGAAGGTCGACGCGTCGCCGAAATCGATCCCCTGGATGTTGTTGCCGGTGGCGAGCACCGCGCCACCGTTGAGCAGCGACGCGGCACCACCCGCAGGTTCGAGAGTGACCATGCCGGCCCCGCCGCCGCCGTCGGGCACGACGAGACCGTGGCGCTCGGCCAGCAGCTGCTGTCCGTTCTCGAGCTGGAACCCGGGCGCCGCGTTGGTGTAGGTACCCGTGTAGGCGAAGACGATCTGGTTCGGGCCGTCGGCGTCTCCCGACCCGCTCGCCCCGTTGATGCCGGTCAGCGCGTTGAAGGGCTGCCCCGACGTGCCGTTGCCGCCGGCTGCTGCGTCGTCGTCGACGTACCAGACGCAGTCGGCGATCGTGATGGTGATCGTGCCCGTGGCGGTGGCCGCCGTCGGGGTGGCCTGGTCGCTGACCGTGTACGTGAACGAGTCGGTCGTGTCGGTGCAACTCGTGCTCACGGCGGGGGTGAACGTGAAGTCGCCGTCGGCCTGGATC
>CAYMJU010000011.1:0-9168 GCA_964390555.1 uncultured Acidimicrobiales bacterium | reverse complement strand
GCCGTCGACATCGACGAGGATGCCGCACACCGACACGCACACCCGGCAGAAGCTACGAACCGTATGCATGCGCGGGACCTCGTGTGTGGAGTGTGCATTAGCAATCTACGCGAACCAGCTTCGCCGAGCCCCTGACGTGCCCGGGAGACGTCGTCGCTCGCGTTGAGATGGGCTTTCCGTTGTGGGAGAGTGGCACCTCCGCTGTGTCCGACGACACGTTGTCGAGACACTCGTTCGACTAGCGGGCGAGCGAGACCGATCAGACGTCGAACGTTCACCTAGTGGCAGACGTTCTGAGGGGAGCATGAATGCGTAGGTCCCGATTTGTCCTGGTTCCGTTCGCGGCGCTGGGTCTGCTTCCCGCCGCCTGCAGCAACAGGAGTTCAACCTGGGCGACGGCGACTTCAATTGGGTGCCCGACAAGCACGACGCCGCGAACACCTTCGTCGTGAAGACCATCGACCCCGGCTGCTTGTGCTGGGTCGAGGTCGACGGCACCCGCGCCGCCTTCTCCGGCTGACAGCGCCGGATGACCGAGTCGTTCGAGCCGACATCGGTCGCCGCTGGCGCCGTGGGACCCATCGGGTCCCCGGCGTCGCTGGCGGCCGGCGTCCTCGACGAGGAGGAGCGCCGCCGGGCCGCCCAAGCCGCCAGCACCACGGTCGTCCTACCCGACGACGTGTTGCCCGGCGTCGGCGCCGAGCCCCTCACGCTGCGCGAAGGGCTCCGCCAGGGCGGTACCTCGCTGGTCGTCGTGATCGGCATGCTCGGCTTCGTCGAGACCCTCGAGGTGTCGGCGTTCGCCGTAATCGCTCCCGACATCCAAGACACCCTCGACGTCTCCGACGCCACGATCGGCGCCATCGGCGCGGCGTTCGGGTTCTTGTTCCTGCTGGGGTCGATCCCGCTCAGCTCGCTGGCCGACCGGATGCCCCGCAAGCTCGTGGCTGGCGTGGCCGTCACCATCTGGACGTTCGTGGTCGCCATCACCTCGCTGGTCGCGAACGCCTTCCAGATCTTCGTGGCCCGGATGGGTGCGGGCCTCGGGCAGTCGTACTACCTGCCGGTGGCCGGACCCATGCTCATGGACGGGTATCCCATCGGGGCCCGGGCCAAGATCTTCGCCCTCAACGGATCGTTCCAGATGGCCGGGCAGGCGACCGGTCCGCTGCTCGCCGGGGCGGTGGTCGCGGTCGCCGGCGGCGACGAGGGATGGCGATGGGTGTTCGTGGTGATGGGCATCATCGGGTTGCCCTTCGCCGTCACCGCGTTCTTCCTCCGCGAGCCGCGCCGGGGCGGCCACGAGATGCGGGCGGTGCTCGGAGAGGAGCTGGCCGTCGAGACCGACGAGCTGCCGATCTCGCTGTCGGTGGCCTTCGAACGCCTCAAGAAGATCAAGACCTTCTACTACTACCTGACCGGTATCGCCGCCCTCGGGTTCGCTCTGTTCAGCACCGCGATCTTCATCAACCTGTACCTCGAGGAGGAATTCGGGCTCAGCCCGTTCGAGCGGGGCGTGTTCGGCTCGCTCACGATCCTGCCCGGTTTCCTCGGCGCTGCATTCTCCGGCAAGCGCGCCGACGAGCTGTTCCGGCAGAGCCCACCGAAGGCGCTCGTGTTCGTCGGCCTCCTGGTCGGGTCGTTCGGGGTGTTGCAGGTGATCGGGCTGTGGATGCCGACGGTGTGGTCCTTCGGGATCTTCCTCGGCCTGTCCTACATGTTCTCGCGGGCCGCGTTCGCCATCCTGCCCGCCATCACGGCCACGATCATCCCGTACCGCCTCCGGTCGCGCGGCTCGGCGCTCATCGGCATCTACCTGTTCGTGTTCGGCGCGTTCGGCGGTGCGATCCTCACCGGGCTGCTGAGCGACGCGTTCGGTGAGCGGGCGGCGCTCACGACGATCATCGTTCCGGCCACGCTCATCGGCGGCAGCCTCATGGCCTATGGGGCCCGGTATGTGCGCGCCGACACCTCCCTCGTCGTCGAGGAGTTGCTCGAAGAGCAGGAGGAGCAGCGCCGGGTAAGCGCGCCCGGGGCCGAGATCCCCCTCCTGCAGGTCCGCAACCTCGACTTCTCCTACGGCAAGGTTCAGGTCCTGTTCGACGTGGCCTTCGAGGTCCGGCGGGGCGAGTCGCTCGCCTTGCTCGGCACGAACGGCGCCGGCAAGTCGACCGTACTGCGGGTGATCAGTGGCCTCGGCGTGCCCCAGCGAGGAGTGGTGCGGCTCAACGGCCGAACGGTCACCTACACCGACCCCGAGGTGCGGGCGAAGATCGGCATCGTGCAGCTCGCCGGCGGCAAGGCCGTGTTCCCCACGCTCACCATCCGCGAGAACCTCCGCATGGCGGGGTTCCGCTACGAACGCGACGACTGCGACCGCCGCGCCCGGCGGGTGCTCGACTTGTTCCCCGTGCTCGCCGACCGCCAGTCGCTGCGGGCCAACGAGCTGTCGGGCGGCCAGCAGCAGATGCTGGCGCTGGCCATGGCGCTCATGCACGACCCCGAAATCCTGCTCGTCGACGAGCTGTCGCTCGGCCTGGCGCCGCTGGTCGTGCAGGAACTGCTCGTTGTCGTCGAACGGTTGCGAGCCGAGGGCCTCACCATGGTCATCGTCGAGCAGTCCCTCAACGTCGCGCTAGCGGTCGCCGACCGGGCGATCTTCCTCGAGAAGGGTCAGGTCCGGTTCGAGGGCCCGACGCGTGAGCTGGCCGAGCGCGACGACCTGGCCCGCGCCGTGTTCCTCGGCCAGAGCGGCTCGGGCGGATGAGCGCCCTGGTCGGATTCGCAACCGTCCTGGCCGAGTTCACCGTCACCCGCCAGGTCGTGTTCTCCGGCGCTGTTGCCGGGTTCACCTACGGCCTGCTCGCCGTGGGCCTCGTGCTCATCTACCGATCGACCCGCGTGGTCAACGTCGCTCACGGCGAGATGGGGGCGTTCGGCGCCGCGCTGCTCGCCCTGCTGGTCATCAAGTGGGACGTCAACTTCTACGTCGCGCTCCTGTTGGTGCTGATCGTCGGCGGCCTCCTCGGGGCCGTCGTCGAGCTGCTGGTCGTGCGCCGGTTGTTCAAGTCGCCCCGCGTGATCCTGTTCGCCGCCACCCTCGGCGTGTCCCAGCTCGTGTTCCTCGGCACGTTCTCGCTCCCGAACCTCAACTCGAACGAGCGGTTCCCCACGCCGCTCACGTCGCGCTGGGAAGTCGGCGGCGTCTTGATCCGCAGCGAGCACGTGCTCGTCATCGTGGTCGGCATCGTGCTGACGGTCGCGTTGGCCCTGTTCCTCGAGCGCACGAAGTACGGCACCGCGATGCGGGCCGCGGCCGAGAACCCCGACGCGGCGCGGATGTCGGCGATCAACATCAAGACCATGTCCACCCTGGTGTGGGTGTTGGCCGGGTTGTTGGCCACCGTCACCGCCGTGCTCGTGGCGCCGCTGCGCAGCGGCACCGCAGTCGAGGTGAGCGCCCTGGGTCCATCGCTGCTGCTCAGAGCGCTCACCGCCGCGCTGCTCGGCCGCGTGGCCTCGCTGCCGATTGCCATCGTCGGTGGCGTGGCGATCGGGGTCGCCGAGGCGGTGCTGATCTTCAACTTCTTCGACGAACCCGGCTTGATCGACGCCATCTTGTTCACCGTGGTGCTCGTCGCCGTGCTCAGCATCGCCAAGCGCCAGCGCAGCGACGAGCGCGGGCAATCGGCGTCATTCTCGCCGCGGGTGCGCCCGATCCCGTCGAACCTCGAGGAGGTGTGGTGGGTGCGGCGGATGCCCGTCGTCACCACCATCGTGCTGCTCGCGGCGGCGATCGCGCTGCCGCTCGTGGTCACCCGGCCGTCGCGCCACTTCCTCTACGCCAGCATGATGCTGCTGGCGATCGTCGCGCTCTCGCTCACGTTGCTCACCGGCTGGGCCGGGCAGCTGTCACTCGGCCAGTTCGCGTTCGTCGGGCTCGGGGCCATGTTCACCTCCGCGTTCGTGCGCGGGCTCGAGGCCGAGTGGTTCGGGCGGCGACTCGAACTGCCGGTCATCTCGTTCGAGTGGGCCGTCTTGTTGTCGGCCGCCGTGTGCGTGGTCGTGGCGATCGTGGTCGGCACCCCGGCACTGCGAGTGCGGGGCCTGTTCCTCGCCGTCACCACGTTGGCGTTCGCGGTCGCGGCCGAGAGCTGGTTGCTGGAGCGGCCGTTCCTGCTCGGCGAGTCGTCGATCGTCAACCTGCAGCGCGCCCGGTGGGGTGACTCGTTCTCGTTGCAGTCCCAGCGCAACTACTACTACGTGTGCCTCGTGGTCCTTTGCGTGTGCGGCTTCTTCTTGAGCCGGATCCGGCGAAGCGGCATCGGGCGTTCGATCATCGCCGTGCGCGACAACGAGCACAACGCCGCCGCGTTCACAGTGTCTCCGGCCCGGATGAAGTTGATGGCGTTCGGTGTCGCCGGAGGCCTGTCTGGTCTGGCGGGTGGCCTGATCGGCGGGTTGCGCGTGCGGTTCGGGCCCGAGGCGTTCCCGCCCGACGAGTCGTTGCGGGTGGTGGCGATCGCAGTGATCGGCGGCCTGTCGTCGATATGGGGTGCGGTGCTAGGTGCGCTGTGGGTGATCGGGCTCCCGGCGCTGTTCAACGACAACGACACCGTGCGGCTGCTCGCTTCGGGGGCTGGTCTGCTGATCGTGCTCATGTACCTGCCTGGTGGGCTGATCCAGGTCGCCTACAGCGCCCGCGATGGCGTGTTCGGTTGGCTGTCGTCGCGGTTGCCCGAGCGGGTCGTCGAGAAGCACCCGGCCCAGATCCCGGCCCGGGTGGTCGACGACACGCACCGGTCAAAGGGGGCCGACCGGGCCGACGCGCTGGCGGTCACCGGCGTGAGCGTTCGCTTCGGCGGAGCGATCGCGGTCAACGCTGTGACCCTGCGGGTCGGCGCGGGCGAGGTGGTCGGCCTCATCGGCACCAATGGCGCCGGCAAGTCGACGTTGATGAACGCGGTCGGCGGCTTCGTGCCATCGACCGGCCGGGTCGAGATCGTCGGCACCGATGCCACTGGGTTCGCATCCCACCGGCGAGCCCGCTTGGGTCTGGGCCGGACGTTCCAGCAGGCCGACCTGTTCCCTGATCTGTCGGTGCGCGAGACCATCCAGGTCGCGCTCGAAGCGCGCCATCGGGCGGCGCTGCTGCCCACCCTCCTCGGCCTTCCCGGCGCCCGAGCGTCGGAGCGACGCAAGCGAGCCGAGGCCGACGAGCTCATCGCCTTCTTCGGCCTGGGCCGCTACGCCGACTCGTTCATCAACGAGCTCTCGACCGGCACCCGCCGCATCGTCGAGTTGGCCTGCCTCATCGCGCTCGAAGCCAAAGTCCTGTGCCTCGACGAACCGACAGCGGGGGTGGCCCAGCGCGAGACCGAAGCGTTCGCCCCACTCGTGTTGCGCATACGCGAGGAGCTCGGCGCGTCGCTGCTCGTGATCGAGCACGACATGCCGTTCATCATGGGTATCAGCGATCGGGTGTACTGCCTCGAAGCGGGTACCGTGATCGCCGAAGGCTTGCCCGACGAGGTGCGCAACAGCCCGGCGGTGATCGCCAGCTACCTCGGCACCGACGAGCGGGCGATCCAGCGCTCCGACACCCGAGCCACGACCGCCACACCAACCTGATCTGCCCCGCAGGAGGTCGACATGACCACGCCACCACCGGCTGTCGACCTGAACGAGATGATCCTCGTCAGCGTCGACGACCACATCATCGAGCCTCCCGACCTGTACGAGGGCCGGCTGCCCGCCAAGTACGCCGACGACGCGCCTCGCATCGTGCGCCGCGCCGACGGCGCCGACGTGTGGCGCTTCGGTGGGGTCGAGGTGCCCAACGTCGCCCTCAACGCCATCGCCGGACGCCCCAAAGAGGAGTATGGCGTCGAACCCCAGTCGCTCGAGGAGATCCGCCCCGGCTGCTATCTGGTCGACGAGCGGGTCAAGGACATGGATGCCGGAGGGATGTTGGCGTCGATGAACTTCCCCTCGTTCCCCGGTTTCGCGGCCCGCCTGTTCGCGGTGGACGACATCGATTTCGGCGTCGCCCTCGTGGAGGCCTACAACGACTGGCACATCGACGAGTGGTGCGGCGCCCACCCGGGCCGGTTCATCCCCATGGCGCTGCCGGTGATCTGGGACGCCGAGCTGTGCGCGGCCGAGGTGCACCGGGTGTCGGCCAAGGGGTGTCACTCCCTGACGTTCACCGAGAACCCCGCCGCGCTCGGGTATCCGAGCTTTCACGACGACTTCTGGGACCCGCTGTGGACGGCGTTGTGCGACACCAACACCGTGTTGTCGATCCACCTCGGCTCGTCGGGCCAGCTCACCTTCCCGGCCCCCAATTCGCCGACCGACGTGATGATGACCCTGCAACCGATGAACATCCAGTCCGCCGCCGCGGACCTGTTGTGGTCCCGGGTGCCGAAGAACTTCCCCGATATCCGCATCGCGTTGTCCGAGGGTGGCACGGGCTGGATCCCGTACTTCCTCGAGCGCATCGACCGGACCTACGACAAGCACCATCTGTGGACCGGCCAGGACTTCGGCGACGAGATGCCGAGCGACGTCTTCCGGCGGCACTTCCTCACCTGTTTCATCAGCGACGTGCAGGGCATCCGGCAGCGATACGACATCGGCGTCGACAACATGTGCTGGGAAGCCGACTACCCCCACAGCGACAGCATGTGGCCCAACGCCCCCGAGGAACTGGCCGGTGACTTCGCGGCCGAGAACGTGCCCGCCGACGAGATCGCCAAGATGACCCACGAGAACGCCATGCGGTGGTACTCGTTCGACCCGTTCGCCCACATCCCGCGGGAACAGGCCACGGTCGGTGCGTTGCGGCAGCGGGCCGCCGGCCACGACGTGTCGATCAAGTCGCGCAGCACCCGTGAGAAGCTCAGCGTCGAGCAGGTCCAAGCCCGCTGGCAAGGCATGAATGAAATGGCCGGCACCGGCGCCCACGCCATCACCGAATGATGCGGGCGGACCCCGACATCTGGGATGTCTCGGGCCAGGTCTAGCTACTCGGGAGAGAGCATGAATCACGTTCGACAATGGACCCCACGCCTGATCCCCGCGGAGTTGCGGGAGAGGTACCTCGCTGAGGGGCGGTGGACGAACGACACGCTCGGTGGTCTGGTCGAGCGGTGCCTCGGCGGGTCGCCCGCCACCAAGATCGGCGTGTGGTCCACGGTGCGTCCGTGGCACGGCACCTACGACGACGTGCACATCGAGGCCCGTCGACTGCTCACCGTGCTCACGGAGGCCGGGCTCGAGCCCGGTGACGTCGTGGCGTTCCAGCTCCCGAACTGGCGCGAGGCGATCGTGTCGTTCTACGCGCTCGCGCTCGGTGGGTTCGTGATGGTGCCGATCGTGCACATCTACGGTCCCAAGGAGGTGCGGTTCATCCTGGCCCAGAGCGGCGCGCGGGCCTACATCTCGGCGGACCGGTTCGGTCACGTCGACTTCGTGGAGATCGTCGACGGGGCCGGTGGCGCCTCCGACGACCTGCCCGAGTTGACGTTCCACGTCGTCGCTGGCGACGCCGAGGGCATTGTCGCCGGCGACGCCGAGGGCCAGCCGCCCGTCGGCATCGGCCGAGTCGGGTGGTCGGCGGTCGACGCTGCCGCGCCGGCCGCGACGCTACCGAGGCCCAACCCCGATGACGTCTGCGTTCTCGCGTACACGTCCGGGACGACGAGTGACCCCAAGGGTGTGATGCACACGCACCGCACCCTGCTCGCCGAGCTTGCCCACATGCGGCTGTTCGCGACCGAGGGCCAGGCGCTGCTCAACGGCTCGCCGGTCGCCCATGCCACGGGCATGCTCGGGTCGGTGCTGACGCCGATCCTGACCGGCGACGAGATCCACCTGATCGACCGCTGGGACCCCACCCGGGTCCTCGAGATCATGACCGAGGCCGGCATCGGCGCCGGGGCCGGGGCGTCGTTCTTCCTGGCGAGCCTCATCGACCACCCCGACTTCACGCCCGGACACGCCGCGCTGATGGGCCGCATCGGCCTCGGTGGCGCGCCGGTGCCGGTGGCGCTCGCCGAACGGGCGGCCAGCCACGGCATCTCGATCATCCGGGCCTACGGCTCCACCGAGCACCCGTCGATCACCGGCAGCCAGTTCAGCGACGCGGTCGACAAGCGTCACTGCACCGACGGCCTGGCGTTGCCCGGCGTCGAGATGCGGCTGCTCGACGAGGACGGCGCGGCCGCGGTCGCCGTCGGCTCGCCGGGCGAGATCTGGTCGCGGGGCCCCGAGCTGTGCGTCGGTTACACCTCGGCCGAGCTGACCGCCAAGATGTTCACCGCCGACGGTTGGTACCGCACCGGCGACATGGGCGTTCTCGACGCGGATGGCTACATCACCATCACCGACCGCTTGTCCGACGTGATCATCCGGGGCGGCGAGAACCTGTCGGCCGCCGAGATCGAGGAGGGCATCGCCGCTATGCCCCAGGTCGCCGAGGTGGCCGTCGTGGCCGCGCCCGACCCGCGGATGGGCGAGCACGCCTGCGCCGTCGTGCGCCTCGTACCCGGGGCCGAGCCGATCACGCTGGCCGACGTCGCCGCCCAGCTCGGCGCGGTCGGCCTGGCCCGCCAAAAGTGGCCCGAGGAGCTGCGCATCGTCGACGACTTCCCCCGCACCGGCTCGGGCAAGATCCGCAAGGTCGACCTGCGCCAGCAACTGCGGGACGAGGTGTCGTCGGGCCAGGGTTGATCGGCCGGCTTTCCCAGCTTGGCGACATCGACGGTTCGGTCGTGAGACCTTCCCCTATCCGCGCGCTCTAGCCGCCTCGGATTGATGGTTTGGGTCAGTGCGTGCGGGCGAGGGTGAGCCGTAGCGCGGCGTCGGCCCGTCGGCGCGCCGGTTTATGCGGCGTTGGGGTCGCGGGTTCGTCGTTGTCGGGGGCTGTGGATGGTGCGTTGGAGGTGTCCGTCGGGGCTGTAGAGCTCGGCGATTCCGAATTCGGGGAGTTTCAGTGTCCAGCGGGCTTCGTGGACGAGGTGATGGCAGTTCGTGGTGCACAGCGGGACGAGTTTGTCGATGTCGGTGGTGCCCATCTGCGGGGTCCACTCGACGACGTGATGGACTTCGCACCACCGCATGTCGGTGCCACATATTGCGCACCCGCCCCATTCGGCCTCCAGG
>CAYMJU010000010.1:0-34678 GCA_964390555.1 uncultured Acidimicrobiales bacterium | reverse complement strand
CCACAGTTCGGCTCGCCGCCGGTGTTCGACGCGCCGCCACCCCCGCTTCCGTCTCCACAGTTCGGCTCGCCGCCTGTGTTCGACGCGCCGCCACCGCCACCTCCGTCTCCACAGTTCAGTTCGCCACCGGTGTTCGACGCGCCACCACCCCCGCCCCCGGTGTTCGACGCGCCACCTCCCCCGCCGCCGGTGTTCGACGCACCGAGCTTCGATGCTGGCGCTACCCAAATCTTCGAGGTGCCGCCGCTTGCGGCTACTCCTCCCGCTTCGCCCGCCCCGCCGGCGTTCGATTCGCCACCGGTCGCCGCTCCCGCGCCGCCTCCACCGCCGATCTTCGACGGGGTACCGCCGGTCGCTGCGCCACCTCCGGCGCCCGCGGCATACGCCCCGCCTCCTCCGCCGCCGTCCGCCATGCCGTCTGCCGCACAGTCCGAGGGTCCCACAGACCCGTCGGGACTCGGCGCCGCGTACGGGCAGTTGGGCATGTTCACCAAACGTTCGGCCCGCATCGCCATCGGCGTCGCCGGCGTGGTTCTCGACCCGAGCGAACGGGTCGAGGTACTCGTGTCGGGCCGGTACCGCGGCCATGACGGCGTTGCGATACTGACCGACCGGCGGTTACTCGTGATCAACGACCGCGAGTGGCGCCCCGACGTGGAGGAGCTCGTCGTCGCGCCCGGCACGACCATTCAGGGGTGGCAGGACGAGCGTTTCGCTGCCATCGTCATCCAGTTGCCAACAGGCCAGACGATCACAGTCGACCAGATCAGCGAGCGCGAGAGTGCTCAGCGCATGGCCGCGGCGATCAGGACTCGAGCCGGTACCGCATAGGCCGATCGGGCTGAGGAAGCTCCGGGACGCGCTGCTACGCTTCGGTCCGCCCGCGGAAGTAGCTCAGTTGGTAGAGCATCACCTTGCCAAGGTGAGGGTCGCGAGTTCAAGTCTCGTCTTCCGCTCCACAGTCGTTTCCGTCAGAGCCCGCTCCGGTGGGCTCTGACGCCGTTTTCGGGTCCAGCGGTCGCTCGGTCTCGTCGTTCAGGGCAGCGAGGCGAGGAGGATGGCTGCGTGGATCAGTAGCGCTGCCTCCTGGCGCGGGACGGTCTCGACAAGTCCGATATCGCTGCGGAGGCCGTGACTGAGGACGTTTCGGATGCCTGCAGCGATGTCGTCGGTCAGCAGCAGTCGAAGGTAGAGCCATGCCGGAGCGATCGAGGGGTCGCTCCGTTCCTCGATTCGGCGAAGCAGGTCGGCGAGGTACGAGATCTTGCCGAGTTCGTGGTGGGCGATCTGCAGGGCCGGAAGCTGCCGGGCTGCGGCGGCCCGACGAATGACTGCTTCGAGGCGAGGGAAGGTGATGTGTGCGCTGGCGTCGTGATCGCCGGCTCGATACAGCCTGGTTGCATGAGTGAAGCGCTCGGCGATGACGTCGTTGACCAATGTCGAGCTGAATTCGGCGGTGATCGTACCGTCGTCGGGCCAGTCGGTGTCGTCGAGGAGTTCGGCAACGACGTCGCCCCACGCCGAGATGCGGTGCCTGGACGTCTCTCGGCGGGCCAGACTGTCGAGGTCCCGTTCCCGGAGCTCGTCGGGGTTGACGAGCCCGAACGCGACGACTTGGCCTCGACCAGGCCCGACGTTGGGCCGATGCGAGGTCGAGGCTGCATCAAGCCCGTCGGGATCGGTCAGGGGCCGAGACGGATCCTTGAGCCACGTGAAGCGTTCGGGAAGTGTTCTCGCCAGGTCGGCTGTCTGGGTGCGCCATCGCTCGGCCGCTCTGCAGGCGTCGGTGCTGAGGTCGGAGGGGTCGACGAGGCTCGGACGAGGTGCGGGGTGCCGCCAGCCGACGTTCTGAAGATCGACGACGAGGAAGTTCGTCAGCTTGACCATCCGATCGACGAGGTCACGGTTCTTCTTGCCGCCTGCGCGGAGGCGCTGAGCTTCGTCAGCTGTGTCGACGATCGCTGCCGAGAGCTCGGTGGGTATTGACGAAGGGCCGTCCGGAAGTTGCCAGAGCTGCGCCACTCGACGTCGCTGTTCGGAAAGCTCGCCGACGACGCGGACGCGGGAGCGCTCAGAATCTGCGGTGAGGTAGCGAAGGCGATGGATCCACAACGCTGTTGGCATCAGGTCGGCGAACGGCGGTGGCAATTGGGGCTGGCGGCGCTCGGCGATCTCGGTGATCGCGGCCACTTCGCGGTTGTGGGCCACGGGGTCGGTGAGGGCAAGGCAGCCGTACAGGAACATCAGCCCCTGATGCACGACATTCGCCGCAGAGCGAAGATCCGCGAACGAGTTGAGAGCCCGCCCCGGTGGGCTCTGACGCCGTTTTCGAGTCCGGCCGTCGACGAGACTGCCCTACTCTCCGGTCGGCTCGGGTGGGATCGCCGGTGGTTCCGGCTTCTCTTCCGTGAGTACCCATGACTCGGGCGGGGGATCGGTGTGACACCGGCCCGGAACTCACTCGCGCCGGGAGAAGTTTGCGGGCACGTCAGGGCGTGATCGAACGCTCGATGTCGGCGATCCGTCGGTAGAACCGAAGGCCCTCGAGCGGCACGAAGCCGTGGTGGCGGTAGAAGCTCGCGACGTGGTCGTCGATGGCATCCACGACCAGGGCACGGGCGCCGTAGTGGTGGGCGCCGGCGATGGCGCGGGCGAGCGCGTCGCGGAGCAGGTCGGCGCCCAGCCCGGTGCCGTGCTCGGATCGGTCGAGCGCGAGCCGGGCGAGAAGAAGCACCGGGACGGGATCGGGTTGGCCTCGCCCGAGCCGGGACGGGGCTGCGCCCCGTTCGACGCTGCCCATGGCCACGGCGTAGTACCCCACCACGGTCTCGCCACGGCAGAGCACCCAGGTGGCGGCCGTACCGGCCGCTGCAGCCACTTCGGCGGTCCGGTGGAGCCAGTTGTCGAGCGTCTCGACGCCACTCTGGAAGTGATCGACGAGGTGACGGCCTGGATCGAAAAGCTCGACCGGCCGTACAGGGGTATCGGTCACGTTGTCGGGATCTGGCTGGTCCGCTTGAACAGGCGGATCAACTCGGGGACCTCCTCGGGTGGTTCGTCGAGCGCGGTGACGAAGGCTCGGAACGCCTGGTCGGACACGGTGATCGTGTTCGCTCGCTGGAGCACGTCGTGGGCGTGTTCGACTGCGCTCGACAGGACGAACCCCGACACGCTCTGGCCGGTGATCGTGGCGGCGTGGCGCAGCGCGCGTTCTTGCTCGGGCGCGAGCCGGAAGTTCAGGCGGCCGGTCAGGGTGTCGGACATGTACGTACTGTACACGTACAGGTAGTGGCCGACAACGGCGCCGGCCTGCGGAAGTCGTTCACATCGCGTTGGAACAAGCGCGGGCCGGTGTGACGTTTGTCGGCGGGGGTCCCTCTCGGCAGCACATCGAGTGCGTTCCGCGGTGGCGGACGACGGCACACCCTGCTCATGCCACAACCCGGCGCCTCCGTGACGACCGGGTCCCGGCGAATCCGGGTTGATGGGCGGCGCCTCGTAGCATCTCGTGCGTGCGACTCGTCGTGGCCATCGACCAACCGCTGGAGCGCGGATCCATGGTGCTGAGCTTGGAGCCGCCGCACCGGTTCGAGGGGTGGGCGGTGAAGCGCTTCGCCGATCGGGCCACGATCGACGCGCTCATGGCCGAGCCGGCCGCTCGGCACGACATCGAATGCCGGGCGGTCGGCGGCACCGAGATCGCGCTCGACGAGGTGGCCGGCAAGGCCATCTACGTCCGGTACTTCATCCCGAACATGGGGGCGCCGAACCTGGCCCGCCTGCGGGTCTCAAACCCCGACCTGTTCTGCTGACCACCGTGCCGGCCGAGGACCCGAGCGACGCTGCTCGGCACGCGTGGGGTCGGTACGGTCGGCGTCCGGCGACGATCCTCGCCCTGGTGGCGTTCGTCGACGCAGTCGACCGCGGGATCCTCCCTGGTGTGATCGACGAGGTCCAGGCCGACCTCGGCTTCTCCGACACCCGCGTGGGGGTGCTCGCCGCGGCGTTCGTGGTCGCCGGCATCGTGGTCGCCCTTCCGGCCGGCTACCTCGCCGACCGGGGGCGTCGCACCCGGACGATCGCCGTGGTGCTGGCGACCTGGGGTGTGGTCTCGGGCCTCAACGCGCTCGTCCAGAGCTTCTGGCAGTTCCTCGCCATCCGCATGGCGCTGGGCACCGGCGAGACCATCGACAACCCGTCGTCGTCCTCGCTGCTGGCCGACTACTACCCGCCCGAACGCCGCGGTCGCGCCTTCGCGCTGCAGCGCCTCGCGCCCGTGATCGGCAGCGCGGTCGGGCTCGGACTCGGTGGCTTCGTCGGTTCGACGTTGGGATGGCGGTGGGCGTTCGCACTCGTCGGCGTGCCGGGATCGCTCCTCTCGATCGCCGTGTGGAGGCTGCCGGAGCCGCGGCGCGGCGAGCACGACCCGGCCGGGTCGCTCGACCGGTCCGGCACCTCTGCGTCCGACACCTCTGAATCCGGTCCCACCGACAGCCGCCGGCGCGGCGCCCGGGCCCTGTGGGGAGACCTCCGGCAGGTCCTGGCCATCCGCTCGTTCCGGGCTGTCGTGGTCGGCAGCGCCGTCGGCACGGCCGCGCTCCAGGGCATCGGGTTCTGGGCGAGCGCCTTCTACGAGCGCCATACGTCGATCGGCGCCGGCGGCGCCGACGGGGTGGTCGGTGGGGTGATCGCCCTCGGGGCCGTCGGTGGGACCTGGTTCGCCGGCCGTTTCGTCGACACCCGGCACCAGACCCGTGGCGACGTCCCCATGTCGCTCGCCGGCGGCGCGCAGCTCGTCGGGTCGGTCCTGCTCGTCGTGAGCTTCCTCCCCGTGCCCCTCGGCGTGCGGCTCCCGTTGCACCTCGTCGCCGTGTCGTGCGTCGTCGGTGGCCTGCTCGCCCTCACGATCATGACAATTCGGGTAGTGCCGGCAGCGTTGCGCGGAACGGCCTTCGCCCTCAACGCCTTCATCGGATCGCTCGGCGCGGCGTTCTCCCCTCTGGTGATCGGCGCGATCGCTGATCAGTTCGATGTCGTGGTCGACGGCGAGGTGAAGGGCGACCTGGCCATGGCGTTCCTCCTGGTCACCCCGATGGTCGCCGTCGGCGGGCTGATCGTCCTCTTCGGTCGACGGTTCGCCGACGACGACATCGCCGCGGCAGCGGGCGTGGCGGCCGCCTGAGGTCACCCGGTCGAGCGGATACGGGGAGACGCCCCAAATTGATCGCGTACTGCGCCGTGTCAGGACCAGGGCTATCCCATGCCGCCCTGACCGACGACGACGCCGCTCAGCACCGACGTGATGGCGAACGAGCCCGGTCACCGTGCCGATCATGCCGTTGGCCCGGTCACGGCGGTCCTCTGGCACCAGCAGGGTCACACACGTCGACCGGGCTATCCCCCGGAGGTGGCCGGCCACCGACCCGATCAGGATCACGAGGACGAACGCCCAGAACGCCGGGCGGCCGAGTTCGAGGAGGCTCGACCGGTCGACCGAGGCGTAAACCGCCAGCGCCACGAGGTATGACACCAGCGCCGTACCCGAGGCCACGAGCCTGACCGTGCGCTATCAGTCGGTTGAAGGGGCCACGGCGGATCGACTCCCGTCGGCACCCCGTCTTCGCGATCCGGGCGCCCGACCGCCAAGCGACTTCCGCCGTGGGCCCGGCGTCAGCTGTATGAAGCCGAACACGTCGACGAGCGGGTCGTGGCGGCGGCGTCATCGCAACGTGATGTCGCTGGTCAGATGGCTTCGACGGTGACGCGGGCGGCGTAGGCGGCCAGGGCGTTGAGGTCACCGGGGTCTGTGGTGAGCACCGTTCCATCTGGTTCGGCGAGCGCGACGACGATTGCGTCGACGGCCGATCCGGTGCGGGCTCGTCGGCGAAGGCTGGAAGCACGTGTGGCGACGTCCACGCTGACGTTTGTCTCGATGAGACATGTCTTGAGGAACCGGTTGGTGTTGGCGTCGCGCCCGGGGTGCCCGTGGAGGGACTCAGCGAGGACCACGGTTGGTACGACGGGTGGCCACAGTCCCTGGTCGTGGAAGGAGGTGATGAGCGAGAGCGCGGTCTTGGTGCGAGCGGACAGCCGGGTGAGGGCGCCGCTGTCGAGGATGAGCACGTCAGCCGGCGGCGTCGAGGTCGCGGGCTCGGACGCGTCGGGCGATGACGTCGGCGACGGCCTTTTGGCGGGCGTTCGGAGCGCCGATCTCGTCGGTCAACTCAGCGATGTAGTCCTCGGCGGCGTCAAGTGCCGCTCGGCGTTCGAGTTCGGCACGCACGGCGATCTGGAGGAGCTCGGAGGCGGGAAGGCGACGCCGCTTGAGTTCTTCGTGGAGATCGTCGGGGAGGTACACCTGTAGCCGCGGCATGCGCCTAATCATACACACAGAACGCACCGTCGTCTCCGCTCGTCGTCCGGATGACGTGTCGGACGTAACCAGGTCGTCACGCTCGAACGCCGCGTACGATGCTTCGGTGGACATCGACCTCAGCGCGCCCGACGATCGCCTCCGGGTGCTCGAGGCTTGGTTCGACAGCCAGCTCGTCACTGCCGACGAGGTGCGCATCGAGGACCTCGACCGGGCCGAGATGGGGCACTCGGCCGAGACGCTTCTACTCACGCTCGTCGAGCTGACCGGTACCGTCGAGCTCCGGCGCAACATCGTGTTGCGGCTACGGCCGCCCGTCCCGGGCCTTCTCGAGCCCTACGACATGCAGAAGCAGTTCGACGTGTTGCGTGGGCTCCATGGCACATCGGTTCACGCACCGGAAGCACTGTTCATAGAGCCGACCGGGACCGTGCTCGGGCGAGAGTTCTACGTCATGAGCCGCGTCGACGGCGAAGTGTGGGAGCAACAACGCATCCCGGCGGACATGGAGGCTTCGGGTCGGCTTCGCCGGATGTGCGAGTCGATGGTCGACGAGCTCGCCGCCATCCATCGTGTCGATCTCGAGGCCACGGGGCTCAGCGTGCTCGGCGATGGTGCGGCCTTTCTCGACCGCGAGCTCGACTGGTGGGAGTCGGAGCTCCGCCGTGTGCAGCGCGGGCCGCTACCAGCCATCGAGCGGCTGCTGGACGAGTTGCGACAGACCCGGCCGCAGCAGTGTTCACGCGTGTCGCTCGTGCACGGCGACGCCAAACCGGGCAACTTCGCGTTCGTCGGCGACACCGTGGCCGCGGTCTACGACTGGGAGATGGCGGCGATCGGTGACCCACTCACCGACATCGGGTACCTCGACGTGTTGTGGTCGATGCCCGCTGGGCTCACCAGCCGACCGACGTCGCTGACTGCGGACGAATTCGTGGCTCGCTACGAGCAGCGGAGCGGCATCGCGGTGGAGCATCGAGAGTGGTATCGCGCCATGCAGGTGTTCAAGCTGGCCGCGATCCAGCTGGTCGGCTCGATGCTCGTCGACGCCGGCGAGTGGAACGATCCGCGGGGGATCGGCATGGCACACGGCATTGAGATGATGGTGCCGATCGGCCTTCGCGCGCTGGGTATCGACGAACGGCTCGAGATGGGCCCGATCTTCCCCAGGGAGGAGCGCATCAACGAGGTGCTCGGATCGGCTCGGCGCTGAGCTCGGCGTGGTTCGAGCGACCCTGATCACCTGGCGAACCAAGGAGCGTCCACATGTCCCGCGAATCGCCGACAACGACGGCCATCGCATCGTCGGGGCTCTGGGCGGGGTTCCTCGACCGACTCCCGGCCGACCAGGCCACCGATTGCGTTCGCGACCTCGAAGCGGACGGCGTCGGAGCCATCTGGCTGCAGGAGTTCAGCGGGGTCGATCCCTTCGTCCGCGCCGCCTTGTACCTCGCGGCGACCACCGAGCTCGTGGTCGCGCTCGGGGTGGCTGTCGTCTACGGGCGCGACGCCGAGGCCATGGTGGCGGTGGCCTCGACTCTCGAGAACGCCTTCCCCGGCCGCTTCGTCCTCGGCCTGGGCGTGAGCCATCGCGATCTGGTCGAGGCGCGTGGCCACGACTACGGGCCGCCGCTCTCGGTCATGGCGACCTATCTGCAGGACATGCACGGTCGGCTCGGCCGTCGGCGCCTACCGCTGCGGATCCTCGGGGCGCTCGGGCCGGAGATGATGGCGCTGGCCGGTCGGACCACCGACGGCGTGCACACCTACTTCGCCCCCGTGGCTCACACCGCCTGGGCGCGCGCGGTGCTCGGACCTGATCGGTGGCTGGCCCCGACGCAGATGGTCGCGCTCGGCGCCCGAGGTGCGGAGTGGCGCGAATCGGTTAGGCCGTACCTGCAACTCTGCCTGGGAATGCCGAACTACACGCGGAACCTCAGGCGCTTCGGTCTCACCGGCGAGGACCTGGCGACGACGAGCGATGCCCTCGTCGACGCGCTCGTCGTTCCCGACGAGCCCGGGCACATCGGTGCCCGGCTCGATGAACAGCGGGCGGCCGGGGCCGATCACGTCGTGGTGCAGTACGTCCCGCCGGCGTCCGCCGCGGTCATCCGCGACCGGGTCGCCGCGGGATGGCGAGGCGGCCGTAGCTAGAACGGACCGTCGCCGAAGGCGACAGGAGCGAGACAGCGTGGCCCGGACGTCTGCGATCATCGATTGCCGGATGCTCTGAGCTCGGCACGCTGTTGGCCACGGGGCTGCCGAACGCCCCGGCCGCAACCGACGAGACAGCTACTCTGCTGGTCGTACGAGAGGGACGAGGACCTGAGCGAGCAGATGGACATTCCCGACTCGTTCCCGAGCCCCGGCGACGTGGACGGGAAGCGTGTCGTGCTGACCGGCGCCGGTCGGGGGCTCGGTGAGCTGCTCGCCCACGCCTTCTCCCGGTCCGGGGCCAGCGTGGCGCTCGTGGCCCGCACCGCGCACGAGCTCGAGGCGGTGGCCGCGGAGCTGGCCGGGCCGACCCTCACGTTCAGTGGCGATGTCCGTGACGCCGGTTTCAACGACGACGTCGCCGACCGCACGGTCGCGGCTTGGGGCGGGCTCGACGTGTGGATCTGCAACGCCGGGATCTCCCCGATCGTCGCCGGGCCGGTCGAGACCGAGCCCTCGGTGTGGCGCGACGTCATCGAGGTCAACCTCACCGGTGCGTTCCTCGGGGCGCGAGCAGCGGCGCGAGTGATGGGCGACGGCGGGCGGATCATCTTCACGGGCTCGGTGCTGGGCGAGCGGCCCCGCAAGGGGCTCAGCGCGTACAGCGCATCCAAGGCCGGGCTGGTCGGCATGGCCAAGGGGCTCGCGCTCGACCTCGCCCCAAACGGAATCACGGTGAACGTCGTCGCGCCCGGATGGTTCGAGTCGCCGCTCGCCGCCGCGTGGATGCGCAATCCGGGCCTATCGGAGTCGATACTCGGACACACCGCTCAGCGTCGGTGGGGTGGATCGGCCGACCTCGCCGGCGCGTACCAGTTCCTGGCGTCGGACGCTTCGGCGTTCGTCACCGGGGCCGTCCTCAACGTCGACGGAGGGTATCTCCTTGTCTGAGCACTCCGATCCAGAGCCCGGCCGGCGTGTCGTGGTCGTGACCGGGGCCGGCGGCACGCTGGGTGCTGCGCTGAGCGCCCGGTTGGCTGGCGAACCGGACACCGATGTCGTACTCAGCGACGTGAGCGGCGCGTCGCTCGCCGCGACCGTCGACGGGCTGCCGGTCGGGCGCGGATCGGTCGAGACCGTGCTCGCCGACGTGGCTGACCCCAACCAGGTCCAGGCGGTCGTCGATCGTGCCGTCGAGCGGTTCGGCCGTGTCGACGTGTTGATCAGCAATGCCGGCGTGCTCGCGCCCAACGCCCGGATCCACAGCCTGGCCGTCGAGGACTGGGAGCGCTCGTTCCGGATCAACGTGCTGGGCGCGGTCAACGGCATCCGCGCCGCGGTACCCGCGATGCGGGCGCAGCGGTCCGGCTCGATCGTGCTCACCGCCTCGGTCGCCGGCATTACCGCGTGGAGCCACGCAGGGCCGTACTGCGCGACCAAGGCGGCGGTGATCCAGCTGGCCAAGGTGGCGGCGGTCGAGTACGCCCGCGACGGGATCCGGGTCAACTGCGTGTGCCCGGGCACGTTCCTTTCGGCCATCCACGAGGGCCTGCCGGAGGCGGCGATCGACTCGATGGCCGCGCGCCACCCGCTCGGTCTCGGCTCGGCCGAGGACCTCGTGGGCGCGTACTCCTACCTCGCGAGCGACGCCTCGCGCTGGACCACCGGCGCCGCCCTCGTGGTCGACGGCGGCTACTCAGCGCCCTGACCAGCCCCTCGCCGGCACCCCGCGGCCGCGCCCACGCCCCGTCGGGTTGACGGGGCGACGTCCCGGGACGGACACTCGGCCGATGTTCGCCGACGCCAACTGGGTAGCCGTACTAGAGCACCACGCGGCTCGCACCCCGACCAAGGCCCTGTGCGTGTTCGACGGTGAAGTCGTCACGTACGGCGCGATGCTCGACGGCGCGACCCGGTTGGCGGCTGGGCTCTTCGAGGCGGGCATCGGCCCCGGCGACGTGCTCGCCGTGCTCGCCTACAACTCGGCGGAGTTCCTCGAGACCATCTTCGCCGTGAACTACCTGGGCGCCGTCGCCATGCCGATCAACTGGCGGCTCGCGGCGCCCGAGGTCCGCTACATCCTCGAGCACTCCGAAGCCAAGGCGCTCGTGTGCGACGGGGACCTCGTGGAGCTGGCCGAAGCGGCCCTCGCCGAGATCGAGCACGTGCCCCTCAAGGCATGCATCGGCTCGGAGCCGGTCGCGGGTTGGACACCGCTCGCCGACCTGCGTCGGCCCGGCGCCCCCGCGCGGGCCCGGACCGGGGGCGACGACATCCACCGGCTGATGTACACGTCGGGGACCACCGGTCGCCCCAAAGGAGTCATGCTCAGCCACGCCAACCTGGCGTGGAAGAACCTGGCCCACTTGGTCGAGTTCGGGATCACCGGGGTCGACCTCGGTTTGGCGTGCGGTCCGCTGTACCACGTGGGCGCGCTCGACCTCACGACGACGACCCTCATCGCCGCGGGAGCGACCGTGATCATCCACCGGACCTTCGACGCCGCGGCCGTGGTCGACGAGATCGAGCGCTCACGGGTCACCACGGTTTGGCTGGCGCCGGCCATGGTCAACGCCATCTTGAACCTGCCCGACATCGGGGCGCGCGACCTCTCATCGGTCCGGCTGCTCATCGGGGGCGGCGAAAAGATGCCGATCCCGCTCATCGAGCGGCTGCAGCGGACGTTCCCGTCGTCCTGGTTCGCCGATGCCTACGGTCTCACCGAGACCGTCTCGGGAGACACGTTCCTCGACAGGGCCAGCATCATCGACAAGCGGGGGAGCGTCGGCAAACCATGCCTGTACCTCGAGCTCGACATCTGGGACGACGACGGCGTGTCCCAGCCCGCTGGGGTCGCCGGTGAGATCGTCCTGCGGGGGCCGAAGGTGTTCGTCGGGTACTGGCGCGATCCGGAAGCGACCGACAAGGCGTTCGCGGGCGGGTGGTTCCACACCGGCGATGTCGGGGTGGTCGACGACGACGGTTACGTGTACATCGTCGATCGGATCAAGGACATGATCGTGTCGGGTGGCGAGAACATCGCCGGCTCCGAAGTCGAGCGGGTGCTCTACGAACATCCCGGCGTGCTCGAAGCCGCGGTCGTCGGGCGCCCCGACGAACGTTGGGGCGAAGTCCCGGTAGCCCACGTGGTGCTTCGTCCTGGAGCCGCCGTGACGGCCGAGGAGCTGATAGAGCACTGCCACGGCCAGCTGGCGAAGTTCAAGGTGCCCAAGGCCGTTACCTTCATCGAAGCGTTGCCCCGCAACCCATCGGGCAAGGTGCTCAAGCGCGAGCTGCGAGGTGCCGCCGATGTCCGATGAGGGGGTGCCCGACGATGTCTGATCGTGGAGCGGCGGGGCCGGCTGCTGGTCATGACGATGAATCGCCCCGATGCCCGCAACGCCGTGAACGGGGTCTTCGGGTCCGACGACGCCATCGAGGGGTCCCGCGCGTTCGCCGAACGCCGCGACCCCCGCTGGAGCGGCGCCTGAGCTGACCGGGTCGGGCGCGCGTCTCGTCGCGCACCCACGCGCCGGTGCGGTCGCTTCAGCTCTGGCGGACGACACCGTCGCGCAGGAGCTGCTCGCTGGCCGCAACGTCGATGCCGAGGTCACCGAGCAGTGCGATGGTGTGGTCGCCAGGGAGGGCCGGGGCGCCGGTTGGCGGGGCCGGTGTGCGAGAGAACCTCGGCGCCGGTGCCGGTTGGACGACCCCGGCGACGTCGACGAAGGTGCCGCGTGCCGAGTTCTGCGGGTGTGAAGGCGCCTCGATCATCGACAGCACCGGGGCCGCGCACGAGCTCGGCGTGACCAGCTCGCGCTCCCACTCGTCGCGGGTCCGCTCACGGAATCGCGACGCCATGGCCTCGCCGTGGCCCGCCCACGACTCGTGGTCGTCTGCGTCGTGCGGAACGGCGACCCCGAGGCGAGAGCAGAGCTCGGTGTAGAACTGTGGCTCGATCGCCCCGACCGAGAAGTGCTTGCCGTCGGCGGTCTCATAGACGCGGTAGTAGTGGGCGGCCCCGTCGACGACGTTGGTCTGGCGCTCGTCGCGCCACGTGCCCTGGGCGAGCATCCCGTAGAAGACCGCCATCAAGGTGATGGACCCGTCGAGCATGGCGACGTCGATGACCTGCCCCACGCCGGAGCGGCGGGCTTCGAGGATCCCGCTCAACAGCCCGACGGCGAGCAGCATGCCGCCACCGCCGAAGTCGCCGAGGATGTTGAGCGGCGGAACCGGGGTGTCCGCGGTCCCGATGGCGTGGAGCGCGCCGCTGAGGGCGATGAAGTTGATGTCGTGCCCGGCCATCTGCGCGTACGGCCCGTCCTGGCCGTAACCGGTCATGCGGGCGTACACCAGGCGCGTGTTGGTGGAGCGGAGGTCGTCGGGTCCGATCCCAAGCCGCTCGGCCACTCCAGGCCGATACACGTCGACGAAGGCGTCGGCCCCGTCGGCCAACGCGCGGATCAGGGCCCGGCCCCGGTCGTGCTTGGCGTCGATGGCGATCGAGCGCTGGTTGCGTCGCATTACGCCGTCGATCGGCGGCGGCGACCCCACCTCGGCGGGCCGGTCGATGCGCACCACGTCGGCGCCCAGGTCGCCGAGGAGCATGCCGGCGAAGGGCCCGGGCCCGAGCCCGCCCATCATGACGATGCGGACTCCGGCGAGCGGCCCGCCGGACCGATGCGACGGTTCGGTCGTCGCGGTCATCGGGCGCTCCACGCCGATCGTGCCGCGGCGGCTTCGGCGGTGGCGTGGGTGATCACCTGGTTGCGGTTCTCGACCTCGATCGCAGCCGCCAGGCTGGGGGCGTCGGTGTTGAGCTGGAGGGCACGCTTGGTCATCTGGACGCCGAGGGGCGAATGCGAAGCGATCGCCGCCGCGATCTCGGCCGCGTGCTCGAGCACCTCGGCGTCCGCGACCATGGCGCTCACCAAGCCGGTGCGCAGGGCTTCGTCCGCGTCGACGGTTCGACCGGTGAGCATCCAGTCGGCCGCCACGCTGGTACCGACGATCCGGGGCAAGTGATAGCTCATGCCCATCTCCGCGCCCGACAGGCCGATGCGTATCGCGGCATTAGCGAACGTGGCCGATCTCGAGCAGATCCTCACGTCGGCGGCCAGGCAGAGAGCCAGACCGCCACCGACGGCCGGCCCGTTGACGGCGGCGATCACCGGCTGGGGAAGGTCGCGCAGGAGCTGGGGCAACGAGGCCATCATCTCCTGGAACCGGAGCCGTTCGATCGCCGGGGCGTCGGCATCGGGGATGCCCGGCCCGAAGCCGCGCAGGTCGATTCCCGAGCAGAAGCCGCGGCCGACGCCGGTGAGCACGACCGCGCGGACGTCAGGATCGTTGGCGAGGGCGCCACACGCGTCGCGAAGGCCCGCCGCCAGTGCCGCGTCGATGGCGTTGAGCCGGGCGGGCCGGTTGAGCCGCACCACCACGGCGTGCTCGCCGATTCGCTCGACGACGATCACATCGTCGGTATCGGTCATCGGCACTCCAGTCACTCGTTGGTCACGCCCGCGTTCGCTGCATTCTCATCGTTGCGAGAAACTATCGAGATCGTCAGGGTCGAGGGGGCATAGCGGCGCGTCGCGGCCGGGTCGCCACCAGGTGTCAGGGGCGGTCCAGCCTTCGGCGCGGAGCCGGGTCTTGTCGATCTTCATGCTGGCCAGCTTGGGGAGCTCGGTGGTGAGTCTGACGAAGCTCGGGACCCACTTCGGTCCGAGGTCGGGCTGCTCGCGCACGAACGCGTCGAAGGCGGCGACGTCGAACCGGCCGATGTCGGAAACCTCGACCGCGACCATCACGCGGTCGCCGACGGGGTCGTCGGGGACGGCGTACACGGCGGTCGAGCGCACCTCGGGGTGGCGCAGGACGATCGCTTCGACGGGCGCAGCAGAGAAGTTCTCGCCGTCGACCCGCAGCCACTCGTTGGATCGGCCCGCGAAGAAGAACCAGCCGTCGGCGTCGCGGTAGGCCAGGTCGCCGGACCAGTAGATCCCGTCTCGAACCTTCGAAGCGGCGGCTTCGTCGTTGCGGTAGTAACCCTCGAAGGAGGTACCGGGCGCGGTGCTGACGATCTCGCCGACGGCGGCCTCGGCGTTCAGGAGGCGGCCGTGCTCGTCGCGTTCGGCGGGCGGGCAGGGCTGGCCGCTCTCGGGGTCGAGGACGGTGATCGTGTCGTCGCTCCGGCCGATGGACCCTCGCGGCATCGACGGGTCGCGGCGGATGATGATCATGCCTTCGGTCGAGCCGTAGCTGTCGCGAACGTTGCAGCCGAACCGGGTGGAGAACTCGTGGATATCGGCCTCGGACGCCTCGTTGCCGAGCGCCAACTCCAGCGGGTTGTCGGCATCGTCGGGGGCCGGGGGCGTGGCGAGGATGTAGTTGAGCACCTTGCCCGTGTAGCAGAGCAGCGTCGCGTTCATGCGACGGATGTCGCCGATCGTGCCCGAGGCGGAGAACCGAGATCTCGAACCGAACGCCGCCGAGGCGTTGAGCGTGCTGGAGAGACCGGTGAACAGCGCGCTCGAGTGGAAGAACGGCAGGGGCGCGTAGGCGGTGACGCCCGGCCGGAGCCCGGCGAGGGCGGCGATGTGGACGCCGGTTCGAGCGAAGCGACCTTGGGTGCAACGAACCGCTTTCGGGAAACCGGTCGAGCCCGAGGTGAAGATGAGCAGGTACAGGTCGTCGTCCGCTGGCGACGCCCACCGGCGGTCCGCATCGGCGCCGGCGAGCGCCTCGGGGTAGCCCTCGGTGTGCGTGCGGATCACCCGGTCGGCGCGAACGCGGGTCGCGGCGCCGTCGAGGATCGACTCGTAGACATCGGACGTGACGAGCACCTGGCAATCGCAATGGTCGACCAGCCGGGCCAGCTCGGCGCCCCGGTAGGTGGCGTTGATCCCGACGACCGTCGCGCCGCTGATGGCCGCGGCGCCCAACCAGAACAGGTACTCGGGCGTGTTGTCGAGCAGCACCCCGATGTGCGGCGGCGCGTCGGGATCGCGCCGCTCGGCCCACAGCGCGGCCCGGCGGAGCGACTCGGTCGCCAGCTCGCGGTAGGTGAACGAGCGATCCTCGAAGTGGGCGGCGATCGTGTCGCTGTCAGCGTTGCGGAGGAACAGTTCGGCGGTGTTCACGCGATGGCCACCCCGAGCAACTCCGCCGCGTTGTCGCGCCCGATGCGCCGGACGGTGGCGTCGTCGGCCCACGCCAGCGATCCGGTCACGAAGTCGGCCGGGGTGACCACGCCCTCGGCGTGAGGCCAGTCCGACCCGAGCAGCAGCCGTTCGGCCGGAATGGTCGTGAGGAGCGACTCGATGTCGTCCTCCCAGAATGGGGTCACCCACACATGGTCGAGGAACGTGTCGACGGGATCGTTGCGGAAGTAACCGGGGTTTCGGTTCGCGGCGTCGGCGAGGCGGTGAAGCAGATCCGGCACCCAGCGGGCGCCGTGCTCGACGCACGCCATCTGCAACCCCGGGAAGCGCTCGAACACACGGTGGCAGACCGCCGCGCCGTAGAAGTCGGCGACGGAGCGACCCTTGGAGATGATGCCTCGCAGCGGGCTCCGGAACAGCGAGCTCTCCTGGCCGCTCTCCCACATGTTCACCACGACGTCGTAGCCCTCCAGTCCAGAGTGGGTCGCGACCACGACGTCGGCTTCCGCGGCGAGGCCCCATACGGGGTCGTACTCGGGGTCGAACGGGGACCGGTACCCGCCGCGCACCGGTACCGGGGCGGTGCGGACGTTGACCACGATCGCACCCCGGTCGAGAAGTCGTTCGAGCTCGGCTCGCGCCGCTGCGGGATCGAGCATCGGGATGTACGGCACGGCGAAGATCCGGTTCTCGTACGAGTACCCCCAATCCTCCTCGAGCCACCGGTTGAACGCCGAGAACACGAGCGCCGCCGCTTCGGGGTCGTCCTTCAGGGCTTCCTCCATCCCGACCCCGAGCGTCGGGAACAGCAGCGTCGCCCCGACGCCTTGCTCGTCCATGGCGGCCAGCCGGGCGTCGCGGTCGCGATAGGCGGCTTGGATCGGCTCGAGCTCGCCGAACGCCTCGACGATCGTCTTGCGCAAAGGGTTCCCCCGATACCAGTCGTAGAGCGCACCGGCCCGCGACACCGGGTCAAACGTCGGGTTGGCGATGTACGTGTTGATCCTGCCGCCGACCAGCAGCCGGGTCCGCCCGTCCGCCTCGACCCACTGCACCCCGCGCGACCGCAGGCGTCGATCGGCGTGGCGCGTGAAGGCGTCGGTCGCCTCGTAGTAGTGGGCGTCGAAGTCGAACAGCGAGAAGTCGAGCGTCATGGGTGGTCTCCTCGTGCGCACACGTCGCCGGCGCGGATGACAGCGTCGCTCGTGTCCCGGGGGCTCGGGGCTCAATGCTCGCACGCGGTGAGCGGTACGTGACGGTGCGGGCCCGCAGTCGTCGTCGGCCGGGGCCGGGCGGGTGCGGTTGGACGGCGCGGCGGGCACGACCTACGGTCGGCCGATCGGTCGTCGGAGGTCACGGCGACCACGAACGACGACACGAGCAGCGAGAGGCAACCGACCATGGGCATCGAGGCGTTCAAGTACGACGGCAAGCGGACCTTGGTGGTCGGCGGCGCCACCGGTATGGGGGCGGCCGCCGCCAAGTTGCTCCAGGAACTCGGCGCCGACGTGGTGGTCATGGACTACGCGCCGGTCAGCCAGGAAGGCGTCCGGTTCATCCAGGTCGACCTTCGCGACGAGACCGGAATCAATGCGGCCGTCGATGCGTGCGGCGGCCCGATCAACGCCCTGTTCGCCTGCGCAGGCGTGGCCGACGGCACGCCCGGTATCGAGCGCATCAACTTCCTCGGGCACCGCCACCTGATCGAGCGCGTCGTCGGCGCCGGGATGATGCCTCGGGGCGGCTCGATCGGCACGATCTCGTCGGCCGCCGGCCTCGGCTGGGAGGCCAATCTGGCCGAACTGAAGGAGTACCTCGCGACCCCCGACATGGACTCGGGCACCGAGTGGGCGAACGAGCACAACCGGGCCGACTACATGTGGAGCAAGCAGGCCATGAACCTGTACGTCGCCTCCCAGGCCTTCGCGCTGCTGAAGCAGGGGATCCGCATCAACTCGATCTGTCCCGGCCCGACCGACACGCCGCTCGCTCAAGCCAACGCCGAGGTGTGGCTCGGATTCGGGACCGACTACCGCTCCGATGCCGGCGTCGCGGCGTCGACCCCCGAGGAGCAGGCCTACCCGCTCGTGTTCCTCGGTTCCGATGCGGCGTCGCACGTGAGCGGCATCATCATGGTCACCGACGCCGGCTACATGTCCTCGGGTCTGTCGGGCTCGTACGAGCCGGCGATCGGCGCTGCCATGTTCCTGTACAACCGCTTCTGACACCGCCGCCGCCCGATCCGGCTTGGCCGGTCGGGTGACTCTCCTCATAGCGCTTCGTATTCGACGGTGACGGCGGGGCCGTTCGGCACTGCCTGACATGTGAGTACCCAGCCCTCGGTCACCTCGGCGACGGTGAGGGCGTTGTTCACTCTCATGGTCGCGGTCCCGTCGCGCAGGATCGCCATGCACGTGGCGCAGTTGCCCGACTCACACGAGAACGGAGCGTTCAACCCGGCCCGCCGTGCTGTCTCGAGCAACGTGTCACCGGGCCGGTGAGTGACGGTGGTCCGCTTGCGGTTGAGGATCAGCGTGACGGCTGTCGCCTCACTGCCGTCCGCGGTGGCGGCGCCGGCCGGGCCGGTCGCGCCGGCGGCGCCCGGGGAGTCGCGCGGCGCCGGCGGTGGTGTGGCGAACCGCTCGATGGCGATGCGTGCCGGGTCGACGCCGAGGCCGAGCAGGGTGGACTCGACGAGGTCCATGAACGGCGCCGGTCCGCAGATGAAGAAGGCGGCTCCGGTGTCGCCATCGACGAACCCGGCCACCTGCTCGGTATCGAGGAACCCGCCGCCCGAGTCGAGATGGTGCCGGACGTTCAAGCGATCGGGGTGCTCGGCCCGGAGCGAGTCGAACGCGTCGCGGAAGATCACCGAATCGCGGTCGCGGTTGGCGTAGAGAATCCGCACCGGGCGGTTCGTCGTGGCCAGCACGCTGCGGGCGATCGACATCACCGGGGTCACCCCGCTGCCCCCACAGAACGCGACGATCGGTCCCTCTCCGTCGGGGACGCAGAACACGCCCGCGGGTCGCGACACGTCGAGCACGGTCCCGGCTGACACCTGGTCGTGGAACCAGTTCGAGACCTTGCCCTCCGGCACCCGCTTGACGGTGACGGCGAAGTCGTCGCCGGTCTCGGGGGCGCTCGACATCGAGTAGCAGCGCATGTGATCGTCGGCGCCGACGCGTGCGCGGAACGTACAGAACTGGCCGGCGCGATAGGCGAACGTCTCGGTGAGCTCCGGGGGGACGTCGAGCACGTAGGAACGGGTGTCGTGAGTCTCCTCGACCACGCGGGCCACCGTGAGCCGATGGTAGGCGTGGTCGCGAAGAACGGCGGCGTGATCAGGCATCGACTGAACCCCGGGCCTCGCTCGGCGGTGAAAGCTTCACTATCGTAACGGCAGAAGGGCGTTCTCTCGGAGGGGGTCGAGTGTCGTGGCAAAGTCGTTGAGGGTCGTCCAATGGGCGACCGGCAACATCGGCACGCGGTCGTTGCGCACCGTGATCGAGCATCCCCAACTCGAACTCGTCGGCCTCTACGTGCACTCGGCCGACAAGGTCGGTCGAGATGCCGGTGAGCTGTGCGGGATCGAGCCGATCGGCATCGTTGCCACCAACCGGCCCGACGACATCGTCGCCCTCGAGGCCGACTGCGTTCTGTACATGCCTGCGGCCCTCGACGCCGACGAGGTGTGCCGCCTTCTCGAGTCCGGCACGAACGTCGTGACGACGACGGGCGAGTTCCACCGGCCCGCGAGCATGAGGCCCGAACTGCGCGATCGTGTCGAAGCGGCCTGCGCGGCCGGCGGCACGTCGATCCACAGCACGGGGAGCAGCCCCGGCTTCATCAGCGAGGCGCTCCCGCTCGTGCTCACCTCGATCCAGCGGCGACTCGACCACCTTGCCATCCACGAGTTCGCCGACATGTCGAGTCGCAACTCGCCGGAGATGATCTTCGACCTGCTCGGGTTCGGTCGGCCTCCTCGACCGAGCGACGAACGCAAGGCCGGGCACATGCGCGACTCGTTCGGTCCGTCGCTGCACCTCGTCGCCGACGCGATCGGGCGACCGCTCGACGAGCTCACGGCGGTCAGCGCCGTGGCCACCACGCGCGGGGGCGCGCAGATCGCGTCCGGCACGCTCGAGCCGGGGACGGTCGCCGCCCAGCGCTTCACCGTGACGGGTTGGCGCAATGGTCACCCGCTGCTCACGTTCCAGGCGACGTGGTATTGCGCAACCGACCTCGACCACGACTGGGACCTCCGATCGACCGGGTGGCGGATCGTGGTCGACGGCGACACCCCGCTCGCGGTCGAGATCACGTTCCCGGTCGCGCCCGAGCACATGGCCGCCACGACCCCCGGCTACACCGCTCACCGCGCGGTCAACGCGGTCCCCGTGGTGTGCGCCGCCGCGCCCGGTATCCGCACGACCGTCGACCTGCCCCAGATCATCCCCACGCTCACCGACTGAGCCCGCACGATGAACGAGACACGATGAACCCCGACGATCTAGATGCGGCGAGAGCCATGCGGCGAGCGATACTCGGCGACGCCTACGTCGACAGCCAGACCACCGATCCCGATCCCACGGCCACCGAGTTCCAGGACTACCTCACCACGATGGCGTGGGGGGTGTGGACGCGCGGCGGCGCCCTGTCGACGCGCGATCGCAGTCTGCTCGTGATGGCCATGACCGCGGCGATGGGTCGCATGGAGGAGTTCCACCTGCACGCCGGCGTGTGCGGGCGCGCCGGGGTGACCGATGCCGAGCTCGACGAGTTGCTGTTCCAGATCGCCGGTTATTGCGGCGCCCCCGCGGCGGTGTCGGCCCGACGCGAGATCAAAGCCGTGCGCGCCGCTCGCGACGCGGTGACCGGATGAGCTCGGTCGGGTTTGTCGGCTTGGGCAACATGGGTTCGGCTCTCGCCGCGAACCTGGTGGCGGCCGGGCACGATCTCGTCACGTTCGACCTGGCCGGTGCCGAGCGTTCACCCGAAGGAGCGACGTTCGTACCGAGCGTGGCCGAGGTCGCTCGCCGCGCCGCCGTCGTCGTGCTGAGCCTGCCCGACGGCCGCGCGTCCGAGCAGTTCGTGGGCGAGATCGTCGGCGTAGCTGACCGCGTGACCACCCACGTCATCGACACGTCGACGACCGGACCGAGCGTGTCCGAGACCATCGGCGCGCTGCTCGCTGCTCACGGTGTCGCTCTCATCGACGCCCCGGTCTCGGGCGGCGTAGCCGGAGCGCGGGCCCGCACGCTCACCGTCATGGTGGCCGGCGCCGACGACGCCTGCGCGCACGTGGAGCACGTGCTCGCCGGGCTGAGCGATCGGCGGTTCCGCGTGGGTGGGCGGCCGGGTCTGGCCCAGGCCATGAAGCTCGCCAACAACTTCCTGTCCGCGATCGCCCTCGCGGCGACGAGCGAGGCGGTGGCGTTCGGCGTGTCGGCCGGACTCGACATGGCGACCATGATCGAGGTGCTCAACGCCTCGAGCGGGCACAACACTGCGACCAGCGAGAAGTTCCCGAACCAGGTGCTCACGGGGCGCTACGCCGCCGGCTTCGCCAACTCGTTGATGGCCAAAGACGTCGGCTTGTACATGCGGTCGGTCGGCGAGCGGGGAACACCGTCGACCCTCGGTGCGGTCACTGCGTCGGTGTGGGATCAATTCGTCGCCGCCGAACCGGGTGCCGACTTCACCCGGATCTACCCATTCCTGACCGGGAGGGATGTATGAGCGTCGAGCAGCCATCGTCGGGACCACGGCTCGTCCCGATCCCGCCGCGCCAATGGGCGCCCGAGATGCGCGACGCCCTGGCGGCGCTGCGCCCCGCGACATCGCGACACCCGCTGCCGCCCCAGACCGAGGGACGACCGAAGGGTCTGAACGTCCTCGGAACGCTCGCCCATCATCCCGAGCTCGCCCGGGCGTACCACACGCTCAACGGGCACCTTCTGTTCGCGTCGACGATCGAGCCCCGCGAGCGCGAGCTGCTGATCCTGCGGGTCGCGGCCGTGCGCCGGGCCGTGTACGAATGGCGCCAGCACGTCGTCATCGCCGGCGACGTCGGCCTCAGCTCCGACGACGTCGTCCGGATCGCGGCCGGGCCCGAAGCGCCGGGGTGGTCGGCGCTCGACGCCGCGATGCTCCGAGCCGTCGACGAGCTGATCGCCGACGCGTCGATCACCGACGACACGTGGGCGTCGTTGGCCGCCGAGTTCGACGAGCGCCAGCTCATGGACCTGGTGTTCACGGTCGGTGCCTACGACCTGCTCGCCATGGCGTTCCGGTCGTTCCAGATCGAGCCCGACGCCGATCTTCCCGACGACGGCCTTGTCCCCGATCTCTGGAAATGATATTCTCCGCCACTGAGAATGGCCCTGCCGACCGGAGGTAGTTGCACACCATGCCCCATTTCCCGAAGCCCGCCGCGGGCAGCTGGACCGAGCACTACGGCGTGGGCACCGAGCCGGTGTCCTACGCCGACTCGGTCTCGCCGGAGTACTACGGCCTCGAGCGCGAGGCGATCTTCAAGCGCACGTGGCTCAACGTCGGTCGGGTCGAACGCCTGCCGCGGGTGGGGAGCTACTTCACCCGCGAGATCAGCGCCGCCGGTACGTCGATCATCTTGGTTCGCTCGTCGGAGACCGAGATCCGGGCCTACCACAACATGTGCCGCCACCGCGGCAACAAGCTCGTATGGCAGGACTTCCCACGCGAGGAGACGAGCGGTGTGTGTCGCCAGTTCGCTTGCAAGTATCACGGGTGGCGCTACGACCTCCAGGGCGACCTCACGTTCATCCAGCAGGAGTCGGAGTTCTTCGATGTCGACAAGGCCGACTACGGGCTGATCCCGGTGCAGCTCGAGGTGTGGAACGGCTTCATCTTCGTCAACTTCGACTCGACGAACACCACGTCGGTGACCGAGTACCTCGGTCGCCTCGGTGCCGGCATCGACGGCTACCCGTTCGACAAGATGACCCATTCGGTGACCTACCGGGCCAACATCGGCGCCAACTGGAAGCTCTACATCGACGCCTTCATGGCGTTCTACCACGCACCGATTTTGCACGTGAAGCAGGCCGTCTCCGAGGAGGCGCTGAAGCTCCAGAAGATCGGCTTCGAGGCGCTCCACTACGACATCGACGGCCCCCACGAGATGGTGTCGTCGTGGGGTGGCATGTCGCCTCCGAAGGACCTGAGCATGGTGAAGCCGATCGAGCGCATCCTGCGTTCGGGCCTGTTCGGCCCGTGGGACGCCCCCGATGTCGGCGACTTGCCCCCGGGGGTCAACCCGGCCCGCTCGGTGGTGTGGGGCGAGGACTCGTTCTTGTTCTTCCCGAACATGATGATCCTGCTCTGGAAGCCGAACTGGTACCTCACCTACCACTACTGGCCGACGTCGTACAACACTCACATCTTCGAGTGCACCCTGTACTTCGTGCCGCCGACGACCGCCCGCGAGCGCCTGGCTCAGGAGATGGCCGCGTCGTCGTTCAAGGAGTACGGCCTCCAGGACGGCAACACCCTCGAAGCCACCCAGACCATGCTCGAATCCGGGGTCATCGACGGGTTCCCGCTGTGCGACCAGGAGATCATGATCCGGCACCTGCACAACGTCGGCCGTCAGTACGTGGCCGACTACCAGCGACGCCAGTCCGAGACCGCGGTCTCGATCTCGGCCGGTTCGTGAGTCGAGGAGAACGACGATGACGACGACCACCACCACCTCGCTCCCCGCCGATTTCGCCGACCTCGAGCCCTTCGCCGGCTGGGCCCTCCAGCTCGAAGGCGACCGGTGGTCCAAGCGCCTCGGCTCGACGATGCCCGAGCTCCAGGCGTTCTACGACGCCGCCCTCCCCCGTATGGAGGCGGCCATGGAGCACATCGACCAGCACGACCTACAGGCGCTCCCCGCCGACGCCCAGAACCTGTTGTGGCTGTTCTGCTCGCTCGTGTCGGTCAGCTTCGCGATCGAGGCCTGGCGCCAGCCCTTCGTCCCCGACTCCGGCGCCTCGAGCATCGACTGCGTGGTCGAGTTCCCCTACTGAGGTACCCCGCGACGAGATCGTTCGGCGATAGCTCACGGCGGTCACCTTCGGTAATATCGCGGGCGACCACGAGCCGTCATGCAAGGAGTTGGCCATGACCCTCCCGCAGATCGTCGCCGATCGGCCGTTCATCACCGACGGTGGTCTCGAGACGACGCTCGTGTTCATCGACGGGGCCGAGCTCCCCGACTTCGCGGCGTTCCCGCTGGTCGACTCCGAGTCCGGTCGGGGGCTCCTCACCGCCTACTTCACGCCGTACATGGAGCTGGCCGAACGCCTCGGCATCGGTCTGGTGCTCGACACTCCCACCTGGCGCGCCAACCCCGACTGGGGCGCACGACTCGGCTACGACCCCGATCGGCTCGCCGCCGTCAATCGCCGCGCCGTCGAGTTCGTGACCGCCCTCGCGGCGAAGCGGCCGGCGCTCGTCGCCGTCGTCAACGGTGTGATCGGACCGCGAGGCGACGGCTACGTCGTCGGGAGCACCATGACGCCCGCGGAAGCGGCGGACTACCACGGGCTGCAGGCGAGCGCCTTCGCCGAGGCCGGCGCGGGGATGATCAGTGCCATCACCATGACCTACGCGGAGGAAGCGGTCGGGATCACCCAAGCCTCCGGCGCGGTCGGACTGCCGGTCGTGATCTCGTTCACCGTCGAAACCGACGGAACGCTGCCCTCGGGTCAGGCGCTCGGCGACGCCGTATCCCAGGTCGACCACGCGACGGGCAGCGCTCCGGCTTACTACATGATCAATTGCGCGCACCCGACGCATTTCAGGTCGCAGCTCGATGTCGGTTCGTCGTGGTTGTCCCGGGTCAAGGGCATCCGGGCCAATGCATCTCGCTCCAGCCACGCCGAGCTCGATGCCGCCACCGAGCTCGATCGCGGGGACATCGCCGATCTCGCCAATCTCTACTCGGATCTGGCCTCGGTGCTGGACCTCCGCGTTGCCGGCGGGTGCTGTGGGACCGACGATGGGCACGTCACCGCAATCGCCACTGCACTCCTCGGTGCCTGAGAGGCGAAGATCCACGCACACGCGCGCCGCGGGCAGAGAGTTCGCCGGCGCCGGACCCGGCGCCGATGTCAGCTGACGGTGATGCCGTTGTCGATGGTGTAGACGGCGCCGGTGATCGATCGGGCCTCGCTGGAAGCCAGGAAGGCGAACAATGCGGCGACCTCCTCGGGTTCGGCCATGCCCCGGTGTCCGGCCATGCGCACCATCAGGTCGATGTCGCCGTCGGCCGGGAACTGGGTCGACGCCGCGATGTTCGTGTTCGTACCGGCGGGGGCGATGGCATTGACCCGCAGCGGCGTCTTGAGGAGCTCGACGGCGAGCGATCGGGTGAACTGGACCACACCCCCCTTGCTCATGCAGTAGGCGACCGAGTAGGGGACCCCCTGCAACCCGGCGTTCGACGCGATGCTCACCACGTTGCCCGCGGTCGCGAGGAGGTGAGGAAGGGCGGCCTGGGTGGTGAAGAAGTAGGCGTCGAGGTTGACCGCCATGATCCGGCGGTATTGCTCGATGGTCATGTCGGTGACGTGGCCGGCGTGGTAGATGCCGGCGATGTTGCCGAGCACGTCGAGCCGGCCGAAGCGGTCCACGCAAGTCGCGACCGTGGCGGTACACGCGCTGGGCTCGGCCAGGTCGGCCTGATGGGTGACGACGGTGCCCGACGCGAGCGAGGCGGTCTCGTCGAGGCGCGCCCGGTCGATGTCGACGGCCAGCACCGACGCCCCTTCGCTCGCCAGCCGGAGAGCGGTGGCCCGGCCGATCCCTGACCCCGCCCCGGTGATCAGCGCGACCTTGCCGTCGAATCGTGTGCTCACGTTGCCTGTTCGCTCTCGAAGAAGATGCCGGGCGCTCCGCCGTGGATCTCGATCCATTCGGCGCCCTCGTCGCCGGCCCGCCAGGAGTACATCGTGTCGGGGCTGAACGCTCCCATCCCGGCGGTGGTCCGCTGGTTCCCGTAGATCAGCTCGCCCCGGAGCACGTAGGTGATCTGGTGCGTGCCGTGGCGGTGGGGCTTGACGCTCTCACCCGGCTTGGCCGACTCGTGGAACACCGACAGCTGCGGTGACTGGAGGATCGTCTTGGTGACCAGGTCGCGGCCGAAAACGTCGAGGATCTGCTCGGAGTCGGGACTGTCGCCGAGCAGATCGACGATCGTGTAGCCCGGGATGTCGGCGATGTCGAAGAAGAACGGTCGCGGCGACCCGTCGCTCGTCTGGTCGTCGGTGTCGGTCCCGCTATCGGTGGTCAATGGCGGCCTCCTGAGTCGCCAGGGAAGCTAGCTCTCGGCGCACGCTCTAACCGAGCTGGTCTCGAAGGACTCGGCGCAGCACCTTTCCCGAAGGTAGGCGCGGGATCGCTTCGACGATGTGGAGGCGGGCGACGCGCTTGTACGAGGCGAGAGTGTCGGCGACCATGGCTTCGAGCTCGCCGTCGGCGACCGACGCGCCGGGATTCAACTGCACCGCCGCGATCACCGCCTCGCCCGCGGCTTGATCGGGCACGCCGAACACCGCGCAGTCGGCTACGGCCGCGTGGGTGTGGAGCACGGCTTCGACCTCGGCCGGGGCGACCTGGAAGCCCTTGACCTTGATCATCTCCTTCACCCGGTCGGTGATGTGGAGCCACCCGTCTGGTTCGAGCCAGCCGACGTCTCCGGTTCGATACCAGCCGTCGTCGAAGGCGTCGGCGTTGGCCGATTCGGGCAGGTACCCGATCATCGTCGATGGGCTGCGGCCCTGGATCTCGCCGACCCCGCCAGGCGGGAGGACCTCGGCGGTTTCGAGATCGACGATGCGCAACTCGACGTCGTGCAGCGCAAGGCCGGCGCTGTCGAGGCGCCACGCGTCGGGGCGGCGCACCGGGTTGCTGGTGATCACCGGTAGTTCGCTGGCGCCGTAGGCGGGGAGGAAGCGCACACCCGATCGACGGGTGACGGTCTCGGCGACGCTGGCGGTGACCGGGGTCGCGCCCCACATGATGTAGCGCAGCGACGACAGGTCGTAGGACTCGAGGTCGGGGTGGTTGGCCATGGCCAAAGCGATCGGCGCAACGGCCATCTCGAGGGTGATCCGGTCGTCCTCGATGGCGCGCAGCACAGCTTCCAGATCGAAGCGGCGGTGGAGCCGCACCGACGAGCCGGCGCCCGCCGACGCGAGCAGGTTGAGCAGCCCAAGGATGTGGAATGGCGGCGTGGCGACCTGGAAGCGGTCCTCGGCGGTGAGCCCGAGGGCCGACATCCAGTGCAGGGTCGCGGCGCCCATCGTGGCGTGGGTGTGCCGAACGGCCTTGGGAAGCCCGGTCGTGCCAGAGCTGAACACCAGCACCGACTCGGCGCCATCCCAGTCGAGCGAGAGGCCCGGTCGCCGGCCCGATCCCGCCTGAAGTTGGTCGAGCACGCCATCGCGGTCGAGGTGCAGCACCGACCCGGCGGGCACGATCGCGCCGAGGCGCTCGTGCGTATCGCCATCGCAGACGACGAGCGCAGGTGCGGTGAGTCCGACGGCGTGGCGGATCTCGGTCTCCTTCCACGCCGGGCTGATCATCACTACCGACGCGCCGAGCTTCAACGTCGCGAACACGGTGATGACGAACTCCGGCCGGTTCGACGCCATGAGCGCCACCCGCCGGCCCGCCCCTACGCCGCGGTCGCTGAGCAACCCGGACATGGCGTTGGCCAGCCCGTCGAGCTCGCAGTAGTTGAGGCACTCGTCGTCGAATCGCAGTGCGGTCCGCTCGCCGTGACGGTCCGCGCGGTCCTCGAGGAACCGGTGAAGCGGTCGGCCGGTGGGGTAGTGGATCGGCGGGAACGCCGGGGATCTACTCGTCATAGCGGTCTCGGTAGGCTCCGCCAAGGGAGAATCCTTCATGGATGGAGGAGTATTCCACCTTCACTTTCAACAGGAGCAGCCCATGGACCTGAACCACCTCGCCGACGTGATGGCGATCCAGGACCTAACGACCCGGTACGCCACCCACCTCAGCCGCTTCGAGGCCGACGAGGCCGCGGCGCTGTTCACCGAGGACGGGACGTACAAGGCGTTCGGCGAGCTTTACTCCCGTGAGCAGTTCCCGCACCTGATCCGCAGCGCCCCCAAGGGCCAGCTCATCGTGAACCCGCCGCTCGTGATCATCGACGGCGACACGGCGACCGGTAGCCAGCACTACGTGTTCATCGCGCAGGACACGCACAACATGCGGCTGGCGTGGTACACCGATTCGTATCGCCGCACCGCCGACGGCTGGCGCTTCACGAGCCGGTCGACCACGTTCTTGCGCCGCAGCGGCGGCTACGACGGCGGCCGCGACCACGAACCCATCGTCGTCCCGGACTGACCGGCGGGTCGGCTAGATCGCGATACCGCGGAAGCAGAAGTCCCACATCTCCGCGGCGCGGGCTTGGTGGGTCTCGGGGGTGTCGCGGGTCGTCGTTCCGAACGCGCAGAACATCGTCGTCTGCAACACCAGAGTGGCGAAGCGTCTGGGGCTACCGACGCGCACGGCACCCGCGAGCTGGGCCTGTTCGATCAGTTCGGCGAGTTGCTCGAACAGCGGGAACGTCGCCGAGGCGGTTGCGGTGGGATCGGTGCTCATCTGTTGGAACACGAACTCGATCATCGCTCGCACGGCCCGGTTCGGGGTGATCGGTTCCTCGATCGGCTCGCGTTCGCACAGCTCGTAGAGGGTGACGACGAACAACCGGAGCCGCTCGACGGGATCGTCGCTGCCGGCGACGACGCGGAGGATCCGCGCCGCCGAGGCGTGCATGGCCTCCTCGTACACCGCGAGGAGGAGGTGCTGCTTGCCGTCGAAGGACTGGTAGAAGCTGCGCAACGACTGGCCCGAGCGCTCGACGACGTCTTGGACGGTGAAATCGAGGCCTCCCTTCTCGTCGATGAGGGAGGTGGCAGCGTCGAGGAAGCGTTGGACGCGCTGTTCGGCCCGAGTCCGGGCGTTGTCGAGCGACCGGGCCACGGCCTGCTCGCGCCATTGCGATGGCGCTTCGATCGCGGCATCCGGGGCTGGCGTTTCGCCCTCGTCGGTCCGTTCGGTCACCGCTGACCGCCGGTCATGTGACCCGGCCACCGTTGACGCCGATCACCTGACCGGTGATGTAGCCGGCCTCGTCGGAAACGAGGAACGCGCAGGCGTTGGCGATGTCTTCGGGGCGTCCGGCGCGGCGCACCGGCGTGGTCTTCTCGTGGTCCTCGACGGTGCCGCCGAGCAGGCCGCGAGCTTCGGATCTGCGAAGCATCGGTGTGTCGATGAACCCGGGTGGGATCGTGTTCACGGTGATTCCGCTCGGTCCGAACTCCTTGGCGAGCGACTTGGTGAGCCCGATCATCCCGGCCTTGGACGACGCGTACGCCACCATGTACTCCTGACCGCCCTGGGCGCTCGACGACGAGATGTTGACGATGCGGCCCCAGCCGGCGTCGATCATAGCCGGCAACATGGCCTGGCAGCAGTGGAAGGCGCCGGTCAAGTTGACGGCCAAGATGGTGTTCCAGGCCTCGATGGTTGTGGCTAGGAACCGGCCGAACTTGTCCTTGCCGGCGTTGTTGACGAGGATGAGCGGCGGACCGAACGCCTCGGTCGTGCGGGCGAGTGCCGCGTCGATGGCGCCTCGGTCGGCGACGTCGACCTCGGATGCCAGGGCCCGGTGGCCGGCGGCGACCAGGTCGGCGGCGGCCGCCTCGGCCGCGGCGCCGTTGAGGTCGAAGATCGACACCGCCGCACCGTCGGTGGCCAGCCGGGTGGCGATGGCCAAGCCGATCCCCGACGCAGCACCGGTGACGACCGCGACCCGGTCCGCTTCCCTCATGACGGCGAGCATAACCGGCTTGGGCGGTGCGGAAGTCGGAGCTGCTGATTTCGAGAACGCTGTTCTTCTCCGGAGCGATGGGCTACCGTCGGCCGATGCGCCTCGGCATCATGATCGGACCCGAACGCGGTCGCTACGCCACCAAGGTCGAGCGGATGCTGACCGACGCCGTGTGGGCCGACCGGGTCGGGTTCGCGTCGGTCTGGGTGCCCCAGATCCCCGACGAGTTCGACGCCATGACCGCGGTGGCGGCGATGGGCATGCGCACCGAACGGATCGAGATCGGCACCGCGGTGGTTCCCATCCAGACCCGGCACCCGGTAGCGCTTGTGCAACAGGCTTTGTCGACCCACATGATCTGCGGTGGCCGGTTCACCCTCGGTCTCGGGCCGTCACACCACTGGGTCGTCGCCGACATGCTCGGGCTGTCCTATGACCGTCCCGCCGCCCAGGTGGCGTCGCTGCTCGACGTGCTCGACGCCGCGTTCCGAGGGCCGGCGATGGTCGACGTCGAGAACGAGCACCACCGCATCCACAATCCGATCGACATCACCGACCAGCCGGGGCCGCCGGTGCTGATCTCGGCGCTCGGTCCGGTGATGTTGCGCTTGGCCGGCGAACGCGCCGACGGCACCAGCTTGTGGTTGGCCGACGAGCGGGCGATCGGCGACTACATCGCGCCCCGCATCATCGCGGCGGCCGAGGCCGCCGGGCGTCCCGCTCCCCGCATCGTCGCTGGCGTCCCGGTGTGCCTGTGCCCCCGTGACGAGGTCGACCGGGCCAAAGAGCGCGCGGTCCGGGTCCTGTCCGAGGCGTCGATCTCGCCCAACTACCAGCGGCTGCTCGACCGCGGCGATGCCGACAACGTCGGCGACCTCCTGGCCGCTGGAGACGAGTCGACGGTGCTCGCCCGGCTCCAATCCTTCGCTGCTGCCGGCGTCACCGACCTCTCGATCCGGGTGGTGCCGATCGGCGACAACCGCGACGAGCTGCTGGCCTCGATGCGCCGAACCCGGGAATACCTGGCCGACCTCGCCCCGGAGATCTGAGCGCAACCCCTCCTCGCGGGCTGGCGCGCGCTGCACGCGAGTCAGGAGCGGGGCTCGGGGTATGACCGTGTTCGCGCCGGCGCGAGAATGACATTATCCTCCGGCGGGAAAGCTCAACAGCAGACTGGCCGCGGTCGACAGGCGATGGACACCCGATACTCCGACGAACAGGTGGCGCTCCGCGAGACCGTCATCCGGCTTGCCGACCGGCTCGGACCGGCGACGGTCCCCGACCTCGACGACGAGGACCGGCGCGCCCGGCTGACCGCGGCGGTGGCCGAGACCGGCTGGTGGTGGCTCCGCGACGCCGCCGGCGACGCCACCGAGGGCCGCGGCGCACCCCTGGCCTCGGGTACCGACGTCTCGGTTGTCGCCGAAGCGCTCGGCCGCGGCCTCGTCGACGCGCCGCTGCTTGGCCCCGTGCTCGCGGGCGATTTGCTGCGCCGGGTGGGGGTGGCCACGGGCGACGACCGACCGACGATCGGGCTCCGGTGCGACCTCGAGGCACTGGCCGTCGGCTCGTCGAACCCGATCGTCGCCATCGACGCCGACGGGGCGACCGACGCGCTGGTGCTCGTCGATGCGGCCGGAGGCTGGCGGGTCGCGAGTGTTGGGCTCGCCAGCGTCGCGCAGGGCAGCGACCTAACGCGCCGCACGGCGGCGGTTCCCGCCGGGGCCGCTTGGCAGGAGATCGACGGGCAACAACGGATGCTGGACGGCGACGACATCGCGGCGTGGACGGCACTCGGCCTCGCCGCGACGTCGGCCGACCTGGTCGGGGTCATGCGCGGCGCGCTGGCGATGGCCGTCGACTACGTCGTCCAGCGCGAGCAGTACGGCCGGGCCGTCGGCTCGTTCCAGGCCGTCCAGCACCTGCTCGCCGACGCCAAGGTGCTGCTCGAAGGGTCGATCTCGTGCACCCTGCACGCCGCCTGGGCGGTCGACGCTCTCGCTCCGGCCGAGGCGCTCCAAGCCGGCCGGGTCGCCAAGGCCTACTGTTCCCGGGCGGCCCGCACCGTGTGCGAGACCGTGATCCAGGTGCACGGCGGGATGGGCAACACCTGGGAGTGTCTGGCCCACGTGTACCTGCGCCGGGCCCTTCAGTCCACCGACGTGCTCGGCGGCGACGGTGTCCACCTACACGCCTTGGCCGCCGAGCGAACGGGGTATGGCGTTGGACTTCGATGATTCTCCCGAGGAAGCCGCGTTCCGGACTCGCCTGCGAACGTGGTTGGCCGCCAACAACTCGGGGCTGCCGGCGTCGTCGACCGACGACGAGTACTGGGCCCACCAGGCCGAGTGGCACCATTCGCTCCACGACGCCGGCTTCTTCGCCCTCACCTGGCCGAAGCGGTGGGGAGGCCACGAGCTGTCCCACGGGTACGAGGTGATCGTCGACGACGAGCTGGCCCGGGCGGGCACGCCGCCCAAGCCGAGCCTCGGCTATCTGATCCAGGGCATCTCCCGCTACGGGAGCGAGGCCATCTGCGACCGCTTCATCCCGGGGCTCATCAACGGGCGCGACCGCTGGTGCCAGGGGTTCAGCGAGCCCGACGCCGGCTCGGACTTGGCGTCGTTGCGCACCACGGCGACCCGCGATGGCGACGAGTACGTGTTGGACGGCCACAAGATCTGGACCAGCTACTCCGACGTGGCCGAGTGGTGCCTGCTCCTGGCTCGCACCGATCCCGATGTACCCAAGCACAAGGGGCTCAGCGCCTTCGCGGTGCCGATGCACCAGCCTGGCATCGAGCAGCGGCCGTTGCGGATGATCAACGGCGTCAGCAACGAGTTCGGCCAGGTCCTCTTCGACGGGGCGCGGGTACCGGCCGCCAACATGATCGGCGAGCCGGGCCAGGGTTGGGGGCTGGCCATGACCATCGTGTCGTTCGAGCGCGAGCCGGCCGAGCTCGGCTATGTAGCCCGCTACCGCAAGACCGTCAAACAACTCGAGCAGATGGTGCGCGCCGAGCCGGCCCGATTCCGGCCCCAGCAGGCCCTCGACCTGGCCTGGGCGCACGTCCAGTGCGAGATGCTGCGCCTGCACGTCGCCCGGCGGCTGTCCGAGCGGATCGACGATCCCGAACCCGACTCCGAGGGCTCGATCGACAAGCTCCTCATGACCTGGGTCGAGCAGACCGTCGGCCAAACCAGCGTCGACCTGGCCGGCGACCGAGGCGCCCCCGGCACCGACGACAGCGCGCTGAAGACGTACCTGTACAGTCGATCCCAGAGCGTCATGGGCGGCACGTCCCAGATCCAGCGCAACATCATCGCCGGCCGCATCCTCGGCCTGCCGGCCAACTGACGCCGCGACCGCGGCTCTCCGCACACGATCGGATAACGCGATGGCACAGGAACGTGATCGACTCGTCCGACGCGGTGCGGCACCGAATCGGCTAGCCGTATCCATGACCGAATCGACCACCCACGAGAGGCGACGCCGATGACCGATGTCGATGCCATCAACTTCTTCCGCGACGAGGCCATGGTCGTCGACCCGTACCCGTACTTCGAGGCGCTCCGAGCCGAGTGTCCGGTACGGATCGAGCCGCACCACGGCATCTACATGATCACTGGGTACGACGAGGCGCTGTCGGTCTACAACGACACCGAGCGGTTCTCGTCGTGCATCTCGGTCACCGGCCCGTTCCCCGGGTTCCCGGTTCCGCTCGAGGGCGACGACGTGAGCGACCTGATCGCCGCGCACCGCGACTCGCTCCCGATGAGTGACCAGCTCCCGACCCTCGACCCTCCGGTGCACACCGACCACCGCGCTCTGCTCATGCGGTTGATCACGCCCAAGCGGCTCAAGGAGAACGAGGAGTTCATCTGGCGCCTGGCCGATCGCCAGATCGACGGTTTCCTGGCGAGGGGCGGGGGCGAGTACATCAACGAGCTGGGCAGCCCCTACGCCATGCTCGTCATCGCCGACCTGCTCGGTGTGCCCGAGGAGGACCACGAACGTTTCACCGAGGCGTTGATCCACCACCCGCAACAAGGCGGGCTCGGCAGCACCGAGGGCGACTCGATGGGTCACTCGCCGCTCGGCTACCTCTACGAGCAGTTCACCGCCTACGTCGAGGATCGGCGCCGATCACCCCGCGACGACGTGTTGACCGGGCTGGCGACGGCGACGTTCCCCGACGGTTCGACGCCCGAGGTCATCGACGTCGTGCGGGTGGCGTCGAACCTCTTCGCCGCCGGGCAGGAGACCACCGTTCGACTCCTCGGCGCCATGGTCCAGATGCTCGCCGAGGACAAGGAGCTCCAAGCTCTGCTGCGCTCGCGACATGACCTGATCCCGAACTTCGTCGAGGAGATGTTGCGGATGGAGAGCCCGGTCAAGGGCGACTTCCGTATGGCCCGGGTGCCCGTCACGGTCGGCGGCGTCGATGTCCCCGCCGGCAAGATGGTGATGCTGCTCAACGCCGCCATCAACCGCGATCCCCGGCGTTTCGACGACCCGGCGACGTTCGACGTGAACCGGGCCAACGCCCGCCAGCACGTGTCGTTCGGCCGCGGTGTGCACACCTGCCCGGGAGCGCCGCTCGCCCGCACCGAGTCCGTCGTCATCATGCGGCGGCTGCTCGAACGGACCACCGACATCTCGATCTCCGAGGAGCACCACGGCCCCGCCGGCGCTCGCCGGTACACGTACGTGCCGACGTTCATCCTGCGCGGCCTGACCCGATTGCACGTCACGGTCACGCCAGCCGCGGGCGCGGCGTGAAGGCCCACGTCGACACCGACCGCTGCCGCGGCCACGGCATCTGCTGGGGTCTGTGCCCCCAGGTGTTCGAGCTGACCGACGACGGGTACGCAGTCGTGCTGGTCGACGACGTCCCCGCCGAGCACGAAGCCGCGGTGGCCGACGCCGTCCGCCAATGCCCCGAACGCGCCATCACCGTGACGTGAAACGATCTGCCTCGGCGGCGCAGCGTCAGTAGCCGACGGAGCGAAGCGACCCGGATGCTGATGGAGCGAAGCGACCCGGATGCTGATGGAGCGAAGCGACCCGGATGCTGATGGAGCGAAG
>CAYMJU010000009.1:0-10225 GCA_964390555.1 uncultured Acidimicrobiales bacterium | reverse complement strand
CGGACTGCCACATCCATCACGTCAACGTCGCCCACAACGACGGCGGCCCGACCAGCCTCGACAACCTCGTACCGATCTCGCCCGAATGGCACCACCGGATCCACCACCGCCGCTGGACCCTCAAAATGGCGCTCGACCGCACCCTCACCCTGTGGCAACCAGACGGCACCCTCGACCGCACCATCGACCCACCAACACCCGTCACCCGCCACGGACCATGACACAACGGTCGGCTCGCCCCGGGATGCCGGCCGCCAGCGACTTCGAAGCCGCGAACTCACACGGCCCCGTCCTACCCGGACCGACCGTTTCACCCGCAGCAAGCCGCCGACTGCTGTGACGTCGCGGGCGCCGCGGACGACCCCAGCACGATGAGGATCCAGCCGTTGACCGCGATGCCCGACTCGCCCGCCCGAGATCCGACACCGCGACCCGCAGCAGCCACGCACGCCGCCCAGCACCGCGACAAGTTCCACAAGATCCGGGCCGCACGTAAGGGCCGAACTCAGGCCGAGGTTCGCTCGTCGGGGCCGGAGAGTTGGGGCGGTTCGATTCGTTGGACCGTGGTGACTCGATCGATGGACTTGTCGAAGGAAGCGATCGAGCGAACACCGGTGCTCTCGGCTTGTGCAACGAGGTAGGCCTCGGCAAAGTCGATCCGATCGACTTCGTACACCTCGACCGCTCGGAGAAGCAGCGCGGGGTCGATCGTTACCACCGTATCCATGGCGACGAGTGAGCGCATCGCATCCGAAACCTGCAAGCGCGGCGCCTCGTAGAACGACTCGAGCACGTAAATCGTCTCGGCCACGATCAGATCAGCGAGGAGTATCTCGTCGGCTGCCGCGAGGAACGCAGTCGCCCGCGCTGCCATGTCAGCGGGGTCGCCGGTCAGGTGTCGAACCAGAACGTTGGTGTCGACGAACGCGCTCAATGGCGATCCGCCGCCCTGGTGGCACGGGTGCGGCGCAGCACGTCATCCCAGGCCGCGTTGCGCCGGTTTGCGGGGACACTGATGGTTCCTGCGAGAGACAGAAAATCGGTTGTTCGAGCGAGGACGGCGCGTTTGCCCTCGACACGAAACACGACGTCATCGCCCTCTGCGAGGCCAAGGGCGTCGCGCACGGCCTTGGGAACGGTGAGCTGTCCCTTTGAGCTCAGCTTCGCTGCGATCTCCATGGATTTCCTTACAATGTGCTGTAGGTAAGGATACGGCACGTCACTGCCGTCGGCAACTGACACCACTTCAGCGACCTCCCTCCGACCGACCGACAGCTGCGACTCGGGACGATGCCGGGCGGAATGCGTGACACCATCGGCGTGTCCTCATCGAGTGCCTCCTGCCGGCACTCCGGGGCGAGGTCGCGTGGTCCCACGCGCGTACAGGTCTCAGCAATCCGATCTCCACACCTCCGGCGATCCCGTGTAGCGACGGCGCAGCAGGCAGATGTTCGAAATCCCTTGCGATCAAGACACGATGATAGCATAATGCAAGCATGCCGAATGTGTTGGTCCGGGACCTTCCCGACGATGTCCACGTCGACCTGCAACGCCGCGCCCAGGAGGCTGGCCAGTCATTGCAGCAGTACCTAGCGTCCGAGCTGACACGGCTGGCCCGTACCCCCACGATGTCGCAGGTTTTGGCCCGGATCGGCAACCGTCGAGGCGGGCGAGTCGGACTCGACACCGCGGTCACGGACCTTGATGAGGATCGACAGCGTTGATCGTTGTCGACGCTTCGGTGTTGGCGAATGTTGTTGGCGACGATGGCCCCACAGGGATCGCCGCACGCGCCCGACTCGCGATCGCCGGAAACGCCTCGGTGCCTGATCTCGCTGACGTCGAGACCGTGTCGGTGCTTCGAAAGCGCTGGGCCGCCGGGACGTTGACCGCCCGACGATTTCGACAAGCCATCGACGACCTGCTTGCACTGCCCCTGACTCGATATCCAACAGGTCCGCTGATGAGTCGGGCGTACCAGTTGCGAGCAAACGTGACCGCCTACGACGCGTGCTACGTCGCCGTCGCCGAGGCTCTCGGCTGCGTGCTGGTCACCGGTGATAGCAGCGTGGCCCGAGCAAGCGGCCCGCTCTGTCGAATCGAAGTGCTCACCATCTGAACGTCGCGAAATCCAGCCGTCGACGCAAGCAACCGCACACTCCGCTCACGCTCGATGATCCGATGAGCACGCCACAACCGCAGTAGGGCGACTACGACGACGACGGCATTGCGCCGGCCCGCGCAGCGGCTTGGGGCCGTGGGAGCGCTCGAGGTCGCAAGCATCTTGGGTGACCGGCGTTGCGACCAGGCGCTTCCCCGTCAGTCGGTGTCGGAGTCTTCTTCGACGTCCTCGGTGGAGTCAACCACGTTGAAATCCTCGTCGAGCTGAACGTCGACCTGACCGCCACCGTCCAAGGTGACCTCGACCTCGTAGTAGCTCTCCTCGTCGCCCACCTCGGTCTCGGTCACCCTTCCGCCGCCGGTGTGGGAGAGCGCCACCGCCGACGCTCGTTCGAGATCGGGGCCGGTGATGGGCAGTTCGCCGTCGTCGGATCCTCCCGCCACGGCGACGCCGACACCGGTGCCCACCGCCACGATGGCGGCGGCGGCGCCGACGATTATCAATCTGCGCTTGCGGGTGATTTCCATGTCTCATCTCCTGGTCGTCAGGTCACACGCCTCGGAGCTTCGACCATCGGCGCTGACTCCACGCTGAACGTTGCCCTCGAACCGCGCGAACCTGTGGGCTCGCCGAGAAGCGGCGCGTCGCACGACATCCGGTCGCACGGCGCGGTGCCGGCCACCACAAGTCACGCCAACCGATCCAGCCAGTGGGAGCCTCATGCCGTGATCGTCGACTCGGTCGTAGCTGACATCGCTCGCCACTGGGACGTCGGTTGGAACCGCGCCGACGTCGCGGTGATCATGGAGTTGTTCAGCCCCGACGTGGTCTTCAGCTCGCCGTACGTCTCGCGGCTCACCGGCGTCCGAGGGCAGACCACCGTCGAGGGCTTCGACGCCGTCGAGGCCTACGTCGTCGCGGCGCTCGACCGGGCCAGCGACGTGCGCTACACGCTCCAGTCGGCCCTCGCCGGTACCGACACGGTGATCCTCGTCTACACGTGCCACTTCCCCGACGGGGCAAGTCGGCCCGGCGCCGACATCATGAGCGTCGACCAGGCAGGCAAAGTGGTCGAGTGGCGGTGTCACTACGCCACCGACCCCAAGACCTGGCGCGAGTGACCGTGAGGTCGGCGAGGGGGAGAACCTCAGCTGCCGGTGTAGTTCGGCGGCCGGTTCTCGCCGCGTGCTCGTCGCATCTCGGCGATGTCGTCGCTGCGGTTGATGAACGTCTGGTAGATCAGCTCGTCCTGCATCGACGACCGAAGCGACGGCTCCGAGAGATGACGGATCACGCGCCGGGCCATCTTGACCGCCACCTTCGGTGTGGTCGCGACTTTCTCGGCGATCTCCCGGACCGTCGAGTCGAGCTCGGGCTCGGGCACGACTCGCGACACGACGCCGTGATGCAGGGCCTCGTCTGCCGACATCGCACGGCCGGTGAGCACCATGTCGGTGACCACCCCGTGCCCGCACATCTGGTAGAGCCGCCCAACGCCGCCGGTGTCGGGGATCACGCCGTGGGAGAGCTCGGGCAACATCATGCGGGCGCCCTCGGCGGCGATGCGGATGTCGCAGATCAGCGCCCTTTGAAACGACGCACCGATCGACCAGCCTTTCATGGCCACGATGATCGGCGCCTCGATGTCGAAGATCCGCAGGATGCCGGCGTGGCCCCTCGACATCAGCTCGTGATGGGTCAGCTCGACCTGTTGCCCCCCGATCGCGGCGACGTCGCGCCCCGACGAGAATGACTTGCCCTCGGCCCGCCAGATCACGGCCCGCAGCTCGGTGCGACCGGCCAACTCGTCGAGGATCTCGAACAGCCGGAGATCCATGGTGTCGTCGAAGGCGTTGTGCTTGTCGGGATTGTTGTTCGTGATCGTGGCGATCGCGCCGTCGATCTCGAGGTCGACCTGTCCTGTCACCCCGTCCTCCTGGGTCGTCGTTCGGTGATAGCTCGGTCCTCGAGCATCGGTTGAGCCGAGGATCCTAGGCGCGCCCTCCACCAGACGACCGCCGTTGGGGATGGCTCGCGCGGGGTGGATGGGCAGGCCAGCTCACGACGCGGGGCGGTCTCGCTTCAGCAGGCGGGCCAGGTTCGCGTGGAAGGCCGGTTCGTCGAACGAGGCGGACTCGGTGGCTATGGCGTCGGTCAGCATCGTCTGCACAGCGGAGTGCACAGCCCGGTTCAGGAGCGCCTTGGTCTCCCGAACCGACTGCGGTGGCAACTTGACGAGGCGTTGGGCCAGCTCCATCGCGACGGCGACCGACGTGCCGGTCGGCACGACCCGGTTGACCAGGCCGAGTTGCTGGGCGTCGACGGCCGGCAGACGGTCGCCGAGCAGTAGGTACTCCTTGGCTCGGATCAGGCTCGTGAGCAGCGGCCAGGTGAGCGCACCGCCGTCGGCGGCGACCAGGCCCAGCGCGACGTGGGGGTCGGCCAGGTAGGCGTGCTCTTCCATGACGACCAGGTCGCTCATGCCGGCCAGGCTGCAACCAAGCCCGACCGCGGGTCCGTTGATGGCCGCGATGATCGGCACCCTCACCGCCGTCATGGCCCGAACGATCTCGGCGCCCTCCTCCATGATCGCTGACCGCAGGGTGGTGTCGCTCACCATCTTGTCGAGCAGATCGAGATCGCCCCCGGCACAGAACGCGGTGCCCGATCCCGTGAGGACGATGGCGCCCACATCGGGGTCGGCGTCGAGCTCGCGCCAGATCTTGGCCACCTCGCCGTGCAGGTGCTCGTTGGTCGCGTTGAACGCGGCCGGCCGGTTCATGATCACCACCCGAACCGCGCCGTGCACCTCGACGAGCAGCTCGTCGTTCGGACCGCGACCCGTCGTACCGTCCATCACGTCCTCCGTTCTCGCCGAGCGCGTCGGCCTGGCCAGGCCTGCGACGGTACCCACCCCGGGCGTCGAGCGCTCACCGGCGAGCCGGTTCGAAGGCGAGTCGGCGGACCGCGGCAGAGACATCGGCGACGGCCCGGCCCTTGGTCGCAGACGAAGATCGCCGTCCTCGCCGGTGAAGTGACCCGACGGCTAGGGTCCGCTCGCCGACCCCGAATGACCGGAGGATTGCGAATGGACCCAGGCGCATTCGAGGGTGTGCGGGTCGTCGAGCTCGCCCAGTGGGTGTTCGTCCCGGTGGCGGGTGCTCTGCTCGCCGACTGGGGCGCCGATGTCATACGCGTCGAGCGCATCGAGGGCGACCCGTACCGGGGCCTCGTCACGCAAGGCATCGGCACCGACAGTGGCGGCGTCAACGTGTCGGTGGCGCTGGCCAACCGGGGCAAACGGTCGCTGGCGATCGACCTGCAGACCGAACAAGGGCTCGCGGCCCTCCACCGCCTGCTCGAGACCGCCGACGTATTCCTCACCAGCCTGCGGCCGGGTGCTCTTCGCCGGCTCGGGCTCGACGCCGAGCAGCTCACGAGCCGCTACCCCAAGCTCGTGTACGCCCGCGGTCACGGCTACGGGGTTCGGGGCCCCGACGCCGACCTGCCCGGCTATGACGCGTCGGCGTTCTGGGCCCGTGGCGGCCTCGCCCACACGCTCACACCGGTCGACCGCCACGACCCGATCGGCCAGCGGGGCGCCATGGGCGACCGCAACGGCGCCATGGCGCTCGCGTTCGGCATGTCGGCCGCTCTCCTCAAGCGGCAGCGGACCGGGCTCGGCTCGGTCGTCGACGTGTCGCTGCTGGCCACGGCGATGTGGACGCTGTCGTCGGATCTGCTCACCGCCCTCCAGGGCCAGAGCCCGCCCCGCCTGGCCGGCCGGGGAGCGTCCCCCAACCCACTCGTGAGCGCCTACCGGACGAGCGACGGCCGCCACGTCCAGCTGGTGTTCCTACAGGGCGACCGCTACTGGGCCGACCTGTGCCGAGCGCTCGGCCGCGAGGACCTCCTCGACGACCCTCGCTTCACCGACCTCTCGGCGCGGCGGGTCAACAGCGAAGCCTGCACCGCAGAGCTCGACGCCGAGTTCGGCAAGCGGACGCTCGAGGAGTGCAAGGAGGTGCTCGGCACGCTCGACGCGCCGTGGGCGCCGATGCAGTCCGTCGAGGAGCTGCTCGACGATCCTCAGGTGCTGGCCAACGGTTACATCGGCGAGGTGACCGCCGAAGGCCTGGCTCCCTACCGGCTGCCGAATGTCCCGGTGCAGTTCGACGGGCAGCCGGCGGCGTTGCGGCGCGCCCCCGAGGTCGGCGAGCACACCGAGGAACTCCTGCTCGAGTTGGGTTACGACTGGGACGGGATCGCCCAACTCCAACAGGCGGGGGTGATCCCTTGACGACCGCCCGGCCGCTTCCCGTGCCCGACGAGCAATCCGCGCCCTACTGGCTCGCTGCCGCCGAGCACGTGCTCACCGTGGCCCGGTGCGGCCGCTGCGACGCAGCCACCATGCCACCCGACATCGTTTGCCCGCACTGCCACAGTACCGATCCCGAGTTCCGGTTCGTACCGGTCAGCGGTCGGGGCGTCGTCCGCTCCTGGACCGTCATCCGCCAGTCGTTCGTTCCCGGGTTCGATGTCCCGTTCGTGCTGGTCGACGTCGAGTTGACCGACGCGCCGACGGTTCGCCTGATCGGCCGCCTCCTCGACGGGCCCGACGCCGCGCTGAGCCAGGGCGACCTGGTCGGGGTGGCCTTCGAGGACCTCGACGACGGCGTATCGGTGCCGGCGTTCGCCCTGGTGACCGGCTCGTGAGCGGGCCCCTCGTCGCCCGCGGCCAGGTCGCCATCGCCGGCTACGCCCAGAGCCCGATCGAACGTCATGCCGCCCGCCCGCTCGGCGTCATCGCCGTCGAGACGGCCCGCAAGGCCATCGCCGACGCCGGACTTTGCCTCGACCAGGTCGACGGCTACGTCGCGTCGTCACTGTTTCCGACCGCTGGAGACCATTCGGTACAGGACGGCATCAGCACGGTCAGCGCAGGCTGGCTGGCGGAACGGTTGGGCGTCGACCCGGCTTACGTCGCCGGCTTCCAGGGGTTCGGCCAGATACCGGGGATCGTCGCCATGGGTGTCAACGCGGTGGCCGGCGGCGCCGCCGACCACGTGCTGGTGGTCCGCGCCCTCCACAACCCGACCGGCAGCTATCACGGCAGCGCCATGCGATCGGCACGCGGGTTCCAGCAGTGGACCGCGCCCCAGGGCTTCTTCGGCCCCCTGGCCATGATCGGGCTCCCGTACAACGAGTATCTCCAGCGTTACGGCGCCAGTCGCGAGGCGATGGCGGCCGTGGTAGTCGAGGCCCGCAAGAACGGAGCGCGAATCCCGTGGTCCTACTGGCACGGCAAGCCGCTGGCGGTCGAGGACTACCTGGCGGCGCCGATGATCGCCGACCCGATCAGCCGACTCGACTGCGATCTGCCGGTCGACGGCGTCGCCGCGTTCGTCTTCACGTCGTCGCAACGGGCTCGTGATCTGCCGAACAAGCCGGTGTACGTCGCGGGCTACGCCAACGCCATGCCGACCCGGCGGCGGCTCCCGATGCACTGGCCGCTCGACGACATGATGGATTCGGGGGCGGCGATGGTCGACCGGTTGTGGCGAAGCGCCGGCCTCGGCCCCGAACAGGTAGACCTCCCCCAGCTCTACGACGGCTTCTCGCCGCTGGTGTACATCTGGCTCGAAGTGCTCGGTCTGTGCCCGGTGGGCGAGGCCCATCGCTTCGTGCAAGACGGCGGGATCGACGGCGACCGGCCCGGTGCGCTGCCGGCACTCACCGGCGGTGGGGCGCTCGGCAACGGCCGGATGCACGGCATCCCCCAGATGCTCGAGTGCTACCTTCAGCTGTCGGGGCGCGCGGGTGCGCGCCAGCGGGCCGGAGTCGAGGTCGGCCTGGCCTGCCACTCCTCGCCGCACATGGGCGGCGGTGTGGTGTACACAAGTGAGCCGGTGTGACCGGTCGACTCGGTCGTCGGGGTGCACGGACCGCGCCGCGACCGTCACCGGTGTCATGGTTCCCGTCGACGGCGGTTACACGGCCCGATGACCGACCCAGCCCAGCTCGGGCTGCGCCCGCGGCTACAGCCCCGAGTTCGCGGCGTGGTCGCGAAGTGCTGGGATGAGGTCGCCGAGGAGGCGGTCGACGACCGGGGTGGGGTCGGCGCCCGCGGTGGCGGGGCTGAAGACGAAGTGGCGGGCGCCGGCGTCGTAGAAGGCCTTCAGCTTGGTGAGGACCTCGTCGGGGGTGCCGGCGGCGGCGACGCTGTCGACCATCTCCCGGAAGTCCTGGTTGTAGGTTCCGCCCATCGATCTGGCGGCCTGGTCCTTGGCGGTTTCGCCGTCGGGGTCGATGTTGAGGAACACCCACACGTACCAGCCGAACTGCGACAGGTCGCGCCCGTTCTCGGCCGCCGCGGCGCGCACGGTCTCGACCGACGCCGCGTAACGGCGCGGCGAGTAGAGGTACGGGAACCAGCCGTCGCCCAATGTGGCGGCCCGCCTCATCGCCGCTTCGGAGCGCCCTGCGACGACGATCGGCGGCCCACCGGGCTGCACCGGTGCGGGGTGGATCACGACGTCGTCCATGGCGTAGTAGCGGCCGTCGTGGGTGAGCCGCTCTGCGGTCCAGAGGCGCCGGATCAGCGGGATCGCTTCGTCGGTACGCCGCCCCCGTTCGGTGACCGGTATCTGGCAGGCCCGGAACTCCTGGGGGTACTCGCCGCCCACGCCGATGCCGAGGATCACCCGGCCCCCGGTGGCGTGGTCGAGGTCGGTGATCTGCTTGGCGACGAGAGCCGGCGGGTAGAGGGGCAGCAGCAGGATCGACGTGCCGACGGTGACCCGCTCGGTCAGCGCAGCGAGGCGGGCCAAGCCCACCATCGCCTCGGGGCTCGGGTTTCGGGAGGCGACGTGGCCGCCGACCCACAGCGAATCGATCGGGAGCGCTTCGAGATCGGCGATCCTCCGCTTGCCGCCTCCGGGCACCAACCCGATCCGCAGAGCATCCGTGTGAGTCGTCATCAGACCAGCACCTCCGAGAGTCGGGCCACGTCGGCCGCCGAGAGGCCGAGCAGTTGCTGGAGAACGTAGGCGTTGTCCTGGCCGAGCAAGGGGCCGGGTGAGGTGACCGCGCAATCGAGGTCCGAGAACAGCCACGGCGCCCTCATGACCCGGGTGCGGCCGATCTCGGCGTGGTCGACCTCGACGAACACACCGCGGGCGGCCAGGTGCGGATCGGAAGCCAGAGCTTCGTTGGTCATCACGGCCATGGCCGGCACACCCGCCGCGTGGAGCGACTCGAACGCCTCGCGCGCCGATCGAAGGGTTGTCCAGCGCGAGATCGCGGCGTCGATCTCGTCCACGGCCAGTCGACGCTTCGCCGCGGTCGAATAGGCGTCGATCCAATCGCCCCGACCGAGCACGGCGCAGAGCCCGCTCCCATCGCCGTCGTCGCCGACGGCGATGGCGACCCACTCGTCGCGGGCGCACCGGTACACCTGGTGGGGCGCCATGGGCGTTGCCGATCCGGGCTTGCCAGTCGACTCCGAGCTCGTAGGCGAGGAGCGCGTCGGAAGCACTGGCGACCACAACCTCGCGCGACGCCACGTCGACATGTTGCCCGTCACCGATGCGGGCCCGGTGCAACAGCGCCGCCAACGTCGCGACGGCGAGGGCGTTGGCGCTGCGGTAGTCGGTTGACTCGCCGACCTCGGTCGGCGGGCCGTCTTCGAAGCCGGTCTGCTCGGACAGCCCGCCGGTCGCGCCGAGGATGCTGGCCAGGCCGGCGGCCATGGCGTCGGGGCCGGTCGAGCCGTTCGCGGACGACGACACCACGACCAGATCGGGCCTGCGGGCCAACAGGCTGGCCGCGTCGAGCCCGAACCGGGCCATCACGCCTGGCCGGAAGTTGTCGACGACCACATCGACGCAGTCGATGAGCCGATGCACGAGCTCGCGCCCCTCGGGACGCGTGAGGTCGACCTGGAACGAGCGTTTGCCCAGATTGATCTCGTTGAAGTTCGGCGACCGGTTGATGCCGCCGTAGTCGGCGAGGAAACCCCGCCGTGCGGGATCGGGCCGGCGCGTCGACTCGACCTTGATCACCTCGGCGCCGAGCAGGGCGAGCAGCATCGTGGCGTACGGG
>CAYMJU010000008.1:0-5026 GCA_964390555.1 uncultured Acidimicrobiales bacterium | reverse complement strand
GAAGACTTCGCCCAGTGGCTGGCCGTCGACCCGGTGGCCATCCTCGGCTTCGGGTCGAGCAGCGCCCTCGATGCCGCGGCGCCTGACATCGCTACCGCCGGTGTCCCGGTCATCAACTTCTCGACCAACCCCCAGGCCCGCGCTGGAGGTACCGCAGCAAGCGAGTGGTTGTGGACGATCCGGGTCCCCAACGACGTCGCCGCCGAGGAGGCCGCCACCTTCGTGTTGGAGGAACTGGGCGCCTGCAACATCGGCCTGCTGTACTTCGACCTGGCGTTCGGCCTGGCCGGCTCCGAAGTCCACAAGCGGGTCATCGGCGAGGCCGGATGCACGGTCTCGGCGGACGCGCCGCACAGCTTCAACGCCGAGGACCTCACCACCGAGGTGTTGTCGATGGATGGCAGCGACGCCGTGCTGGCGTGGGGCACGCCGAACAACTTGATCCTCGAGGTCACCACGTTCGAGGCCCAAGGCATCTCGGTGCCGGTGATCGGCCCCGGTAGCACCGCTTTCTCGACCTTCTACACGCTGTTCTCGCCTGAGCAGCTGTCGAACTTCTATGGCAACGTCGACTGCAACCCGCTCGAGACCGACACCGAGTGGGCCACCGCCTTCGAGGAGGCCAACGGCTACCCGCCCTCGTACGCCGCCGCCCAGAGCTACGACGCGCCGTACATCCTCAAGGCGATCATCGAGGCAGCCGGGGCCACAGACCCCGCGACCATCCAGGCCGGTCTCAACAGCGGCGAGTTCGACGGCGTGTGCGGTCCGTACAGCAACACTGACGGCATCCTCGCCACCCGCTCGACGATGGTGAGCTTGGCGACCGGGCGTCCGGTCACCGAGGTCGTCATCGAGCTCGGCTGACCCAGCACATCCACGATGCGCGGTCCGGGGGGATGCTGAGGTGAATTTGATCATCGCCGTCGAAGGCGGCGCCAAGTTCCTCACCATCCTCTCGACCGGCATCGCCGTCGGCTCGATCGCCACGCTGGTCGCCCTGGGGTTCATGCTGATCTTCAAGGCGACGGGAGCGGTCAACTTCGCCCAGGGGTCACTCGTGACCGCGGGAGGGTTCTTCAGCTGGTGGGGCGTGGAGAAGCACGGGTGGCCCTACCCGGTGGCGTTCCTCGTGATGGTGGCCGCGCTGTTCCTGATCGGCTTGGGCGTCGAGCGCTTCTGCTATGCACCGCTGCGGGGGCGTTCGATCCACGTGGTGGTCATCGCCACGTTCGCGGCGGCGTTGCTGATCGACCAGAGCATCTTCCGTACCATCGCCAGCGAACCGGGCCCGAAGCTCCTGCGGCCTCCGTTCAAGGGCGTGTGGCGTCTTGGCGGCGCCCGGATCCAGTACCAGAGCATCATGATCGTCGTGGTGACAGCAGTGCTGCTGGTCGCCCTCGTGCTGTTGTTCAACCGGACCCAGTTCGGCCGCCAGGTCCGGGCCCTGGCGTCGAACCGCGAGGCGGCGCGCATGCAGGGTGTCCGGGTCGACCGCATGTCACTGTTGACCTTCGGTGTGGCGGCGATGCTGTCGGGCGTGGGAGGCATGTTGATCGCCCCCAACCGGGCCCTGACGACCGAGTTGGGGTTCGGTCCGATGCTCACGGCGTTCGCCGCCGCCGTGCTCGGCGGCTTCGACAGCTTGGTCGGTGTCGCCGCGGCGGCCATGCTGCTTGGTCTGTCCCAGGAGTTCGGTTCGGGCTACATCTCGCCGGCCTACACCTCGGCGTACCCGATGGTCGTCATGCTTGCCGTCATCGCCCTGCGTCCCGCCGGCCTGTTCAAGGGGAGCAGTGGACGCCGCCTCTAGCCCCGTGGCCCCGTCAGCGGTTCGTCTGCCGACCATCTATCGCGAGCGCCACTACCGCGTGCTGGTGCTGGTGGCGGCGTTCTTCTTCGTTGCTCCGGTCCGCTACGGCAGCGAGATCGACCTGTTGATCTTCAGCAACTGGGTCACCCTCGCCATCCTCGGTGCGTCGTTCTATCTGGTGTTCGGGGTGAGCGGGATCTTCGCCTTCTCCCACACCGCGTTCTACGCGCTTGGCGCCTATGTGTCGGTCTGGGCTGCCCGAGGGCAGGACTTCTTCGGCCTGTGGGAGTGGCCCCGGGGCTTCACCGCCGGGTTCGTCGCCGCCGTGCTGATCGGCGCGATCGTCGGGCTGGGCTTCATGGCGATCGTGGCCCGGGCCGCGCACTTCTACTTCGCCATCGGCACCATCGCCTTCTCGACCATCGCCCTCACCGTGGTCACCAAGTGGGAGAGCTTTTCGGCGCCCGGGGGCGAGATCACGACGGGGATCCCCGAGCCCTCGTTGTTCGGCTACGAGTTCGACACCACGTACAAGCAGTACATGCTGCTCGTCGCGCTGTTGTTGGTGGTGATGTTGCTGATCGTGTGGGTCGAACGTTCGCCGCTCAAGCGCGACGCCGTCGCCAACCGCGACAACCCGCTGGTGGCGGCCACCAAGGGTGTCGCCACGGTCCGGATCAACTTTGTCATGTTCGCCGCGGCGTCGGCCATGGCTGCGGCGGTCGGTTCGCTGTTCGTCCACCGGGTGGGCTCGCTGGCACCGGACTCGTTCCCGGCGACCCTGTCGCTCGACTTGTTCATAATCGTGCTGCTCGGCGGCATCGACTCGCCGTGGGGGGCGCTGTTGGGCTCGGCCTTCATCATCTGGTTCGAGGAGTGGTTCGAGTCGCTGTCTCGGTATCAGACGCTCATCAAGGGGCTGCTGATCCTGGCGATCATCGCCTACCTCCCCGACGGGTTGGCGGGCGGATGGCGAAAGTTCGAGCGGTGGTCGAGTCGCCGGCGAGGGGGCGGCGACGTCGCCACTCGACCGTCGGGCCCCGGTCTCGGGCATCGGCTGGAGCGCGCCCTCGAGGGTATGCCGAAGACCGACAGCAACGCCGGTCCGGCATGAGTGACCTGTTCGTGGCCAACGAGATCACGGTCGATTTCGGCGCTGTGCGGGCCGTCGATGGAGTATCGATGTCGGTCGCCGCCGGCGAGATCCTCGGTTTGATCGGCCCCAACGGGTCGGGGAAGTCGACGTTCCTGAACGCGATCAGCGGTGTGGTCCCGGCGTCGGGTGAGGCCACCGTGAACGGTCGACAGCTAGCCCTGGGCCGGCCGCGAAAGATCCGCCACGCCGGGCTGATGCGCACCTACCAGACGCCGCAGAACATCATGTCGCTCACGTGCCTGGAGAACGTGCTGCTCACCACGACCGACCAGCGCCGCCGGGGACTGGCCGGGAGTTGGCTCGATCGGCGGGGGATGGTAGCGGCCGAGCGCGAACGCTGCGCCAAGGCGTACGCGGCGCTGGATCGGGTCGGCCTCGCCGAATTCGCCCACGCTCCTACGGGGCTTCTCACCTACGGCCGCCAGCGTCTTCTCGAACTCGCGGGAGCTCTCGCCGGCGATCCGGTGATGCTGATGCTCGACGAGCCCGCCGCCGGGCTGAATGAGACCGAGACCGAGTTCCTCGCCGGCATCCTCACGGGTATGAACGAGAGCGGGGTGGCGATCCTGCTGGTCGAGCACAAGATCGATTTCATCGACGAGCTCTGCCAGCGCATCGTGGTGCTCGAGCTCGGGTCGGTGATCGCCGAGGGATCCCCCACCGATGTGTGGCGTAACGCTCGGGTGATAGACGCCTACCTCGGGCAGGGGGCCCCGAGCGATGGCTGACGCCGGCCTGTCGCTGACCGTCCGGGACCTGCGTGTGACCTACGGCGCCGTCCAGGCCGTGCGCGGGGTCGACCTCGACGTCCGAGACGGCGAAGCCGTGGCCCTCCTCGGACCCAACGGCGCCGGCAAGTCCTCGACCCTGCGAGCCATCTCGCGCCTGGTGTCCGCCGAGGGCACGATCGACTTTGCCGGAACCGATCTACGGGTCGTCAGCCAGGGGCGCCGTGACACGCTCGGAATCGTCTCGTCGGCCGTTCTTGGCGGGGGAGTGTTTCTCACCATCGGCAACATCCACATCGGCACCGGCGGGGCGGTGGTCACCGGAATCGCCGGTGCGGCCGCCGGCGCTGGTTGGGCTTTCCAGTCGACGCGGAAGGGGTGGCGGCGCCGCCTCGAGCGGCCCGAGGAGGTGACCCGACTCGGTGTGATCCATGTGTTGGAGGGTCGCCAGATCTTCCCGAACCTCACCGTCGACGAGAACCTGGCCGTGGCCCGCACCGCTCGGTCGGGTCGCACCGCCCGCTTCGAGGCCGACGACGTCTACGACCTATTCCCTTCCCTCGCGGGACTTCGGGGCCGCGGTGGCTGGGCTCTGTCAGGCGGCGAGCAGCAGATGCTCGCCATCGGCCGGGCCCTGATGGCGTCGCCGCGGATGTTGTTGCTCGACGAGCCGTCCCTCGGCCTGGCGCCGCTGATCGTCGATGCCGTGTATGAGGCGATCGACCAGGTCAAGGCCGAGGTGCCCATACTGCTCGTCGAGCAGAACACCACGCGAGCACTGGCGCTGTGCGACCGCGCCTACGTGATGTCCCAGGGAAAGATCGTCTTGGCGGGCTCGGCGGCGGAGCTGTCCGATCGCCAGGCGCTCATGGACAGCTACCTGGGCCAGACCGACGCCCACCGCTGACGCGGCTAAGAGGGCGAGCCGATAGGCGAGCCCTCCAATGTGACAGCGGCATTTCTCGACTGCGCTAGCAGGCGAGCCAGACCGATCAGACGTCGACGTTCACCTAGTGGCGCGCGTTCTACGGCTCACCCGCTCGGGGTGAGCCCGCTCGTTCAGCCTTCGCCGATCGAGCTCAGCGCCGAGGTGTCGGGGATGGCGAGCTTGGCGGTGAACCCACCGTCGATCGGCAGCAGCACGCCGTTCACGTACTCGGCTTCGTCGGACACCAGGTACACGCACCCGTTGGCGATGTCGACCGGTCGGCCGAGCCGCGGCGAGGGGATGCACTTCTTGACCTGGGCGATGAACGCCTCGTTCTCGACCATCTTGGTGATCGCTTCGCCTCCCGTGGGCGTGAACCCGACGATGATGGCGTTGCAACG
>CAYMJU010000007.1:0-19943 GCA_964390555.1 uncultured Acidimicrobiales bacterium | reverse complement strand
GGCGGCGACGGTCGTGGTGGCGGCGGTGACAAGCGGGCGCCGGCACTGGCTCCCGTCCAGGCCGTCACCTCCGACACGCCCGTCGAGCTCGACGAGGCGACGCTCGAGCAACGGCGGGGTAAGGAGCGCAAGGGGCGACCGATAGGTCGCTACCTCATGTCGGTTCACGTGAGCGAGCACGCCACCCACATCGCCGTCATCGAGGGGCGTTCGCTGATCGAGCACTATGTCTCTCAGCCCGCCGACGACGCCACCCAGATCCACGGGAACATCTACCTCGGCAAGGTCCAGAACGTGCTTCCCGGCATGGAGGCGGCGTTCGTCGACATCGGCACGCCGAAGAACGCCGTGCTGTACCGAGGCGACGTCCAGTACGACTCCGACGAGGTCGAGCGGAAGGGTCCGCAGCTCCGCATAGAGCAGATCCTTCAGAACCGCCAGACGATCCTGTGTCAGGTCACCAAGAACCCGATCGCCCACAAGGGCGCCCGGCTGACGCAGGAGATCTCGCTCCCGGGGCGTTTCGTCGTGCTCGTGCCAAACAACCCGACGTTCGGCATATCGAAGCGGTTGCCCGATGACGAGCGCAAGCGGCTCCGCAAGATCCTCGATCGGGTCAAGCCGGCCCAGCACGGGGTGATCGTGCGCACCGCGGCGGAGAACGTCATCGAGGAGGAGATCGAGCGCGACGTCGCCCGGCTGCTCGGGCAGTGGGCCGACATCGAGCGGCTGGCGGCCAAGGCCCAGGTGCCGGCGCTTCTGTATCGCGAACCGGACATGGCGTTGCGGGTCATCCGCGAGGAGTTCAACAAGGACTACCGCGGCGTTGTGATCGACGATCCGGTGCTCTTCGACCAGGTCAACGACTACGTGTCGAGCATCATGCCGGCCCTGGCCGACCGAGTGCAGTATTTCGACCGAGCGGTCGAGCCACTGGGATTGTTCGAACGCCATCACGTGTCCGAGCAGCTGCGCAAGACATCCGACACCAAGGTTTGGCTGCCGTCGGGCGGTTCGCTCGTCATCGAGCACACCGAAGCCCTCACGGTCATCGACGTGAACACCGGAAAGAACGTCGGCAAGTCGAGCCTCGAGGAGACGGTGTTCAGGAACAACCTCGAGGCCGCGCAGGAGATCGCCCGACAGCTCCGGCTGCGCGACATCGGTGGCATCATCGTGATCGACTTCGTCGACATGGAAGAGGCGAGGAACCGCGATCAGGTGATGAAGGCGTTCCGCGAGGCGTTGTCCCGCGACAAGACCCGTACGCAGGTGTTCCACATCTCCGAGCTGGGGCTGGTCGAGATGACCCGCAAACGGATCGGCGAAGGCCTTGTCGAGTCGCTGTCGCACACCTGCCCAACATGTGAGGGACGCGGTCTACTGATCAGCGAGGAACTGCTCGGCGACTGAGTTCGGATGCCCGCGCCTCGTAGTTGAACCCGATTACCTACGGGCGGCACCTTCAGCGCGCCGGGTGGTCGGCCGATAGCGCTTACATGAGAGCTGTCGGGCGAAGCGGCTCGGGTGGTGTGAGAGGCACTGGATCGCGGGCTCGTGGCGCCGCGCTCATCGAGTACGCGCTCGTGCTTATGGTCTTCTCATTGTCGATCGGTGTCGGGCTCGACGAGCTGAACGAGTCGACCGCAGCCGAGGCCGAGGAGACCGGATCGGCCATCGGCGGTGACCCGGGCACGTCATCGACGGTCGCGCCGACGAGCACGTCGAGCGGTGTCACGTCGACGACGGGGTCGCCGACGTTCCCGATCAACGCTCCACCCGATGTTCACATGCCCGACCTTGTCATGCGGCCGGGCGAGACCCGAGTCGTCATCGGCGAGGTGACCGACGACTTCAGTTCACTCGACAGCCTGGACCTCACCTGGGAGATCGATGACGACGGGCTCCAACTGAACGGCTCACCGACGGTGGACCCGGCCCTCGATGAGGTCGGCTTCAACGTGACTGCCCTCCAGCCGGGCGAGTACGAGATCGAGTTGTGTGCGAGCGACGGGCTGGCGGAGGACTGCTCCGATGCCGACATCAAGGTCACGAACGGCGTCGTCACCCTGTATGAGGCGGGCAACGAGTTCGAGTGGTATTGGAACGGCAGCGCGTACGTGCTGTCAGCCTGGATCCGCGTCGGCGTCCAGGACGACTGGGGCAACCAGGTCGAGGAGGTGACCATCACCGGGGTGATAGCGCTCGACGACGGGCGAAGGGTCACGTCGAGCTGCACGACCGGCGGCGACGGTAGGTGCTGGATCGGCACCAATTTCGCACAACCGTACAGTCCGGGCACGATCACGATCATCGACGCCACCGGTCCGTGCATCGACGGCTATAGGGGCCTCGAGGTCCCGATCGTCATCGAGGACCCGGGCACCCTTCCGCCTCCGCCGACGACGACGACTCGACCCCCGAGGACGACGACAACTCGACCCCCGAGGACGACGACGACTCGACCCCCGACGACGACGACGACCCGACCGCCGGCGACGTCGACCACGACGACCACCCCGACTACGACGAATACCAGCATCTGACGGGGCGCGTGGCTCGGTCCTCTCGTCCCGGTAGCCTCACTATCTCTATGTACGCAGTGATCCAGACCGGGGGCAAGCAGTACCGAGTCAGCCCCGGCTCAACCCTCGATGTCGAGCGGCTGGGCGCCGTGGGCGACGACGTGTCGCTCACGCCCGTGCTGCTGGTCGACGGCGATGTGGTCCTCTCTACGCCCACTCAGCTTGCCGGGGCCGCAGTCGGCGCCCGCATCGTTGGCGACAAGCGGGGCCCCAAGATCAACGGCTTCACCTACAAAGCCAAGGCGAACCAGCGTCGCCGGTGGGGTCACCGCCAGAACTACCAGGTGATCGAGGTCACCTCGGTCACGAAGGGCTGACGACATGTCCAAGACCAAAGGTGGCGGCTCGACCCGCAACGGCCGTGACTCCAACTCCCAGCGTCTCGGCGTAAAGGTGTACGACGGCACGGCGGTCACCGCCGGCTCGATCATCGTGCGCCAGCGTGGCACCAAGTTCCATCCGGGTGACAACGTCGGCCGCGGCGGCGACGACACACTGTTCGCAACCGCCGACGGTCGGGTGAAGTTCGGTCACCGTCGCGGGCGCCGTCAGGTGTCGATCCTGACCGACTGAGAAGCCTCGGCGCCACCGCGCGCCTGGGTATTCGGGTGTTCAGACGATCATCGGTAGTCGCTGGCGCGTCCGCCGTCGCATTGGTGATGGTCGCCTCGACCGCGTTGTTCTCGTCGTTCAGCGGAGTCCCGACGATGGGCTCCTGACCGCTTCGTCCCCCGGGATCAGGTCGTTCGGACCGAATGGGCCATCGGAAGGGCCCAAATCGCTCCAGGAACCGTTGCCGATGCCGATGGACTGTGGCAGGAGCACTCGTGAACCGTCCCCACGCCACCGATTACCCGAACGCGCGTCGCCGAGTGCGTGGAGACCGCGCCGCGGTCCTGACCGAGACGGCGATCATCGCGCCGGTCTTCTTCCTCCTCGTGTTCGGGATCATCGAGTTCGGTCTGGCCTTCCGGGATCGGTTGTCCATCGATTCGGCCACCCAGTACGGCGCTCGAATGGGGGCGATCCAGGGTGATGGGCTCGCCGCCGACCGGGAGTTGCTGCGAGCGGCGATCCACTATGTCGACATCGCGGACTCGTCGGAGAACGTGAGGATCGTGGTGTTCAAGGCCACGGCCCCCGGGGATCTCCCGAGCTCGTCCTGCCAAGCCGGCATCCCGGTCGCGGGGGAGTGCAACGTGTACTCGATGACGTCAGCTGACGACGAGACCGACTTTGGGTGTGCTGCGGGCACGCTCGACCTCAACTGGTGCCCCACATCGCGCGACGTCACCGACGTCGGCGCCGATTACGTCGGTGTCTGGATACGGGCCGAGCACCCATTCCTCACTGGGCTGTTCGGTGACACCATGGTCCTGACCGCTTCGACGGTGACGCGCATCGAGCCGCAGGTGTACTCGTGAGTGCCCGTGCGTCTGGAGATCGAGGCGGGGTGCTCTTGGAGTTCGCGATCGTCGGCCCGGTGCTGGTGGTCCTCGCTCTCGGCCTGCTCGAGTTCGGCTACGCGTTCAGGGTTCACACCGTCCAGACCCAGGCGTCGGCCGCGTCGGCTCGGGTCGCAGCGGGAGCGGGGTTCGACGGGCTGGCCGACTACGTGGCCCTCGAATCCATCGCCGCCGGCCTCGGCGGCCTCGGTGGCCAGTCGACAGTTGAGCGTGTTGTGATCTACGACCCGACCGCAGTCGCGTGGACCGACGGCACCTGTCGAACGATGGCGATCCCGTCGGCCGGCCACACCGGTGTGACCGGCGCGTGCAACATCTATGGCGGCGACGTCCTCGACAGCCTGGGCGTCGGACATTTCACCGGATCGGCCGCGTCGTGCCCGAACGGAAAGTGGGACAAGTACCTCTGTCCGCTGCTTCGCGACGCCGACCCCGACGGTGGGGGCACGATGAGGCTCGGCGTGTACGTGAAGGTGACCCACGACATGCTCACGTCGTTGTTCCCGCCCGGGACAACCGACATGACGGAGGATTTCGAGATGTGCGTCGAGCCGGCAGGCTCGGACGCCGTCGTGCCGAGCGGGAACACCGGCGACACGACCGGCTCTTGCGATGGGGTGTTCGGATGAACGTGTCCCGAAAGCGAGGAGTCGGTGACGGCGCGCCGGTGCGGCGATCGGTGGGCGAGAGAGGTTTTGCCATGGTGCTGGCGTCGCTCCTCATGTTGCCGCTGTTCGTGGCGGTAGGTCTCGCTGTCGATGTCGGCTCGTGGTACCTACGCGCCAGCCGGATCCAGCAAGCGGCCGACGCGGCGGTACTGGCCGGGGTCGTGTACCAACCCGATTTCGACCACGCCGAACAAGTCGCGCGGTCTGTCGCCCGGGCCAACGGGTTCGACCCGACGACCGACCCGGACGTCACCGTCGATGTCGCCGATGCCGGCAACGAGCGGCTGTCTGTGACGATCCGGGACGAGAGTGTCGACCTGTTCTTCACCACGTCGGCGCTGGACTCGTTGTCGATCCAGCGCACGTCGACCGCCGAGTACCTGAAGCCGATCCCGCTCGGCGCCCCATCGAACATCTTCGGCAACCGTGACACCGACGATGAGGACGACGGCGATCCCCAGTTCTGGGCCGCCATCAACGGTCCGTACTCACCGTACGAGCAGGGCGACCCGTACACCACCCGGTGCCTGACCGTTGTCACGCCGTTCACCGGCACGTCGTGCTCGGCGGCCAATGTGGAGTACCGCGACGGTGGCTACTTCTACGCCGTCGATATCGAGGCGGACCAGGTCGGCAACTCGATCGCCCTGTGGGTGTTCGACCCGGGACTTCACCCTCGGGCCGCGCTCACCGACGAGACCGGGGACTTCTCGTTCGTCGGTCCAGGCCTGGCCCCCTATCCGACGACGACGTTCACGGTTCGCGACCAGGACGGCACCCCGCTCGACTACACCGACAACCCGGCCATCGGGGGATGTTCGCTCAGCCTGCCCGGCAACACCGCGCCGGCCTATGAGAGCAACTGGGTGAAGGTGTGTGATTTCGTCCCGACCTTCTCGGGCATCTACCCGTTGAGCGTGGAGTCGACGGGTCAGGGTGTGTCGATGAACGGGTACTCGGTTGCGGCGACGCTCACCGGCTGCGGCGTGACGTCGGTGTGCGACAACCCACGGGTGTACGGCATCGGCGACATGTCGATCTTCATCAACTCCACCGGCGAGTCCGATTTCTTCCTCGGCGAGATCGACGGATCGCGCGCCGGCGACAGCTTCTTGATCCGGGCCTTCGACGCCGGGGACGGGAGCGGAGCCGGTACTTACACGCTCACGCTGATCCCGCCGCCGAGCCTCACGATCACCGGGTGCAACTACACGGGGGTCAACCAGATCGGGTCCGTCGTGGTGCCGACAGCCACCGCGCCGGGATGCGCGATCGTCACGCGGAACGCTGGCGTGAGCATCTTCAACGGGTTGTGGCTCGAGATCGAGGTGGACATTCCGCAGTCGTTCACCTGCGATCCGAGCGCGCCGGCCTTCGACGATTGCTGGTGGAGGATGGAGTACGACGTTCCGGGTAGCCCGCAGGATCGGGTTACCTTCGAGGTGTTCTCGGCCGACGATCCCGTGCACTTGGTCACCAACGCGCTGCCCTGACCAGCGCTGGCGCTGATCAGAGCTGCCCTCTTGGCAGCGCACGGCCACAGAGGCCGTACGCTGCTCGGCGTGTCCGGGTTCGTCGACGAGTGCAGCCTGCACGCCAGTGGCGGCGACGGCGGTGCCGGGTGCGTGTCGTTCCGGCGTGAAGCGCACGTTCCCCGCGGTGGACCTGATGGTGGCGACGGCGGGAGCGGTGGCGACGTTTGGCTCGTCGCATCGCACAACGTCGCGTCACTGTTGTCGTTTCGCGATCACCCGCACCGTCGGGCGCAGAACGGGACCCACGGTTCTGGTAACGGCCGTCACGGCACGCGGGGTGACGACATCGAGGTCGCGGTGCCGGAAGGCACGGTGATCTCGGACAACAGCGGCGAGATCCTGGCCGACCTAGCCCGCAACGGTGACCGGTTCCTCGCCGCGGCCGGAGGCCTGGGCGGCAAGGGCAACGCCCGGTTCCTCTCGAACAAGCGCCGCGCCCCGGGGTTCGCCGAACAGGGCGAGCCCGCCGAGGAGCGGTGGTTGCGACTCGAGCTGAAGCTCGCCGCCGACGTGGCCATCGTCGGCTACCCGAACGTGGGCAAGTCGACCCTGATATCGAGGATCTCCGCCGCCCGGCCAAAGATCGCCGACTACCCGTTCACGACGCTCGAGCCGAATCTCGGGGTCGTGCGGTCAGAGGACGGGTTCGAGATGGTGGTGGCCGACATCCCGGGGTTGGTCGAAGGGGCCAGCGACGGCCGTGGACTCGGCCACCGGTTCCTGCGCCACGTGGAGCGCACCCGGGTGCTCTTGGTGCTCGTCGACCTGGCTCCGGTCGCCGCCGATTCCCCCGAGCGGCAGCTCGACGTGCTGCTCGGTGAGCTCGGGGCGTACCGCCCCGAACTGCTCGATCGGCCGAGGCTGGTCTGCGGATCCCGGGCCGATCTCGCCGAGGCCGGGTGTGGGTTCGACGGCCCGCGTCTCAGCGCCGTCACCGGCGAGGGGGTGCGCGACGTCGTCTTCTCATTGCGGGCGTTGGTGTCCGAGGCCAGAGACCAGGTGGCGACCGACGGCGACGTCACCATCTACCGACCAGTACCCGAGGGAGTCACGGTCGAGCGTGTCGACGACGGCTCCTGGAAGGTCCACGGAAGGGGCGCGAGTCGCGCCGTTCGGCTATCGGATCTGACCAATCTCGAGGCCCTCGCCGTGGCCCACTCTCGGCTGAAGTCGATCGGAGTCGATCGAGCCCTCCGCCGGGCGGGCGCTCGGCCCGGAGACCGGGTCAGGATCGGCGACATCGAGTTCGAGTACGACGAGGACGGGCTGTGAGCGAAGCGCAGCTCCCCGGATGCCGATGGGGTCTGGGGGCGCGCAGCCCCCAGCGACGACGATGAGCGAAGCGGAGCGAGCGAGTACGGCCCCTCGGACCGTGGTCGTCAAGGTCGGGTCGTCGTCGCTCACCGATGGTTCGGGCACGATTCGGGATCAGGCGATCGGCGGCATCGCCGACCAGGTCGCGGTGCTTCGCGAGCGGGGACACCGGGTGCTGATCGTGAGCTCGGGGGCCATCGCCGCTGGCCTTCCCGAGCTGGGCCTGGGTGGCGACAAGCGACCGCGTGACAGCCTCACGCTGCAAGCGGCGTCAGCCGTGGGTCAGACCAACCTCATGCGGGTGTGGAAGGAGCAGTTCGGCCGCCACCGGCTCGTCGTCGGCCAGGTGCTGCTGGCACCATTCGACTTCTGGGTGCGTCGCCAGTACCTGCACGCCCGCGGCACGATCGGGCGGCTGCTCGATCTGGGCGTGGTGCCGGTCATCAACGAGAACGACGCCATCGCCGACGACGAGATCCGTTTCGGGGACAACGATCGGATCGCCGCGCTCGTCGCCCATCTGGTCGAAGCCGACCTGTTGGTCCTGTTGACCGACACTCCGGGCGTGTTCACTTCCGATCCGCGACGCGACGCGTCGGCTTCGCTGATCGACGAGATCGTGGAGTTCGACCATCAGATCCAGACCCAGGCCACGGGGTCGGGGAGCGGCGTCGGGAGCGGTGGCATGGCGACCAAGCTGGCGGCGGCCCGCATCGCGTCGTGGTCCGGGGTCAGGTCGGTGATCGCCTCGGCGGACCGGCCCGCGGTGATCGTCGATGCCGTCGCCGGCGCGCCTGGCGTCGGCACGGTGGTGCAACCTCGCGAACAGCGGCTCAGCCGTCGGCGACTGTGGATCGCCTTCGCGGTCGGCTCGTCAGGGGTGGTCACCGTCGACGACGGTGCGCGGCGGGCCCTCGTGGAACAGGGTCGATCGCTGTTGCCCGCTGGTGTTCGGTCGGTCAGTGGGGACTTCTCGTCCGGCGACGCCGTCGAGGTCGCCGGGACCGATGGGGTCGTGTTCGCGAAAGGGCTGGTCAGTTGCGCCGCCGACGAGTTGCGGGCCGTCGCTGGGCGTCGCACCGATCAGTTACCGGAGGGGTCGCGCGCCGAGACGATTCACCGCGACGACCTGGTGATGCTGCCGGGCTGATGCCGAGCCGACGGGTCAGGTCGTCGCGGCTGGCCCGCCCTCGGTGGCGGCTTCGACGGCAGACGCGGGCGCCGCGCTGATCCCGAGCTGGGCCTTTATCTCCTCGAGCTTGGCCTTGGCCTGGGACCCTCGTGCGGCTTCTTCGATCTCGAGCATCCGACCTTCGACCGACGCCTCGCTGAGCTCGGCGTGCCCTCGCGCCTTGGCGTAGCGCTGCTCGATCTTGTCGCGCACCTCGTCGAAGGTCGGCACGTCCTCGCCGACGGTCTCGCTGAGCGACTTCATGGCGTCGTTCAACGTCTCCTGCATCTTGGCCTGGTCGAGCTGACCGAGGAGCTTCTGGCGCTCGGCCAGCTTCTTCTGGAGCAGCGTGGAATTCTGCTGCACGGCAGCCTTGGCGCTGTCGGACGCCTGGCTGGCCTGGAGGTGAAGGGACTTGAGATCCTCGATCTCGGACTCGATGGCGATCAGCCGGTTGGCGAAGGACTCAGCGGCCGAGGTGTACTGCGACACCTTGGTCTCGTCGCCGGACTTGGAGGCATCTTCGGCCATCAGCACGGCTTGGCGCGCGTTGCCGTTGACCTTCTCGAACTCCTCTAGAGCCCGGTTCAGGCGCATCTCGGTCTGCTTCTGATTGGCGATGACGCTCGCCGCCTGCTCCTTGAGCCGGCGGTGCTGCTCCTTGGCCTCGGTGATGGCCTGCTCCAGCTGGACCTTCGGGTCGGCCCGCTCCTCGAAGCTGCCAGTGAGCTTGGCCGTCAGATACTTCCACCAACGCCGTACGAGCTTGAGCATGCCCGCGAGGCTAGCGCCAGATGGCGCGCCTGACCGGCCCGAGGACGAGATGGGCTTCGGCGGCCCCGGTCCGGAACGCCACGACGGCGTAGGTGAACCCGGCCCCGCCGACGACGATCGGAGCGGCGAGGAGTGCGGGGAGCGGGTCCACCGCCAGCTGGATGGCGGCGGCGACCATGAACGCCAGCGCGGCCGCCAGGGCCAGACGGCCGATCACCCGGAACGGCGACGTGATCCCTTCGACGCGCCGGTCGACCGCCCGCCGCAACAGGCCCAGCTCGACCCATGCGGCGAGCGCCGACCCGAGAGCGCTCCCCACTGCTCCTAGGCGAACCACACCGTCGAGCTCGCGGGTCGCGGTCGGTAACGGTCCGAAGCCGTCGGGGAACAGGTCCAGTCCTATCAAGTGGTGATCGGCGACCACGATCCGGTCCAGGTTGAACAACAGCAGCAACGTGAACACCGCGTCGAGAGTCACCCGGACGACCGCGATCCGGGCCGGGCTCTTGGTGTCGCCGACGGCGTACAGCGTGTTGGCGAGCATCCGCGACGCGCCGTTGGCCGGCATCCCGAGGCCGTAGGCGGCGACTACGAACCACACGAGAACGGTGTCGTCGGACGTGAACTCGCCCCGTTCGAACAGCGCGCCGACGATGGTCTCGCCAGCCGCGACATAGAGCGCCGCGCAACCGACCATGAAGAAGCTGATCCGCCGGATGGCGGCGTCGGCGCGCCGGACCAGGCCGTCGGGGTCGGCGGCAGCCAGCCGGCTGAGCTCGGGCAGCTCGGAAGCGACGACGCTCATGGCGAACAGCGCGAGCGGGAGCGTGAAGAGCAGCTGCCCCTTCATCAAGGCGCCGACTGCCCCGGCGGCGGCGAACGAGGCCAGGAACAGGTCGACGAACGCCGAGAGCTGGGTGGCGCCGCGGCCGAGAACAGCCGGCCCGAACCTGGACAGCACGTGACGCCGCTCCGGCGTGCGGCGCAGGTTGAGCCGGAGCTCGGGGATCAGGCGCCTGACTTCGGGGAGCTGCACCGCGAGCTGAAGCACCCCGCCGATCACCACTCCCCACGCCACCCCGCGGATCACGTCGTCGGGGTCCCAATCGTCGAGCAACGCGACGACCAGCACGGCGATCTGGGCCCCGTTCCACAGGACGGGAGCGGCGTAGGACAAGAAGAATCGGCGATGGGCGTTGAGCACGCCGAGGCACCAGGCCGACAGCACGAGGAACCCGACCCCGATCGCCATGACCTGTACCAGAGGGACGGCCAGATCGAAAGAGTCGTCGGTGAGCCCAGGTGTGAGGGCTCGGGTGATGGGTCCGGCAGCCGCGACGAACACCAGCACCGCGGCACCGGCGACGGCCACGAGGATGGCGGCGACCGCACCAGCGAGCTGGTCGGCCTCGCGGCGGCGGCCTTCGTCTACCAGACGGCTGTAGGTGGGGATGAAGGCCGCCGACAGCGCCCCCTCGCCGAGCAGGTTCTGGATCAGATTGGGGACCTTGAGCGCGGCGGCGAAGGCGTCGGCGGCGGTCCCCAAGCCCACGGCAGCGGAGAACACGACCTCGCGTACAAGGCCGGCCACCCGAGAGGCCAAGATGCCGAGAGAGACGAGCATGGCGTTCGAGTGTCGACGGGCGATGGGCTGGAAGGCTAGTGCCGGGGCCCTCGTCGTTCAGGCACCGAGTCGGCGTTGCGGAACCGCCTCGGCGTTCAGGTGCGACGGCATGACCGGATACCCTGCTCGTCATGTCTGCACTTTTCAGCGATGTGGCCACCGTTCGTGAGCAGCTGGCCCGGGTCGACTACCTGTCTGACGATGGCATCGCTGGGGTCGTCTACCTGGCCGAGCGGCTGGGCAAGCCGGTCCTCATCGAGGGCCCGGCCGGAACCGGAAAGACCCAGCTGGCCAAGTCGGTCGCCGAGATGACCGGCGCCCGGCTCATCCGCCTCCAGTGCTACGAGGGGCTCGACGAGTCCAAGGCGCTGTACGAGTGGAACTACAAGAAGCAGCTCCTTCGCATCCAGGCCGAGCGCAACAACGACGCGGCGTGGAGCGACATCGAGGAGGACATCTTCTCCCGCGAGTTCTTGTTGACCCGGCCGCTGCTCGAGGCGATCTCGGCGCCCGATCCCGTCGTGCTGCTGATCGACGAGGTCGACCGGGTCGAGGTCGAGACCGAGGCGCTGCTGCTCGAGATCTTGTCCGAGTACCAGGTCTCGATCCCTGAGCTGGGGACGATCACCGCCACTCAGATCCCGCTCGTCTTCTTGACTTCGAACAACACGCGCGAGCTGTCCGAGGCGCTCAAGCGCCGCTGCCTGTTCCTCCATGTCGACTATCCCGACATGGAGCGCGAGAAGACGATCGTGCTCACCAAAGTGCCCGACATCACCGAGAACCTGGCCGATCAGGTCGCCCGGATCGTCCGGTCGATCCGCCAGCTCGAGCTGAAGAAGGCACCGTCGGTGTCAGAGACGCTCGACTGGGCCCGCACCCTCGTGCTGCTCGGCGTGTCTCAGATCGACGCCGAGACGGCAACGGCGACGGTCAACATCTTGCTCAAGTACCAAAGCGACATCACTCGGGCGATCAAGGAATTCTCGACCAACGCCACCCACACTTTCGGGGCGAGCTAAGCCGTGCGCGACGGTGCGGCCATCGACGGTGCGGCCATCGACGAGGCGGCCATCGAGGAGGCGGCCGAGGAGATCCGGGCGCTGATGGCGAGCGCCGACCACTCGCCGCTACTCGATCTCCTGTCGGGGTTCATCACCGAGTTGCGGTCGGCCGGACTTCCGGTAAGCCTCACCGAGAACCTCGACGCCATGGAGGCCGTTCGCCACATCCCTATGGAGGATCGTCAGGCGTTCAAGTACGCCCTCGGTGCCACCCTCGTGAAGAACCACAGTCACTGGCGGGCCTTCGAAGTGGTGTTCGAGGTGTACTTCTCTCTCCGCGGCGGCGAGTACGCGATCGCCACCGACGACGACGGTCGGCCCACCGCCGACGACGGCACCGGCGAGGCGTCCGATGGCGAGGGTCGCCACGGCGCCGGCGGTGGCGGAGAGTCGTTGTCGCCCGAGCAGTTGGCCGAGATGCTGTACCAAGCCCTGCTCCGCGGTGACGAGGCCATGCTCCGGGCCCTGGCTCGCCAAGCGGTGCGCCGCTATGCGGGCATGGAGCCCGGCCGGCCCGTCGGCGGCACGTACTACCTGTACCGGACGCTGCGCAACCTCGACCTCGACGCGATGCTCGATCGCCTCATGGACCAGGCCCGTGACGACGCACCGGCCCCCATGAGCAGCCTCGAGGAACGCCTCGAGCGCGACGAGTTCGACCACCGGATCGAGCAGTTGAAGAAGGAGATCGAGGCCGAGATCCGCCGGCGCTTGGTCGCCGACCGCGGCGTCGAGGCCATGGCCAAGACCCTCCGCAAGCCGCTGCCCGAGGACGTCGAGTTCATGCACGCCAGCCGCGAGGAGATGGTCGCGCTCCGCAAGGCGATCTACCCGCTCACCCGCAAGCTCGCGGTACGGCTGGCCCGCAAGCGCCGGCACGGTCGCAAGGGTCCGCTCGACTTCCGCAACACCGTTCGCCACAGCCTGAGCTACGGCGGCGTGCCCGCCGAGCCCAAGTTCAAATATCCCAAGCCGTCCAAGCCCGAGATCTTCGTGGTTGCCGACATCTCGGGGTCGGTGGCGGCCTTCGCCCGGTTCACGCTGCATCTCGTGTACGCCATCTCGAACCAGTTCTCCCGGGTGCGGGCATTCGTCTTCATCGATGGGCTCGACGAGGTCACGTCGTACTTCGAGGGTGTCGAGGACATCGTCAACGCCATCCACCGTGTCAACACCGAGGCTGACGTGGTTTGGGTCGACGGGCACTCCGATTACGGTCACGCGTTCGGCGTGTTCTGGGAGCGCTACGGACGCGATGTCGGCCCGAAGACCTCGGTGATGATCCTCGGCGACGCGCGCAACAACTACCACGCGTCGCAGTCGTGGATCATCAAGGAGATGCGCAAGAAGGCCCGGAACGTGTTCTGGCTCAACCCCGAACCGCGTGCCTACTGGGACACCGGCGACTCGATCGTCGGCGATTACGGGGCGCATTGCGACGGTGTGTTCGAGGTCCGCAACCTGCGCCAGCTCGACGAGTTCGTCGACAATCTGGTGTGACTCCTCGACACCCCTATGCGGAGGGAGAGCGAGGCGAAGGTGCTCGCGAAACGGCGAATCGTCAGAGCTCGAGGACACCGCGCAGGATGCTGACCCCGCTGTGAACCGGCTGGCCGTCGGCCGGTTCGATCGAAACGTCGACGATCGGGTAGTCGGCCGGTTCGACCCCGGCGGGGAGGACGTACTCCCCGTCTCCTTGATAGCTACCCAGCGAGTGCATGCCGGCGACCTCGGTGTCGATGATCCACACCTCGTAGTAGCCGTCGACGGCGGGGAGCTCGGGGAGCTCGAGGTCGACGGCGAACGACCCGTCGCGCTCGACGAGCTCGGCACGTCCGGCGAGGCCCGACCCGGTCGGGTCGAGACCGTCGTTCGCGAGCTCGGTCGACGCCAGGTCGGTCGGACCGTCGTCGCCGCCGGACGTCACGACGAGCGCGACTACGAGCACGCTGGCGGCGGCCGCCACGCCGGCCGGCCAGAGCCGCCGGCGCAACGGCTGAACTGCCGCCGACCGCGACCGGTCGACTGGCACGCCGCGCCCGGCGGGTTGGGGCGACTCATCGGCCTCCACGGCCGCGGCGATCGATGCCCAGAGGTCCGGCGGTGGTTGGTCGAGGGTCGTGCCCGACTCGCTCACCGATCGAACGAGATCGGCGATCCGGGCCAGGTCCTCGGGGGCGGGAACTGGTTCGTCGGGGCCGTCGTGCTCAGGCATCTTGGCCCTCCAGCTGGCGTCGCAGCTTCTCGATGCTTCTCCGGTAGTCGCTCTTCACCGTACCGAGAGGCAGCTCGCAACGGGTCGCGATCTCGCTCAGCGAGAGCCCTGCGAAGAAGCTCAGCTCGACGACCTGGCGAGAACGGCTCGACAACGTCGCCAAGAGGTCGGCGACGAGGAGCTGGTCGGCGACGTGGTCGACCGCCGCGGGTACGTCTTGGTCGGGAGCGGACTCGACCCGTGCCTCGGTCACCAGGCGCGGCCGGCGCTGCTCACGACGAAGGACGTCGATCACCTTGTTGCGGGCGATCGACATCAGCCACGCCGGCAGGCTGCCTCGTTTCGGGTCGTATCGGTCACGGTTGCGCCATGCGGCGACGAAGGTGTCCTGGGTCGCCTCGCGGGCGTCGGAGTCTCCGAGCGAGCGCCGGCACAGCGTGAATACCATCGGCCCGAACCGGTTGTACACAGCCTCGAGCGCGCCGTCGGCTCCACTCTCGAACAGCGCTTCCAGTTCGTTCGCGGAGGTCGCCGCGTCATCGGTCAGCCTCACGCTTCGAACGTAGCATCGCGGGCTACGCACGTTGGGACCGGGCGGGATAGCTGTGGCTGTGGTCATCGTCGGTCCCAAATGGCCCGGCCCGCAGCAGCGATGAAGCTTCCACGGGCGGGCCATGGGGGAGGAGCCTCGGTCAGGCTGCGGGCGGCAGGATCACGGTGTCGATGACGTGGATCACGCCGTTGCTCGCAGCAACATCGGTGGCGACGACGTTGGCGATCGCGCCGGTTCCGTCGGTGATGGTCACCGCGTCCCCGTCGACGCCGACTGTGAAGGTCGCGCCGTTGACGGTCGTGACGTCTTGTCCGTCGAGGCCGACCACGTCAGCGGCCATGACCTGGCCGGAAACGACGTGGTACGTCAGCACAGACGTGAGGAGCTCGGTATCGGCCAGCAGCTCGTCAGCGGTGAGACCGAGCGCCTCCAGCGCGTTCGTGAAGGCTTCCTCGGTCGGGGCGAACACCGTGAACGGACCGTCACCCTTGAGGGTCTCGACCAGCCCTGCGGCTCCGACTGCGGCGACGAGGGTGGGGAAGTCCCCGGCGGCCACGGCGGTGTCGACGATGTCGACCAGTGCGGCGTCGTCCATCGGCGCTTCGGTCGTGTCGGGGGCTTCGGTGGTATCGGGAGCCCCCGCCGCCTCCGTGTCGACAGGTTCTTCGGCGTCGTCATCGTCGTCGCCACAGGCCGCGGCGCTGAGGGCGAGCGCCACCAGCGCGGCCGCAATCCGGAAAGTCTTCGTGTGCATATCTCTTCTCCTTCTAGGTTCGAAGGGTGATACGCACGCTCCCGCCGTTTGGATGCAACCACCTCCCGGAAGGCTCAGGTTCGCAGGAGCTCGGCGACCCGGAACGCCAGGTCGATCGACTGGCGACCGTTGAGGCGGGGATCGCAGATCGTCTCGTACCGTGCCGACAGGTCGGTGTCGCTGATCTGGTCGCCACCGCCCAGGCACTCGGTGACGTCGTCGCCGGTGAGCTCGACGTGCACGCCGCCGGGCCACGTGCCGGCCTGCGCGTGGGCGTCGAAGAAGCCGCCGATCTCGTGGCAGATCGAGTCGAAGTGTCGGGTCTTTTGCCCGCCGGGGGCCGTGAACGTGTTGCCGTGCATCGGGTCACACACCCACACCACCGGGTGCTCGGCCTCGCGGACAGCCGTCAGGAGCGGGGGAAGAGCGTCGGAAACCCGTTCGGCGCCCATGCGGGAGACGAGCGTGAGGCGCCCCGCCACCCGATCGGGGTTCAACGCCTCGCACAGTGCGATGACGTCGTCGGGAGTGGCGCTGGGACCAAGCTTGCACCCGAGCGGGTTGGCCACCCCCCGGAGGAACTCGATGTGGGCACCGTCGAGCTGGCGGGTCCGCTCGCCGATCCACAGCATGTGGGCGCTGCAGTCGTACCAATCGCCGGTGATCGAGTCGACGCGGGTGAGGGGTTCCTCGTAGTCGAGGATCAGGGCCTCGTGGCTGGTGTAGAAGTCGACCTGGTTGAGCTCGGACCGGCTCTCGGTGTCGATCCCGCACGCCCGCATGAACCGCAGGGCCCGGTCTATCTCGACGGCGAGTTGGTCGTAGCGGCGGCCCTCGGGCGAGGAGCCCACGAATTCCTGGTTCCACGCGTGGACCAGCGTGAGGTCGGCGTAGCCGCCCTTGGTGAACGCCCGGAGCAGATTGAGGGTGGCCGCCGACTGGTGATACGCGGTGAGCAGGCGGCCCGGATCGGCGACCCGCTCGCTGGCGGAGAAGCCGACATCGTTCACCATGTGGCCCCGGAACGACGGCAGCTCGTCGCCGCCGATTCGCTCGGTCGGCTGTGATCGCGGTTTGGCGAACTGGCCGGCGATCCGGCCGACCTTGACGACGGGCACCCCGGCCGAATAGGTGAGGATCACCGCCATCTGGAGGATGACCTTGAGCTTGTCGCGGATCGAGTCGGCGGACGTCTCGAAAGACTCGGCGCAGTCACCGGCTTGAAGCAGGAACGCCCGTCCGCTGGCCACGTCGCCCAAGCTGGCGGTGAGCTGACGGGCCTCGCCGGCGAACACGAGGGGCGGAAGCTGGGACAGGGTCTTGGCCACCCGATCGAGGTCGGCGCGGTCAGGCCACTCGGGTTGCTGCGCGGCGTCGAGATGGCGCCACGACAAGGGGTTCCAGTTCCGTGCCTCGACCATGACCGCCCAGGCTAACGGCCGGCAGCGCTCGCTGACGGAGAAATTGCCGAGGGCCGGGCCTCGAGGCCCGGCCCTCGGCTATAGATGACGAACCGGATCAGGCGGCGTCGACGGACCGTTGGGCGGCGTGATCGCGCACGGTGTTGACCGCCCGCTTGACCAGGCGCCGAGCGGCCTCGGCGGTTACGCCGAGCTCTTCGCCGACCTCGCGATAGCTGCGCTTGCGGCCGTCTTGCAGACCGAAGCGCTGCTCGACCGCATAGCGAGCGCGGGTGTCGAGCACGTCGAGCAGGTCGGTGACCATGCGCTCCTCGACCCGGGCCATGACCTCGGCCTCGGGACCGGGGTTGGAGTCGGGCAACAGGTCGACCAGCTCGTTGCTGTCATCGTCGCCGATCGTGCGGTCGAGCGAGGTCGGGGTGGTCAGGCGGTGCAACCGGGCATGCTCGTCGTCGAGCTCGTCACCGTCGCCCGAGACCGCCCGCAGAGCGGCACGCAGGCTCGCCGAGCGGTCGCCCGGGAGCCGAACCAAGCTGGCCTTCTGGTCGAGGGCCCGGCCGATGGCCTGGCGGATCCAGAACGTGGCGTAAGTAGAGAACTTGAAGCCCTTGCGCCAGTCGAACTTGTCGACGGCGTGCTCGAGACCGAGGTTGCCCTCCTGGATCAGGTCGAGCAACTCCATGCCTGGCGGCAGGGGATACCGGCGCGCGACGCTGACGACGAGTCGCAGGTTGGCCCGGATGAATCGGTCCTTGGCGACGGCGGCGTCGGCGATGTGGTGGTTTATCTCGGGATCGAACTCTCCGGCGGCGCGCCGGACCCGAGCCTTGTGGCCCTTCTCGATGATCTGGGAGAGCTCGCGCTCCTCTTCGGCGGTCAGAAGGGAGACCATGCCGATCTCGTTGAGGTACTGGCCTACTGAATCACTCATAACAATCGTTTTCAACGGGAGGAACTCGTGGAGCTATTCCCGACCTCGTGTCTTTCTTGTCGTTCGTTGTTCCGCGCGTCACTCGGATGCTGGGGGCCCTTTCGGTACCTGCCACGCGCAGGCGACCCTGAATCGCACGGTGACGCTGTGCCAAGCCTCGGTCTCGTGGGGCAGGCGTTCGGCCCCCGAAAGCTCGGGGGCGATCACCGGGACCGACTGTCTATCGGCCGCAACCGGGGCAGAATGAAACAATAGTCCAGAAGTCCCATCGTGTCCAGCGAAAATGGCGCGAAGGCGCGAGACATCAGGCACATGGCAATCCCGGACGCACCGGGACCAAGCCCTGGCCGGCACCCGATCGGGGAGCCGGCAGCTCCTAGACTCGCGAGATGGAGTCCCACGGGGCGAGTCCGGAACTCCCGCATCGTATCGGGGTGTTCGGCGGAACGTTCGACCCTCCCCACATCGGTCACCTGGTGGCTGCGCTCGGTGCCCGGCATGAGCTGGGGCTCGACGTGGTGCTGATGGTGGTCGCCAACGAACCGTGGCAGAAGGTCGGACTGCGGACGCTGTCGTCGGCTGGTGATCGTTTGGCCATGACCGCGCTCGCCGTGGCCGGGGTCCCGGGCCTCGACGTGTGCGCCATCGAGGTCGGCCGGCCGGGACCCACCTACACGGTGGACACCCTCACCCAGCTGCGCGAGATGCACCCCGGCGCCGAGCTCGTCCTCCTGCTCGGCGGAGACGCCGCCGCGGGGCTCCCGACCTGGCATCGGCCCGAGCTCGTGCGTGATCTGGCGACGCTGGCCGTGATCCTGCGCCCGCCTCGCGTCACCGATACCGCTCCGCCAGATTGGCCGCACATCACCGTGGATTCTCCGCTCGTCGACCTGTCGTCGAGCGAACTGCGGGCCCGGGCCCGAAACGGACGGCCATTGGATTTCCTCGTGCCGGAGGCAGTCTGTCGCTACATCGTCGACCGCAACCTTTACGGTGGTGTGCCATGAGCGATGCGGAGCGAGCGAGTGCGGCCGTGGGAGCGCAGCTCCCCGGGTGCCGATGGGGTCTGGGGGCGCGTAGCCCCCAGCGGCAACCATGAGCGATGCGGAGCGAGCGAGCGGGGCGGGCCGCGAAGCGCCCGCTCGGGGGCAGTTGTCGCGCCCGGTAGGGCGCCGGGCATCGGTGTTCGACGACGACCCGCCGGGAGAAGCGGTTGAGGCCCTCCCGCCGGTGGTGCGCGGCCCGGAGTCGGATCGTGACCGGGTGCCCGAACCCCGACGCACGGGTGGACACGGCGCGAGGCGGGTCGTGAGGGCCAGCGTCATCTGGCGTTGGGTGTTTCCCGTCGTGCTCGTGGTGGCCGCCGTAGTGGCCTACCGGTTGGCTCGCGCGGCTTACTCGCTCAGCGTCGAGAGCGACGAGGGCGCGGCGGCCGAGGAGATCTCATCGGACCCCGCACAACCCGGATACCGAGCGTTCATCGACCCCACGCGAACCGTGGCGGTGTTCGAGACCGCCACTCGGGTCGATGGCACGACCGAGCTGGTCGGCGTGCAGGTGATCGCCGTGCCGGACTCCGATGGCCGGGGCGGCGGGGAAGTCGTCGTAGTACCGCCGAACCTGCTGACCCTCCTGCCCGACGGCAGCCCGTTCGACCTGCTGGCGGTGTTCGACGGTTCTGGCGCGGACGAGGCGGCGCTCGGGATCGGCATCCTCCTCGGCTTCGGGTTCACCGACGATCCGGTCGTGCTCGACGAGGATTCGTTCGCCGCGGTGGTGGGGGGCTTGGCACCGCTCGAGTTCGAGTTGGTTGACGACGTGATCGATGTGGGACCCGACGGTTCATCGGTCGTGCTGATCGAATCGGG
>CAYMJU010000006.1:0-2869 GCA_964390555.1 uncultured Acidimicrobiales bacterium | reverse complement strand
GACGACCGCCGACGCCGACGCGATCACCCCGGCCACGCCACCGATCGGCGTCGTGATCGTCTGGCCGGCACCGACCAGACCCTTGGGCCCCGCGGCCGGCTCCCCGGGCCGGGTGTCGAGGATGCGGGAAGGTGTCAGCGGGACGAACAGGCCCGAAGTCGACGCGTTCGCGGTCGCGTCGGTGACGTAACCGGTGACGTCAGCGACGAGGTGAGCGCCGGATTGCGAGAAGAGCGAGATCCGGCCGCCGGCTCCGATCGGCACCATCACCAGGTTCGGCGCGGTGTCGCCGGCGGCATTCAGGTTGAGGACCGACGCGGTCGGCTGCGCCTGCCCGCTCGGCCACGCCGTCACGTAGCCCGGCGCCGCGGCGGCGGTCGCGGTCACGTTCAACACGACAGCGGCGGCGCCCGATGCCGGCACGCCTCCGACACCTGAGACCTGCACGTCGATCGACTGACCGGCGGCTACGAATCCCTTGGGACCAGGACTGGCCTCGGTCGGCCGGGTGTCGAACACGCGAGCGGGCGGCAATGGCACGAACCGCGAGACCGGTGAGGCGCCGACAACCTCGACGGCGCCGATGTCGCAGCCGAGACCCTGCGGGCGTTCGGTCCCGAGCTGGTCCTCGACCACCGGGCAGTCGACCGAGGCGATGGCATCGACGAGCACCGACCCCGCGACCGGCGCCCGCATCGGGATCGCCGGAGCGACAGGGACGACGCCCAGCATGCCCACGTTGCCCGGACCGATGTTCTGGCGGTCGCTCGGGCCGGAGAGCCCGCAGTCGGTTCCCGACTCGGCGTTCCCGCCCTGGGAGGTGAAGGTACCGAGGCATCCGGACTGGCCGCCCGCGACCTCGCCGATGTAGCTGCCCCACACCGTGGCGGATCCGCTGGTGGCGCGAAGGTTGGATCCAACCGTGGCCTGGTTGGCGACGACGGTGCTCGATGTGATCTCCATGGTCTTGGCCACTGCGCCGCCGCTATGGCTGCCAGATTCGGTAGCTGCCGGCGGAACCGGCGCGGCAACGTTCTCGACGACCGTGGAGTTCTCGAGCTCGATCGTGAAATTCGACGTCAAGCCAGCTCCGCTGGTCTCGCAGTGCGTCGCGCATCCGGTTCCGATCGTCGCCGTGTTGGCGGCGACGGTGGACTGCCTTACCCCGACCGGGCCGCCGTTGCCGACTATGCCGCCGCCCGTTGCGCCGCACCACTGCGTGCACGAGTCCCCGACGTGAACGGTGTTGCCGGAGACCACGCTGCGGCGGATCACGATCCCGTCGCTGGCGTGGATCCACAGTCCACCGCCCGTGGCGGTGCAGTGATCGATGCAGCCGTCGAGCGCCGCGCTGTTCGAGGTGATCGACGAGTCGAAGATCTCGACCGCTCGGGCGTTCACGGTGATGCCACCGCCACGACGCACGCAAACACCGCAGTTCGCTGCCGTGACCTGGTTGTCGACGACGGTCACGTGATCGAGCGTCAGTTGCTTCAGCGATGCCAGGATCGCCCCGCCCTGTCCGGCGCCCCGCCCGCCCGTGAACGTCAGGTGCTCGAGGGTGAGCACGTCGGCGCTACCCGAGCCGCTGTCCACATCGACGAGCCGCTCGTCACCACACGCGGTCGTGATCGTCGTGCCGCGACCGCGGATCGTCGCGACGCCGAAGCCGCCGATGAGATCCAGGTCGCCCGACGCGTTCAGATCCTCGTTGCCGGCCGGCCCGCACCCGAGCACGTAGGTCGCTCCCGTTTGCAGGTTCACCGCGGTCGGCCCAGCATCGTGGTTGACGATGTCGATCGCCTCGCGGAGCGACACGAGCCCGTCGGTGGCGTCGAGCGTGTCGGCTGTCGTGGTCACGGCCACGACCGCTCCGGTGTCGAGGGTGAGCCGGATCTCGAAGCACTGGAGGGTGCCCGCGTCAATATCTGTGTCGTCGCCAACCAAGAGCTGCCATGTCCCGCTCGCGGGCTTTCCGGCGAGTGAGTCGAGGTTTCCCTCCGGATCGAACGTGCTCGTGAACGGCGCCGCGCCGGCGGTGATCGGCCCGGCCACGTCCTCGTCGAAGACGGTGAGCGCGCCACCACAGGAGCCCGCGCCGGCGCCGTAGTTGTCGCCAGCGCCACCGTTGTCGGTCGTGAGCTCGACCATCGACGTGTCGGGATGGCGCACGAAGATGTCGAGGTCGGCGGCGAACGGGTGCGTGACCCGGATGGCCACGTCGACATCGACGATCGTCCCCTGGTCGAGGATCGCCATGTTCACCGGCGCCAGGTTTCCCGGGTCGGGGATGGCCAGGTTCAGCGACACCCGGCCCGGGATCGCGGCTTCGGCCGCGGGCACCTCGATCAAGGCGCCCCCGACGGCGACCAGCGCGGCCAGGACGCAACCGAAGATGCGGAGCAGCAAGCGCACCATGCGGCGCGTGAGGTGGGAGAGCAGGCGAGGCATCGGGGGTCCTTTCCCTGGCGACACCCCGGTTATCGCCGGACCCCGATCTAGGGGTACTGCCTCGCGCTTCGAACGGGCGCGGGAACCGCGCTTTGATCAGACGCCGATGGCGCCGTGTGAGTTCGCTGTGTCGGCACCAGTCGTGGCAGGCATCCCGAACGAGTTCAGTAGGGGTGTCATGGTCCGTGGCGGGTGACGGGTGTTGGCGGGTCGATGGTGCGGTCGAGGGTGCCGTCGGGTCGCCATAGGGTGAGGGTGCGGTCGGTCGCCATTTTGGGGGTCCAGCGGCGGTGGTGGATCCGGTGGTGCCATTCGGGCGAGATCGGTACGAGGTTGTCGAGGCTGGTCGGGCCGCCGTCGTTGTGGGCGACGTTGACGTGATGGATGTGGCAGTCCGCGAACGCGGTGACGCCGTCGA
>CAYMJU010000005.1:0-3643 GCA_964390555.1 uncultured Acidimicrobiales bacterium | reverse complement strand
TCGAAACCCCCCGGTCCCGGCACCGCCGAATAACGCGAGTTCGCCTACCTCCTGGGTAGGTGAACTCGCGTTATTCGCAAGCTTCGTGCCGGTTGGCGCCCTCGATGCCATCTGCGCGATCGGGCGACCAGTCGATTCGCAGCTCGAGCAGAAACGACGCGGCTCCCGGATCGTCGCTGTCGACGACGGCCAGCACGCGGGACCGCCGCTCGCCGTGGTGGATCAGGGCCAGGCCCTCGACCTTGGCCACATCGCGATCGACGCGCGGGATCGGTGCTATTCGCTCGACGCTCTCGCCATCGAGCACCGCCAGAACGGAGCCGACCACGGGACCGTCGTCGATGGTGTTCGGGGTATCCTCCGCCGCGCCGCACACGAGCACCCGGCCGCAGGGTAACGCCACGGCGTCGGTCACGGTCAGGTCCACTCCACCGACCCGGCCCAGGTCGTACCGGCGCGGCATCGAGACCCGAACCGAACCTGCGGACCGTCCTCGCCGGAAGACGTCGACCAGGTCGGCGAGGTCGATGTCGACGCTGGCCGACGGCGCGCCGGCACCCGGGTTGCCGCGGTTGAACCACCGCAGCGACCCGTCGACACAGCACGCTCCTTCGAAGTTGACGTCGGCGTTCGCCACGTCGAGCTGGCGCCGGGCCCGCTCGTAGAGCGAACCGAGGTCGGCCACGGCGACGTGTGGGCCGGCGTCGGTCATCGTCACCAGCGCCCCGCGCATGCGGCGCGCCGTGGAACCCGATCCCAGGACGAGCACCGCCGGGCGACCGTCCACATCGAGCTCGCATGCTGCTTCCAGGTCAGGTTTGAGGTGCTTCGTGCCGCGGGCCTCGCTGAACACGTCGTGACCATCGACGGCGTCGAACACCCGAAGCGCGGTGATCGACTGTTCGGTGTAGTGCGCCACGTGGGTCGCGTCGTCTTGGACCACGAGCCAAGCGTCGCCGAGCCGGGCGATCCCCGACGCCGCTCGAACCGGCGAGCCGTCGTCGAACGATAGGCGTCTCGACGTCGCGATCTCCACGATCATGGCGACCATATTGCCCACGCGGCTCGCCGGGGCGACGAGTCGCGGGCAGCTCAAGCCCGGTCGGAAGTGAGGAGCGGGCGGTCGACGACCGCTGGCCAGTGGTAGATCGCCGCCACCCAGTCCTTGGAGACGGCCTGAATCGTCTGACTTCCGAGCCCGTCGGGGTTGAGCGACTATTCACCGCTGGTTGAGCTGACGCTGAACACGCACAGGCGTCCGTCGGTGGCGGTGGATGACTGGTAGTACGCCGACTCGACGATCTCGACCTCGACGATCGCCCCCGCGGCGGCGAGGCGGGCGAACTCCGTCGAGAAGCCCAGGGGCTCCCACACCGAATGATGCACGGCGCAGACCAACAGGCCACCCGGCTCGATGACGCGCGCCACCTCGGCGAGGCACCCGGCACCGACGTGACCGCTCGTGAACGTGCCGTTGCAGATCGTTGCGCCGTAGCGTCCCGTGGCGATGGGGAGCGGATCGTTGAGATCCGCCGCGATCAGGTGACGGTACCGGCCGCGCCGTTCGGCCACGGCCATCATGTCGACCGACAGGTCGAGGCCATCGACGATGTTGAAGCCCCAATCGGTCAGCGCCGCTCCTACCAGACCGGTGCCGCAACCAAGATCGAGGATCGGCCGATCGCGCCACGACACGTGCCGAGCGAAGAGGGCGGTCAGGTGTCGCGGCGAGACGTAACCGAGCCCGTCGAGCATCGTGCGGTCGTACGTCTCGGCCCATTCGCGGTAGAGCTGGGCGCCTTCGTCCTGCGATGTGAGCGCGTATGCCCGCCGCAACAGAGCGGCATCGTGTTCGGCCACCCCGGGCGGGATCAGCTCGTCGTGTCCCATCCCCCGATGCTCCCACGGCGAGCCACCGGCCAGCGCTCGATCGGCGCCGGCCGTCCGCAGGCGCTTCTCGACATGTTCCGGCGCGAGCGCTGCTGACGCCTACGGTCAGGACAGGAAGTAGCCGCTCACGTCGGCGATGAGGTCCGTGCCCGCCTGGCTGAAGTAGTCGATCCGGCCACCCGATCCGAGCGGCAGGACCGCGGCGTTCGGCCGGGTCTCGCCAACCTGGTTCAGGTTCAGGGTCGACGCGAGCGGACGGGCCTGGCCGGTCGGCCACGCCGTCACGAAACCGGCCCCGAGCGCACCGGTGGCGGTCACGTTGGAGATGACCGCTGAGGCCCCGCTCAGCGGAACCAGGGCCACGCCGGTCACCTGGGTCGTGATACTGCCGCCGGCCGACACCGCCGAGGCCGGCCAGCTCGCGTCGCGGGTGTCGAACACCCGTGACGGCGTCAGGGGCACGAACAGGCCCGATGTCGAGCTCGGCGCGGTCGCATCGGTGAAGTACCCGGTAACGTCGGCCAGCAGGTGGCCGCTCGGCTGCGAGTAGAACGCCACGGTGCCGTCAGCACCGACCGGGACGATCACCAGGTTCGGCACGACCTGACCGGCGTAGGTGGCGTTGAGGTTCGACGCCAGCGGTTGGGCCTGGTCACCGGGCCACGCCGTCACGAAACCCGGACCGCCAGCGCCAGCCAGGGTCACGTTCAACACGACCGCCGACACTCCGCTCGCCGGGATTCCGGCGACTCCGAGGACATCGACGCGGATCGTCTCGCCTGGTGCGAGGGCGCCGCTGTCGGGGCCCGGCTCACGGGTGTCGAACACCCGGGCCGGTGTGAGAGGCACGAATCGTCCGGCTGTCGCGCTCGTCACCTCGACGAAGTAACCCGACACGTCGGCCAGCAGATGAGCGCCCGCCTGAGTGAAGAAGTCGACGCGGCCGTCGGTCCCGACCGGGACCACTACCAGGTTCGGCGCGGTCTGCCCGGCTTGGATCATGTTGAGCGACGACGCCAGCGGCCTCGGCTGTCCATGAGGCCAAACGGTGATGAACCCAGCGCCACCGGCTTGGGTCGCGGTGACGTTGAGCACGACGGCGGCCACGCCCGATGCCGGCACACCGGCCACGCCGGTCACCGGCACCGAGATGGTGCCGCCGGCCGGCACGAAGCCGTTGAGCGGACCCGGCTCCCGGGTGTCGAAGACCCGCGCCGGTGGAAGGGGCACGAATCGTGCCGAGCCCTCGACAACCGGCGGCGGTGCTGTGGTGGTGGTCGTAGTGGGCGCGGTTACGGTCAGCGACACCGTCGCGGAGTCACAGTTGGTGGCGTCACCGGTATCGCACACCTGGTAGGTGAACGAGTCCGCGCCCGAGAAGTTGCCGCTCGGCGTGTAGACGACCTGACCGCTGCCATTGACCGACGTCGAGCCGCCACTCGGGCCCCCGGTCACCGTCACCGACCCCGCGTCGAGCGCACCCTCGAGCGACGAGTCGTTGGAGAGCACCGTCACCGTCACCCCGCCGGGTCCGCTGCTGGCGGTGTCATCGACGGCGTCGACCGCGGCTATTTCGACCGAACCGATCTCGCAGTCGCCGACGGGACGGGTGTTGTCACGCTGGTCCTCAGCCGTCGAGCATGATGCCACCGGAATCGCCCCCTTCAGCACCGATCCGGTTCCGGGACGACGGGTCTGGGTCGCACCTCCGTTGCCGGCGAGCGCGCCCAGAGCGAGCGCCGCGCTCGACTGG
>CAYMJU010000004.1:0-13332 GCA_964390555.1 uncultured Acidimicrobiales bacterium | reverse complement strand
GTGGCGCAGGTTCGAAGATCGGCGTAGCCCGGCTCCGGTCAATCGAGGCTCGGCAGGCGCGGCCCTCCCAAGCGCAGATCCGCTCGTCGTCGGGTCACGCCGGTGGCGTCGAGGTGGGCGAGCAGCGGCATAGCGTGCTTGCGGGTGTTGCCGAGGGCCTGGCGGAACTCCGACACGGTGAACCCGGCAGGCTTGTCTCGGAGCAGGCGGGCCACGGCGAGCGCGGCGTGGACCGCGGCGGGCGCGGCGAAGAATTGGCCGTCGAGCTCGAGGATCTCCCCCCGTCGCACCAGCTCACGCAGCTCTTGGCGGCTGATGCCCGCCGGGTCCGGAGGTGCGAAACGGGCGGCCCGCGCTTCGACGAGCCACGGGTGCGAACCCAGGTCGTCGATGGTGCCGGCGAGCTTGGCCCGGCCGGCCTCGACCGTGATCCCGCCGATCGTGGCCAGAACCGCCCGATCGCGATCGTTGAGACCCGCGAGGTCGAGGCCGAGCGGGCCCGCACCCGTCACGGCGTCGCGCAGCCGCTCGGTGTCGGCGGCCAGTACCAGGGGGTCGACGATCCAGCGGTCGCCGAGGGTGGGGGGCCGGCGCGCCCCGGTGAGCCGTTCGAGGTGATCGACGTCGACCCACCCGCGCTCGGCGACGACCCGGTCGACGGATCGATCGGGCCGGGCCCGCGCGGCAGCGACGACGGGATCGATGTCGAGCACCTCGCCGCCACCGACGGTCTCGCCCCGCCCGGCATCACGAAGAATGAACCGGTCGCCGGGCAGCAGCGGAACCGGCTGGGGCAGGTGGATGCGCACGGCGCCTGTCTCGCCGGGAGCCAGCGACGACGGGCCGAGGACCCGCAGCCGGGCCGGGTGCTCGCCCGAGCCCAGGTACACGAGGAACGCGCCGCGCCGGGACACGTCGTGATCGATCGCGTCGAGCACGGTGAGGCTGGCGTCGAACCGGGTCGTCGGCTGCCACTGACCGTTGATGACGACGACATCGCCTCGCCCGACCTCGTCGTGGGCGATGCCGACCAGGTTCAGGGCCACGCGGTTGCCGGGGCCGACCTTGGTTCGGTCGGCTTTGCGGCTCTGCACGGCTCGTACCCGGACCGTGCGACGCTGGGGCAGGACCACAAGCTCGTCATCGACGCGCAGACGGCCCCCGGTGAGGGTCCCGGTCACGACCGTGCCAGATCCCTTCGCGGCAAAGGACCGGTCGATCCACATCCGGGGCCGCCGGTCGTCGGACGCGGTCGGGGTGTCGGCGAGCACGGTGTCCAGGGCGGCGGTCAGCTCGTGGATTCCCCGTCCGCTGGGCGCGTCGACTCCGACGATCGGCGCGCCGTCGAGGAACGTGCCGGCAACGTGCTCCTCGACGTCGAGGATGGCCAACTCGAGCAGGTCGTCATCGACCAGATCGACTTTGGTGAGCGCGACCATCCCGTGCTCGACACCGAGCAGGTCAAGGATGCGCAGGTGCTCCTCGGATTGGGGCTTCCAGCCCTCGGTGGCCGCGACCACGAACACGCAGGCGTCGATGGCGCCGACCCCGGCGAGCATGTTCTTCAGGAACCGGACATGGCCGGGCACGTCGATCAACGACACGTCACGCCCCGACGGCAGGCTCATCCACGCGAACCCGAGGTCGATCGTCAGCCCCCGCTCCTTCTCCTCGGCGAGGCGGTCGGGATCGATGCCGGTGAGGGCCCGCACCAGCGTCGACTTGCCGTGGTCGACGTGGCCGGCGGTGGCGAGGACGTGCATCGTCACTCGACCCGGCGGGCGAGCGCGGCCGCGAGATGCCGGTCGTCGGCTGGATCGACGGTGCGCAGGTCGCACACCGTGTCTGCACCGAGGCTGCGGGCCACGATTGGGGGTTCGTGGCGTCGCAATTCGGCGCGTCGATCGCCGGAAACCATCACGCCCACCGAGGGGATCTCGACGCCGGGGAGCGTGCCGCCACCGGGCACCGATGCGGTCTCGATCACCGCGCCGACGCCGAGGGCATCGGCGCGCCGGCGCAACTCGGTGACCGGGGTGGTCGCCATGCGCCAGAACGGGATAGCGATGCCGTCTCGGCGCAGGTAAGTGAGAGCCAGGTCCTGGAGCGAGCCGAGGACGAGCTGTCCGGGCCGCAACGCTCGAGCCAGCGGGTGTCGGGCGCAGCGGACCACGAGGTCGCCCCGCCCGGCGATGATGCCGGCCTGGGGCCCCCCGAGCAGCTTGTCGCCCGAGAACAGCACGAGCGCGGCGCCGGCGTCGAGCGTCTGGCGCACCGCCGGTTCGTGGCTGAGCCACGGCGGCGGTCCCCCTGGCAGCCAGGGGCAGCCGGCGTCGAGCAGGCCGGAGCCGGCATCGACGACCAAGGGCCGCTCGTCGGTCGCCAGCGCAGCCAGCTCGGCGATCGACGGCGATTCGGTGAAGCCCGAGATCCGGTAGTTGGACCGGTGGACGTGCATCAGCATCGCGGCGTCGTTGGCCGGGTTGCGCAGGGCGTGCTCGTAGTCCGTGGCCCGGGTGCGGTTGGTCGTGCCCACCTCGACCAGCCGGGCACCGGACTGCGCCATCACGTCGGGAATCCGGAACCCGCCGCCGATCTCGACCAGCTCGCCGCGCGACACCACCACACCGCGTCCGGCGGCGAGCGCGGCGAGCACGAGCAGCACCGCAGCCGCGCCGTTGTTGACCACCAGGGCCGACTCCGCGCCGCACGCCCGGGCGATGAGCGCTCCGGCATGAGCGTGGCGCGAGCCCCGCTCGCCGGTCTCGAGGTCGAGCTCCAGGTTGGTGGCCACTCCCGCGTCGACCGTCGGCCACGGCGCCCGGCCGAGGTTGGTGTGAAGCAGCGTGCCGGTGGCGTTGATCACCGGTTGGAGCAGGCGCCGCGCCAGCGCTGCGGCCCGAGCGTGGGCCGACTCGGGGTCGTCAGCAGCGATGGCCTCGCGAGCGAGATCGACGAGCAGCGGATGGGGCAACCCGGTGTCAGTCAACGATCGCGCCAGCCGATCGACCGACGGCGGTCGCTCGCTCGGCTCGGGACGACTGTTCACGCCGCAACCTTCGCGCAGTCGCGCCGCCAACTGTGCATCTACCCGTCAGAAGCCCAGGTCGATGAGGGCATCGAGGGCCCGGCGGGCGTTGGTCTCGAGAAGTCGACGGCCACGATCGTTCCCGGGGTTCACGGCGACGAGGGCGGTGACGGGGTTGGGGAGGTTCTGCGCGTGGCCGAGTCGGTACCACTCATGGAGCGTCGTGGAGTCGATATCGACACCCCGAGACGCCAAGCCGAGACGGTAGCGGTCAAGCAGGATCGGTTCGAGATCTCGTCGGGTCGCTGGTTCTAGGCTGCCGGCGACGAAGAACGCCACGTCGTAGGCACCGTTGCCGCGAGCGGCCAACTGCCAATCGACCGCGACGGCGTCGCCCTCGGGCGCGAACAGCATGTTGTCGAGCCGGGCATCGCCGTGGATGGCAGTGAGTGGACCGTCGAGGAACTCCGCGATCGCCCCGTCGAACCAGTCGATCGTGCGCTCGGCAACCGACCGCTGGCGATCGGTCATCCAGCCGTCAGTGCGATCGCAGAAGGTGGGCCAGGCATGGTGGAACAGGTCTCCGTAGCCCCGAACGACCGCGGCGCCGGGGTCGGGAAGCCAGTCGTGGCCCGTGAGGGCGGGCTCGTCCCACCATGCCGCGTGGATCGCGGCCAGCGTGTCGACGACCGCCATGGCTTCGGCGGGCCCGGCTCCGAGCAACTGGTCGGGTACCACGTGGCCCGACAGGTCCTCGAGCACGATCGCCGGACCGGTCGCGGTGTCCACGATCGCGAGACAGCGGGGCACGAGCCCTTCGAGGCGGTGGTGAAGGAGCCGGTACGCGCCGACCTCGCGTCGGTCGTACCCGAACCACGACACGATGGAGCGGGTCGCCGGATCGTCCGCGGGGAGCTTGACGATCACGCTCGCCGGACCGGGCGAGGGTTGGGACCAGGTCAGGTGGGCGCGCACGATCGTCGTGAGCAAGCCGACCCCGGTGGCCAGAGGCTCGGACCTCACCTCGAACTCGCTCGGCTCGACTCCGAGCGCGTCGGCCAACCAGTCGGCGGTCACGATGGAGGTCGCGCGTTCGCGAGTCACCGTACGATGCTCGCACGCCACCGCGAGTGGGTGATGCTCCAACAAGCCGCGCCAGCGAACGAAATCTCACGTTCGCGCTGAGCCACCGGGGTCGCCGGCGCACATGGGCGCACGCTCAATGCCTCCTACGATGGCGATGTGCTGGTCTTGGCCCTCCTCTTCCTCGTCGTGCCGGTCGTCGAGTTGTACGTGATCGTGCAGGTCGCCGGCTCGATTGGCGTGCTCGAGACGTTCGGACTGCTGATCGTCATCAGTGCGCTCGGAGCGTGGTTGGTTCGCCGCGAGGGGATGGGCGTGCTGGGACGCATCCAGGCCCGGCTGGCCCAGGGGACGATGCCAACCAACGAGTTGATCGACGGCGGGTTGATCATGTTCGCTGGCGCGTTGATGCTCACGCCGGGCTTCGTGACCGACGTGGTCGCCCTGCTCCTGTTGTTCCCACCCACGCGGGCCATGGTCCGCTCGGTGCTTCGCCGCCGCTTCCGCGGTCGGGTTCAGGTGTTCGGGTCGGGACCGGCTGGTCCGTCGTCGCCCGGGCGCGCCGGGCGCGGTGAGCGCCGATTTGTCGATGTCACCGAGGTCGACGATCCGAACGCGGACCCGCCACCGGGAACGGGCAGCCGCGGCGCCCTCGACCCGTGATCGTCCCGCGCCCCGCCGCGACCGTGGCGCTCCTCCGAGACGGCGAGCGCGGTATCGAGGCGTACCTGTTGCGCCGCAATCGAGCGTTGGCCTTCGTTCCCGGCGCCACGGTGTATCCGGGCGGCGCGGTCGACGACGGCGATCACGACGTGCGATGGCCGACGCTCGTTGTGGGCCGCACCGACGCCAGCGCGTCGCTGGCCCTCGGCTACCCGCCCGGCGCGCTGGCGTGGTGGATCGCAGCCGTGAGGGAGTGCTTCGAGGAGGTGGGCGTGCTATTGGCCGTCGACGGCAACGGCGATCCTCCACCCAACGACGGCGCGGCGCGTCGGGCGCAGGATCGGTGTCGCGACGGGCTGCTTCGCGGGCGCTATGGGCTGGCCGAGGTGTGCCTGGAGCTCGGGCTCCGTGTCGACTTGGCGGGACTGCGGTACCTGGCCCACTTCGTCACGCCGGCGCCGTCGCCGCGTCGCTACGACACCCGCTTCTTCGTGGCGACCGTGCCCGCGGGCGTCGAGCCGACCCCCGACAACGGTGAGCTGGTCGCCGGGCGTTGGGCGACGCCCTCCTCGGCGCTGGCCGAAGCGAGAGCTGGCCAGATCGAGCTGATCATCCCGACGGCGTGCACCCTCGCCGCCATAGGCCGGTTCGACCGGGTGGAGGACCTGTTCGAGGCACTCGACGGCCACGCCGCCGAGGTCCCCACCGTCGCCGACAGCATGGGCCGGCGCGCCCGCCTCCCGGGCGACCCACCGCTCGCGCCGTGACGCCTCCGCAGGGCTGACGCGGATGTCAGGCGCGTTGGGAGGCGGCCAAGTTGGAGAGGTCCGCGACGAGAACGCCGACGGCGCGGCCGCGGGCGAGGTGGCAACCGGCGATCCGGGCGTCGGTGAGCGATGCCGCGGTATCCACTCCGACGGCGACGATCTGGCGATTGTGACCACCAACAGCCTGAGCGGCGGGTCCGGCCAGCACCCGGTCGGCCGGGGCGCCGGCCAGCTCGGCCAGTAGCAGCGGATCGAGCTCGACCAGTGAGAACCGTGATTCGCGGATGCGTTCGCGGCCCACGGCACCCCCGGCGAAGCCGGACAGGGCGAACCTCACGCCGCGCCGATCGAGCATCTCCATGGTCTGGGTCACCGCCGGACGGTGCTCGCTCAGCGACCGTTCGGTCAGCGAGAGCACGAGCCGGTCCGGCGCCAGACCGCGCCCGGCGACCGTCTCGAGGATGCGGCGGCCGACCTCATCGCCGGTCAACACGTCCTGTGGCACCGGAACCACGAGCCCGGCGCCACCGAGTGCGTCGACGCTCATCAGCTCGGTCGCCGCCTGGTCGATGACGCTGAGAACGATGCGCTGGGTCAACGAGGCGGTAGCGGTGAGTGCGAGCACATCATCGACGCCGGGCATCTGGGCGGTCACGCTCAGCAGCACGACCTCGCCAGAGGCGAGGGCGACGATGGGTTCGTACTGGAGGGCCAGCCGGCCGGCCTCGAGCGACGCCCTCACCTCACGGTCCGCGACTTGGTTACGTTCGACGATCGTTCGCAACTCGTCGCCGTAGAGCTCACAGCGGTTCCGGCCGTTCGCCTTGGCCGCGATGCATGCCGTCTCGGCGCCGGCGAGCAACTCGGCGGCATTGTCGTCAGGACCGCCCACGACGATCCCGATGGACGCCGTCAGCTCGACGGAGACATCCGACGCCGACGTCGCCGCGGCGACGGCACGGCGCAGTCGCTCCCCGAGCGCGAGAGCTCCGGCGGTCGACTCGATCTCGGCGCCGATCACGACGAACTCGTCGCCGCCCATGCGCGCGAGGCTGTCGCCCGGTCGCAACGCTGCGGACAGGCAGCGGCCCACGTCGGACAGCGCTTCGTCGGCGGCCGGCGTTCCGTGTTCGGCGTTGACCCGCCGGAAGCGGTCGAGGTCGACCCACAACACACCGACCAGGTTCGCCGATCGCCGGGTAGCTCCAAGGGTGGTGACCAGCCGGTCGAGCAACAACTCTCGGCCCGGCAGCCCGGTCAAGGCGTCCTCGGCGAGGTGACGCTCGATGATGGCGTTGACGTCGACGCCGGACTCGTCCTTCACGACCTCGACGATCACCGTCTCGCCTTGAACGTCGACAGCCCGCAGTGTCGCCCGGAAGAGGTCGCGGCCCGCGGCCAGCCGGATCAGCGCGAACGTGGCGTCGCCGTCGTCGGCCGAAAGACCGGCCGGGATCATCGCGGAGATGTCGTCACTCGACAGTTGTCCGGCGCTGCGGGCCGCGACCGCGAGTCGTCGCTCCCAGGCCGTGCTCACGGCGCGCCGATCGAACCCGACTTCATTCGCTCATCATCGGCGCCCAACCGGCTCGCTTTAGCCGCGCCGATAGGCGTGACCTCGGTAACCGGCGGGCCGATCAGCCCGATACCGCTCGGGTCGCGGCGCGCACGGCATCGAGAACATGGGCGGTGCAGCCGGCCAGGTCGAGCGGCGGGGCGGCCTCGGTGCAGATCGTCGTGACCAGGTTGCCGAGGGCGATCGCCGCTGGCCCGGTGCCGAGCACCGCCGGTGTGCCGATGTCGCCACCGTGGGGCACCGAAGCGTCTAGTGGGATCGAGCCGAGCAGCGGCACGCCGAGCTCGTCGGCCAGGTCGGGCCCGCCGCCCTCGCCGAACAGCGCGTAGCGGGCGCCGTCGGGGGCGACGAACGCGGTCATGTTCTCGATCACGCCGACGATGCGCAGATAGTTGGCTCGACCCATGTTGGCGACCCGGACCGCCACCCGTTGGGCGGCACGAGCGGGAGTGGTTACGACGATCATCTCGGAGCGGGGCAACAGGTGGGCCAGCCCCATCTGGACGTCGCCGGTGCCCGGCGGCATGTCGATCACCAGGTAGTCGAGGTGGCCCCACCGGACATCCTCGAGGAAGTGGCGGACCGCCCGGTTGAGCATCAGACCCCGCCACATGAGCGCGGTGTCCTCGGAGTCGACGAGGAAGCCCATCGATACGACCTTGAGCACACCTCGACCCTGGGGGCGCTCGTGGGGGACGATCTTGCGCTCGTCACCGGTTGCCCCGGGGTCGCCCTGAAGCCGGCCGTCGATGCCGAGCATGCGCGGGACCGAGAAGCCCCAGATGTCCGCGTCGAGCACCCCGACAGTGAAGCCCCGCTCGGCCAGCCCGACCGCCAGGTTCACGCTGATGCTCGACTTGCCGACCCCGCCCTTGCCCGACGCGATCATCAGGACCCGCGCGGTGACCGGCACCTCGGTATCGGGCGCGCTGTCGGCCACGTTCTTGCGGGCCCGCGCCATCAGCTCGGCCTTTTCCGGCGCGGTCAGCTCGCTCCAATGGATCTTGACCGAACTCACGCCAGGGTGACTCTGCACCCGGGACCGCACGTCGCGCTGGATCTGCGCTCTCAGCGGGCAACCCGACGTAGTGAGAGCAACGGTTACCGCGACCTGGCCCGCGAGGTCGACCGTGACGTCGCGCGCCATGCCGAGGGTCACGATGTCGCTGCCCAGCTCAGGGTCGACGACGCCGCGCAAGAGGTCGACGATGTGATCGGGCGTGGGCGGTGCCGCAGTCGTCGCCCGCCGACGCCGCCCACCGAGCGGAGTGCCGACCGCGGTCTCGCCCTCGTCCGTCATGCGCCCGCCAGTGCGCCGCTCGGTCGCTCCGTTCCCTTCACAGCTCCAATCCTACCGGCGGCCCGGTTCCCCTCTGGCCCGGTTCCCCTCTGGCCGGTCGACACGCCATCGCGCTCGCTTGCCATCTACACTGGAAACGTCACGTTCCGAGGAGCGCACCCATGATCACTTTGACCGAAACCGCGACCAGCAAGGTCAGCCAGTTGATCCGCGCCGAGGGCGACGAGGCGTTGGCCCTGCGGGTCTCGGTCCGTCCCGGCGGCTGCTCGGGCTACAGCTACGAGATGTTCTTCGACACCGATGTCGCTTCTGACGACATCAAGGCGAACTACGGCGACGTCGTCGTGATCGTCGACCCGTCGAGCGCCCAGCTACTCGAGGGCGCCACGCTCGACTTCAAGGACGGCCTCCAGGGTGCCGGGTTCTCGATCAACAACCCGAGCGCGCAGCGCACTTGCGGCTGCGGCCAGAGCTTCTGCTGAACCCCGCGCCGCCGGCCCGCGTGCCTACGGGCCCGAGCGGCCCGGTCGCCGAAGGCGACAAAGAGCGGGAGACGGCGTCGTTCGAATAGCCGAACCTGCGGCTACTGGCGGACGCTGCTAGGCGGTGGCCGTGGCCAAAGCGGCAGCGATCTCGGCGGCGTCAAACGTGAAATCGAGGCGCGCCGTCACCGTCCCACTCGCGTCGGCGACGATCAGCGTCGGCTCGTAGCTGAGCGAGTACGTGGCCACGGCCTCGGTCAGCTCGGGTTCGTCGACCCGACCGACCTCGGCCGGGTAGGCGTAGACCTCGGCGTGCACGATCGTCACTTCGGGGTACTCGGGCGCGAGGCCGCTGAGCAGTTCGAGCACCGGCCCGCACACGTCGGTCTGGCAGAACCCGGGCGTTGAGATCATCAGGGCCAGCGGGCGACCCGCAGCCACCACGTCGGCGAGCGATTCGTCGTGCCACGGGCAGAACTCGGGGGTGCGCGTGCATATCGGATCGACGTCGCGGTCGTCGTCGAGCGTGGGGGTGACGACGGAGCGCAACGCGTCGCCGACCTGGACCAGCGCCACGTCGCTCCGGTCATGCAGCTCTACCGCGATCGGCGAGGTCGACCCCGGAATCGCCACTTCGTAGATTCCGGGCGCATCGAAGGTGGCGACCAGCGCATAGAACGGCGTGACCACGCGACCGCGAGCAAGGGTCGCCGTCGATACGACTTGGTCGCCCGAGCGGACCTCGACCTCGATCGTCTCTGGCGCAGCGTCCTCGCGGAGAGGACCGAACTCGTCGACCAGGACGAACGGCAGCCGCTGGGGGATGCCGGCCACCCACACGCCGCTTTGGGGGAACACGGGACGGAGCAGGACCGCGCCATCGGATCCCTCGACGTCGAGCTGGAACTCGCCGGTGGCGGTGTCGTCGTCCCCTCCGCACGCGGCCATGAGCCCCGCCGCGGTCGCCCCCACCAGGAACGAACGACGACCCATGCGACGTTCGGGCATGCCGATCAGCCAGCGCGTCATCTTCATGGCCCGAACCTAACCTCCTCGGGTGGACTTCGACGCCGCGGGCTCGGCCGGCACCATCTCGTTCACCCTCGACGGCCGACATGCCGAGGCCCCCGACGACGGAGGATCGCTGCTGGGAGCGCTGCGCGACCGATTGGGTGTGCGGTCGCCGAAGGACGGCTGCTCGCCTCAGGGGCAATGCGGGTGCTGCACGGTGCTCGTCGACGGCCAGGCCCGGGTGGCCTGTGTGACGCCGCTTCGGCGGGTCACCGGGCGAGCCGTGACCACGCTCGACGGGCTCGACCCGATCGAGCTCGACTGCTGGACTCGAGCGTTCGTCGATGCTGGGGCCAGCCAATGCGGGTTCTGCACTCCCGGCATCGTGGTGCGGCTCTGCGCCCTCGAGCGCCGGTCGCCCGATGCGTCGCTGGCCGAGGTGCACCGGGCGCTGGCCGCCCACCTCTGCCGCTGCACCGGGTGGAAACCCATCGAGACGGCGTGGGCGATCCGGGTCGGGCGCGAGCCTGCGCCCGAGACCCGCGACCTCGTGGCGGCGGCCTACCGCGCCGGGATCGAGGGCCGAACCGGCCAGCGGGTCGGCCCCGATGTGGCCCAGGGCGCCGCCGGGTTCGCCGCCGACACCTCGCCCAGGGGTGCACTTGTCGCCGTACCGGACGGAGCTGGTGGCTGGGCTACGGGCGAGACGATCGAGGAGGCCCGGCAGCGGGCCGGCAAGATCCAGGGCCGACGCACGACGTTGGGCGCCGCTCCGCCGCTCGCTCTCCCTGCTGGCGAGTGGGTAGCGACACTGAAGACCTGCTGGACCGAGCCGGGTTACCTCGAGACCGACGCCTCGTGGTGCGACCCCGGCGGCGAACCGGTCTCTCCCCTCGCCAACGGCGGCGCATTCGGGGCCAAGTCCACCTCGCCGGTACCAGCGGCAGCACGTGAGCTCGCCGACCGGCACGGTCGCCCGGTGCTCGCTCTCTGGTCGCGCGAGGACACGGTGCGGTGGGGCCCCAAGCGTCCGCCGGTCGCCATTGGGCTCCGACCCGACGGGACCGGGGTGATGCGGGTCGTGCGGACCCCGGGTGTCGTGGAACTGGTCGCCTCGGTCGCTCCCGGGCTGGTCATCGACGAGGTCGACGTGCCCGGGCCGCCGACATCGCTGGCCATCCGAGGCGCCGGCTGGCTCGAACCGATCGCCATGCTGGCCGCCCTCGCCGAAGTGGACGGGTGGGTGACGGTCGCCGCGCCCAGCGCGGGTACCGCTCGGGCCCGTGTCGGCGTCGACGGGATCGACGTCGAGATCGACGCCGGGCGGCCGCTCGACCTGGTGGTGCTGAGGTCCTACGCGATCGGCGCGGCCCACGCCGGTTTCAGCCTGGTGACCAGCGAGGCGTTGACCGTCGATGAGGGCGGCGAGGTGAACGATCTGACCGTGCGGTCGTTCGGCATCGTCAAGGCTGCCGATCTTCCACCCGTGCGCGTACGGATCGTTCCGAGCACCGGCGAGCCGATCAACGGGTGCGATTCGGTGCTTGCCGCGGTGGCCGCCGCTACGTGGGTCTCCCGCGGCTTGTCCGGCACCTGGCCCACCGGCCTCTGAATGCTCAGGAACCGAGGACCGATTCGGTTACCGCTCGGCTCGCCCCGAGCGTGTCGGTGATCGTGGCTGCGAGTTCGTCGGCGTCGGTGAACCCGGCCAGCTCGGCGAAGGCGGCCGCGTCGGCGGGGTCGTCGGGCATGGTGTCGGCGTCTTTGGCGCGGTGCAGGTGCCGGATGTTCCGCAGCCGTTCGCACAGCTCGTAGGCCTCAGCCATCCGGGCGGCAATCGCGCTCTCGATCGCACCCTGATCGACGAGGATCGGCAGGGCCCGGAGCGGCCCCAAGCCGCGAAGCGTCGGCACGTTGTGGCCATGCTCGATCTGGAGGAGTTGCACGGCGAACTCCACGTCTATCAGGCCGCCCGGTCCGAGCTTGAGGTTCCGCCGCCCCGCTGGCCCCGTCGGCCGTCGCTCGTTCTCGATCCGGCGTTTCATCCGGATGAACTCGGCGCGCTCGTCGGGGGTGAGCCCACCCTCGGGGTACACGCGCGGCTCGATCAGCTCGATGAAGCGCTGCCCGAGCGGACCGTCACCGGCGACGGTCCGGGCCCGGATGAGGGCCTGGTACTCCCACAGCTGAGCCCGCCCGGTCGGCGCGTAGTAGCGGGCGCAGCTGGCGAGCGACGGCGCCATGCGGCCGTTCGCCCCTTCGGGCCGGAGCCGGCAATCGATCTCCCAGATCCGGCCGCCCTGTCCGGGGTCATCGAACCGGGCGACCAGGCGCTGCACCGCGCGTTCCACCACGTTGACGTCCGCGGGCTCGTCGGGATCGCAGACGACGATGACGTCGAGGTCCGAGTGGAACGACAGATCCCGGGTGCCGAGCCGCCCCAGCCCGATCACCGCGATGGGAACGCCGAGATCGAGCTGGGCGAGAGCCGATCCGAGGCTGTGCTCAGCGAGCTGGGTCAGCGCTTCCCCAACCATGGCCGGCGTCGCCCCGTCGAGCAGGGCGGCGGCGGCGAGGCGAGCCTGCTCTCGACGGATGACCGGAAGGACGGCCTTGGGGTCGTCGTCCGCCTCGAGTTCGGTGATCTCTCGGGCGAGCGAGCCGGGATCGGGCGACGCGACGTCGATCCCTAGGACGTCGATCACCGCGGGATCAGATCGCAGCGCACTGGTGACCGCCGCGCTGGAACCGAGCAACCGGCAGGCTCGCGAGATCAACGTCGGCGACTCGCGGAACGCCTCCAGCAGTCGATCGCGACGCGCCGGGCCGTCGATGATCCAGCTCAAGCGGAGCAGGCCGAGATCGGGGTCGACCGCGTCGGCCAGGTCGGCGAGGACGAGGGGAGCGAGCTCACGGAGCAGCCGGGCGCCTGGACTTTGTCCGCCGCTGATGCGCTCGAACAGCTCGGCGCCGCGGTCGGGCTCGCTGAAGCCCAGGGTGGCCAGTCGGGGCGCGAGGTCCCCCTCGTCGACGGGTCGCGAGTCGAGCAGGGCGGTGATCGTCGGGCGCCGGAACACGCGATGGTGGATCTCGCGTACCGACGACCGGTAACGCTCGAGCTGGGCCCGGAATCCGTCGGCCGCGCTCTCGCCGGGTCCGTCCGTGTGGCCCATCACTCGGGCCAGCCGGTCCCATCCTTCGGCGGTGGTCGGGAGCTCGTGGGTCTGGCGCTCGTCGCGCAACTGAAGGCGGTGTTCGACGGTGCGAAGGAACCGGTAGGCCACGCCGAGGTGCTCGGCGTCGCGGGCCCCGAGGTGCCCCGCCCTGACGAGCTGGTGCAACGCCAGCAGCGTGTTGGGCGACCTCACGGCAGGATCGCGGCCACCGTGGACGAGTTGGAGGAGCTGCACCGCGAACTCCAC
>CAYMJU010000003.1:0-21783 GCA_964390555.1 uncultured Acidimicrobiales bacterium | reverse complement strand
ACTCACCGCCATCTGCACCACCAAACCAGCGGTCGGCGTCCGCGAGCCGGTTGGTGACCCCGACGAGCCGGCCCCGGAACCCGCTGCGCCGCCGAAGTCTCCGGCCGAACCGCCGTGTGTTTGCGGGCATGACGGGTTGTCCTTGCTGCCGAGGGTCAGCATCGGGGTCCTCGTCGACTACGACACCCTCACGACCGGCCTACACGAACGCTCCGTGTGCATGTATGAGACCGGCGGCGCGATCCCACCGTCGCTCGCCCGCACGTTGGCGTGTGACGCCGACTTGTATCCGGCGTTGGTCAACTCGGCGCGCGAGGTGTTGGACATCGGCCGCCAGACCCGGATCGTGAACCGGGCACAACGCCGAGCGCTCGCCATCCGCGACCGCGGTTGCGTGCACCCTGGATGTACCGCACCACCGACGTGGTGCGACGCCCACCACGTCATCGAATGGTGGGGCCCACGGCGCGGGCCGACCAACGTCGACAACCTCGTCTTGTTGTGTCGTTATCACCACACGCAGCTCCACCGCGGCACGTGGCAGTTACCCCAGGCGATGATCGACCGAGCCGAACACGACTACACCCGCCACCAACACGACCACAAGCGTGACCGCCGAAACAGTCAGCGACAACCAGCGCGGGCCGGACCGCCGTGAGCCGGCACTCAGAACACCGGACGGCGCAAGCAGGGGCGACGCGGCGCCGCGCTCGTGAGGAAGGGGGTCGCGCCGCCGGTCGCCGACCATGTCACGGCAGAGACGTTGGCGATCGTCTGCCCGGCGCGACCACGTGACGGTGAGCGGCTGACGGGAATCGAACCCGCATAGCCTGCTTGGAAGGCAGGGGCTCTAACCATTGAGCTACAGCCGCGTGGGCGCTTACTGTATCGGCGCGGTTGGAGCCCGCGGGTGTTCCGGAGGCCCCCGGTAGACTCCCGGCTCGTATGAACAGCACGGTCATCGAGCTCGACGACAAGCGGGTCAAGCTCACCATCGCAGTCGACCAGGAAGTCATCGACAAGGCGGTCGATGCCGCCTTCAAGGAGATCGCCAAGGAGGTCCGGATCCCCGGCTTCCGGCCCGGCAAGGTCCCCCGCAGGGTGCTCGAAGCTCGGATCGGGGCCGGCTACGCCCGCGAGCAGGCGCTGCGTGACGCCCTACCCAACGCCTACGCGCGCGCCGTTGTCGACAACGACGTCGACCCGATCGCTCCGCCCGAGATCGAGATCACCGACGGCGCCGAGGGCGGCCCGGTGACCTTCGACGCCGTCGTCGAGGTCCGGCCTTGTGTGCAGGTCGAGGGCTACGGGACTCTCACCATCGAGGTGCCGTCGCCCGAGCTGACCGACGCCGACATCGAGGGCCACGTCGACCGGCTCCGAGCGCAGTACGGCGACCTGGCCCCGGTCGAGCGGCCGGCGAGCGATGGCGACCATGTCACGATCGACATCGAGGGCCGCGTCGATGGCGAACCGGTCCCCGGTCTCACCGCTACGGACTACGACTACCGGGTCGGCAGTGGTGCGGTCGTGCCCGAGATCGACGAGAACCTTCGCGGCGCTTCGACGGGCGACACCCTCGACTTCATCGCCCCCCACCCCGATCCCGACGAGGGCGGTGAGATCGACTTCACGATCGTGGTCAAGGGCGTGAAGGAGTTGGTGCTCCCCGATGCCGACGATCAATTCGCGTCCGAGGCATCCGAGTTCGAGACCCTGGCCGAGCTTCGCGAGTCCCTCAAGGCGCAGTACGGCCGCATCCGGCGTATCCAGAGTCAGATGGCGGTGCGCGACAAGCTGGCCGAGGCCCTGGCTGCGCTCGTTACCGACGAGGTGCCCACCGCCATGGTGGCGAGCGAGTTCAACGACCGATTGAACGAGCTGGGTCAGCGACTCCAGGCCCAGCGCATCGAGTTCCAGCAGTACCTCGAGGTCACCGGCCGTAGCCCCGAGGCGTTCGGTGAGGAGATGCGGACCTCGGCGACCGGTGCCGTGCGGCTCGACCTGGCGCTGCGAGCCGTCGCCACCGCCGAGGACTTGTGGCCCACCGACGAGGACTATCGGGCCGAGATCGAGACCGCCGCCGGCCAGGCCGACCGCGATGCCGACCAGCTGATCGAGCAGTTCAGCGACACCGGCTACGAAAAGGCCGTACGGTCCGACCTGGCCAAGCGCCGGGCCTTCGACTGGCTGTTGGAGAACTGCTCGATCGTCGACCCCGAAGGCATCGCCGTGTCGTGGGACGACCTAATCATCGACGAGACCGAGACCGATGAGGACGACGACGACGCCGCGACCGACGACGCCGCGACCGACGACGCCGCGACCGACGACCCAGCGACCGACGACCCAGCGACCGACGACACCGAGGATGAATCGTGATGAACGCTCAGAACTACCTGGTCCCTACCGTGGTCGAGCAGACGAACCGCGGCGAGCGAGCGTTTGATCTGTATTCCCGGCTGCTGAAGGAGAACATCGTTTTCCTCGGCACGCCGATCGACGACACCGTCGCCAACCTGATCTGCGCCCAGTTGTTGCACCTCGAGTCCGAGAACCCCGAGCGCGACATCAACCTGTACATCAACTCGCCGGGCGGCGACATCAACGCCATGTTCGCCATCTACGACACGATGAGCTACGTGCGGCCCGACATCACCACGATCTGCTTCGGTCAGGCCGCGTCGGCGGCCGCGGTGCTGTTAGCGGCGGGCACCAAGGGCAAGCGCCTGGCGCTGCCGCACTCGCGGATCCTCATCCACCAGCCCTACGCGGGGGCCCAGGGCCAGGTCTCCGACATCGAGATCGCGTCACGCGAGATCCAGCGGCTCAAGGCTCAGCTCGAAGAGCTCCTGGCCGGTCACACCGGCCAGGAAGCGTCGAAGATCGCCCACGACACCGACCGTGACTTCGTGATGACCGCAGAGGAAGCCAAGGTGTACGGCATCATCGACGTGGTGATCGAGGCCCGTGGCCTGGTCGACACGACCGGAGCTATCCGGGCCGTCGACTGACGACTCCGCTACTGTCCAGGGTCCGATCGGGAAGGACGACAGCGTGGCCAAGTTCGGTGAAGGTGGTGAGCTCTTGAAGTGCTCGTTCTGTGGCAAGTCGCAGAAACAGGTCAAGAAGCTCATCGCGGGCCCCGGCGTCTACATCTGCGACGAGTGCATCGACCTCTGCAACGAGATCATCGAGGAGGAGCTCTCCGAGGGCGCCGACGTCGGGCTCGGTGAGCTCCCCAAGCCGCGCGAGATCTGTTCGTTCCTCGACGATTACATCATCGGGCAGGCCCGGGCGAAGATGATCGTCGCGGTCGCCGTGTACAACCACTACAAGCGGGTCCAGCACAGCGGCGGCCGGGACCACGAGGTCGAGCTGACCAAGTCGAACATCTTGCTGATCGGGCCGACCGGTTGCGGCAAGACCCTCATCGCTCAGACGCTGGCCCGCATGCTGAACGTGCCGTTCGCCATCGCCGACGCCACCGCGCTCACCGAAGCCGGCTACGTGGGTGAAGACGTCGAGAACATCCTGCTCAAGTTGATCCAGGCCGCCGACTACGACGTCAAGAAGGCCGAGACCGGGATCATCTACATCGACGAGATCGACAAGATCGCCCGGAAGAGCGAGAACCCGTCGATCACCCGCGACGTCAGCGGCGAGGGCGTGCAGCAGGCGCTTCTCAAGATCCTCGAAGGCACCACGGCCTCGGTGCCACCCCAGGGTGGGCGCAAGCATCCCCACCAGGAGTTCATCCAGATCGACACCACGAACATCTTGTTCATCTGCGGCGGCGCGTTCGCCGGGCTGGACTCGGTGATCGAGAACCGCGTCGGGCGCAGCGGGACCGGTTTCCTCGCCGACATCCGGACCCCATCGGAGAAGAACCTGGCCGACACCTACCGCCAGCTCCAGCCCGAGGACCTCATGTCCTACGGCCTGATCCCCGAGTTCATCGGCCGACTCCCGGTTGTCGGGGCGCTCGACAACCTCACCCGCGAGGACCTGATCCGGGTGCTCACAGAGCCGAAGAACGCCCTGGTCCGCCAGTACCAGCGCCTGTTCGAGCTCGAAGAGGTCGAATTGGAGTTCAGCATCGATGCGCTCGCGGCCGTGGCCGAGCTGGCGCTCAAGCGACGCATCGGCGCGCGGGGCCTGCGGTCCCTGCTCGAGGAGGTACTGCTCGAGGTCATGTTCGACATGCCCGGGCGCGACGACATCGTGCGCTGCATCGTCGATGCCGATGTGGTGCGAGGCGAGAAGTCGCCGAAGCTGGTCATGGGCTCTCGCGCCCGGCCTCGTGCCGCCCCGCCGCGCCGCGCCGCGTCGTAGCCTCGCGCCGGTCTCGTGAATTTCCGCGAGGCGGTCGCCTACCTCGACCAGCACGTCAACCTCGAAGCGAGAGCTGGGCGAATCGAGGGTCTCAAGCTCGATTCGATGCGTCAGCTCACCGATCTGCTGGCCGAGCCGCAAGCGTCGTTCCGATCGATCCACGTAACGGGCACCAATGGCAAGGGCTCGGTGTGTCACATGGCGTCGGCCCTGCTCACCGCTACCGGACTACACGTCGGTACCTACACCAGCCCCCATGTCGAGCGCTTGTCCGAGCGCATCCGCAGCAACGGCGAGCTCATCCCCGATGACGAGCTGGCGGCGGCGATCGCCGACATCGCCCGCCTCGAGCCGCTGCTCGACGCGCCGCCGTCGTATTTCGAGATCCTGACCGCCGCGGCGTTCTCGTGGTTCGCCGACCATGCCGTCGATGTCGGCGTGATCGAGGTTGGACTGCTCGGCCGGTTCGATGCAACCAACGTCATCGATGCCGATGTCGCCGTCGTCACGTCGGTCGGCAAGGACCACACCGACGGTCAAGGCGAATGGCGCCGCGCCGTGGCGAGGGAGAAGGCCGGGATCATCAAGCCCGAGTCGACGCTCGTGCTCGGTGAGACCGCGCCGGACCTGACGTCGATCTTCCTCGCCGAGGGGCCGGCGCGGACGCTCGTACGGGGGGTCGATTTCGCCTGCGTCGCCAACAAGGCGGCGGTCGGCGGCCGGTTGGTCGACATTCGCACCCCCCACGCGACGTACAGCGATCTGTTGGTTCCCCTCCACGGATCGCATCAGGGCGACAACGTCGGGATCGCCGTGGCGACGGTCGAGGCGCTCTTCGACGCGGCCCTCGATGAGGACCTGGTCCGCGATGGTCTTCGCTCCGTCCGGTTGCCGGGTCGCTTCGAGATCGTCCACCGACGTCCGCTGGTGGTGCTCGACGGGGCCCACAACGTCGATGCCGCCGCGGCGCTGCGACGCACGATCGACGAGTCGCTGCCCCGCGGGGTAAGGATGCTGTTCGTGCTGGGGATGCTCGGACCCCGCGATCCCGACGAGGTCCTCGCCGCGCTTGGTGTAGGCGACGCCGAGCTGGTGATCGCTTGCACGCCCGATTCGCCCCGGGCCATCCCGGGCGCCGAGTTGGGCCGGGCCGCCGAGCGGCTCGGGGCCGAAGTGGAGGTCTTCGCCGACCCCGGCGATGCGGTCGCCCGGGCCCTGGCGCTGGCCGACGGCGCGGACGCGGTGGTGGTGACGGGGACGTTCTACGTGCTCGCCGCGGCTCGGGCTGCGCTTGCCCGGCGGTGATCGGTATCCACCCCGGTACCCTCTGGCCCCGTGAATCGCACGTTTGTCATCTGCAAGCCCGACGCCGTCGAACGCGGCCTGGTGGGCGAGATCCTCGGCCGGTTCGAGCGCAAGGGGCTGAGGATCGTCGCCCTCGAGCAACGACTGCTCGGCGCCGACACCTTGGCCGAGCACTATGCCGAGCATGTCGAGCGGCCGTTCTACCCCGAGCTGGTGGCGTTCATGTCGCGGTCTCCGGCGGTGCTCGTTGTGCTCGAAGGACCCGACGACACCTTCGCGGTCGTGCGGGGAATGATGGGCCCGACCAACCCGACGACGGCCGCACCGGGCACCATCCGGGGCGACTTCGGGCTCATCGTCACCGAGAACCTGGTCCACGGCTCAGACAGTGCCGCCTCGGCACAGCGTGAGATCGCAATCTTCTTTCCGCGGCTCTGATCGGCGGTGATCGCGGTGACGTTGCGATTGGTTTACGAAATGTGACTACACTAAGGCCAGGAGTAGGGCCCGCCCCTGGGTTGGCCCCCGACCATTCCCCGGGATCACGCCGTCATGCTCGCCACCCGACGATCACGGCCGCGACCGACCTGGTGAAAGGGCGTGCCCCATGGGCGACAGTGTGTTGAGCGCATTCGGTGGCATCGTCGGCCGCGACATGGCGGTCGATCTGGGGACGGCGAACACGCTCGTCTACGTCCGCGGCGAAGGCATCGTCTTGAACGAGCCGTCGGTCGTAGCCATCAACATCCACGACGGTCGGCCTCTCGCTGTCGGCCACGAAGCCAAGCGCATGATCGGCCGCACACCGAGCCACATCCAAGCCATCCGGCCGCTGCGCGACGGCGTGATCGCGGACTTCGACGTCTGCGAGAAGATGCTCCGCTACTTCATCCAGAAGGTGCACCAGCGCAAGTGGGCCCGGCCCCGCATGGTCATCTGCGTGCCGTCGGGTTGCACGCCCGTCGAGCAGCGCGCCGTGCAGGACGCCGCCGAGCTCGCCGGGGCCCGTAAGCCCGCGTACATCATCGAGGAGCCGATGGCCGCGGCGATCGGCGCCGGCCTCCCGGTCCATGAGCCCACCGGCAGCATGATCGTGGACATCGGCGGCGGCACGACCGAGGTGGCAGTCATCTCCCTCGGCGGTGTCGTGGCGTCTGAGTCGTCGCGCATCGGTGGCGACGAGTTCGACGACGCCATCATCCAGTACATCAAGAAGGAGTACAGCTTGGCGCTCGGCGAGCGCACGGCTGAGGACATCAAGATCAACCTCGGGTCAGGCTGGGACCTGATGAAGGAGATCCGGGCCGAGATCCGCGGTCGCGACCTCGTGACCGGGCTTCCCAAGACCATCGTCGTCACCACCGAGGAGATCCGCGAGTCGCTCCAGGAGCCGCTCAACGCCATCTCCGACGCCGTGAAGTCGACCCTCGACCGCACGCCGCCTGAGTTGGCGGCCGACATCATGGAGCGCGGCATCACCCTCGCCGGCGGCGGGGCGCTTCTCGTCGGGCTCGATTCGCGCATCGCCTACGACACGGGCATGCCAGTACACCTCGCTCCCAACCCGCTCCACGCGGTCGTGCTCGGGTCCGGCCAGTCGCTCGAGCATTTCAGCGCCATGAAGGGCGTACTGATCTCGTCCTCGCAGGGGTAACCCGTCACGATGGATGGGCCTACCCGCCCGCGGCGGGTGTTGGTGATCGCTCTGCTCGTCGCCATCACGTTCGTGTCGCTCGACTTGCGCGGCTTTGGTCCGCTCGACCGCGTTCAGCGCGGGGTGCGCGAGGCGCTCCAGCCGCTGCGATCGGCGGTCACCGCGGTCACCGATCCCGTTGCGAGCGCGTGGGACCGGCTGTTCAACTACGACGACCTCGAGGACGAGAACCGCGAGCTACGTCAGCGGCTGGCCGCGGCTGAGGGGCGGGCGCTCGCCGACGGGATCGATGCCGCCACCCTCGCTCGATTGCGCGAGGCCGACGTGACGTTCCTAATCGACTACCCGCTCGTGATTGCCCGCGTCGAGCGGGGTGCGAGCGGAAACTTCAGCCCGTTTCGGGTCGAGCTCAGCCGCGGTGCGGACCACGGCTTCGCCCCGCGGATGGCCGTCATCGACGGGGCCGGGATGGTGGGCGTGCTCGAACAAGTCGACGCCTCGACGTCGATCGTGGTGCTTCTGACCGATCCCGGCGTGCGGATAGGGGTCCGGCTGAGCGAGTCGGGGCTGACGGCGCTCACCGAAGGAATCGGTGCCGATGGCGAGGTCGGGTTGATCCTCACCGGGTCGATCGACGACGTGATCGACGGCGAGATCGTTACCACCGCCGGTCCCGACGACGGGAGCCTGTACCCCCAGGGCGTGCCGATCGGCGTCGTGCGTCTGACCGGGACCGGCGAGAACCGGACCGCTCGGGTGGAGTTGGCCGGCAACATCGACGAGCTCGAGTTCGTGAACGTGGTGATCTACACGGCGCCCGATCCCGTCGAGGTCATCCTCGGGCCCGACAACCCGGTCGTATCGACGGCCCCGCCGTCGGGTCCGTCGACGACCGCGCCACCGGGAACCTCGTCCACGACCACGACGACCACGAGTGCACCGGCGCCGGTCGGGACCGGCGAAGGGTGAGCCGCTGGCCGGCGATCGGCGGATACCTGCTGCGGATGGTGCCCCTGTGCGTCGCCGGTGCCGTTGTTCAGACCACGCTGATGGTCGACCTTCGGTTCGATGGTGTGAGCCCCGAGCTGGTGGTGGTCATGGCGGTCATCGCCGGGCTCTACGGAGGCCCAGAGGCGGGTCTGTACTGCGGGTTCGTCGGTGGGTTGCTCTACGACGCGTGGCTCACGACACCGTTCGGGTTGTCGGCGATCGTCTACGCATCGGGTGCCTACGTGGTGGGTTCGGTCCAGGGCACGCTGCACGAGCCGGCGTGGTGGCTGTCGGCCGGCGCCGGCGGGCTCGGGGCGGCGACGCTCACCGGCGCCCATGCCTTCGCCGGCGAGGTCATCGGCCAGGACCTGGTCGACGGCCGGCTCCCGCGGATCGTGATCATCGTCGGCATCGTCGGCGCGATTCTCGGCGCTCTGGTCTCTGCGCCCGTCCAGTGGGCGGTCGACCCCTTGCTCGGACGCCACGACCGGGCCCGCCGGCGAGACGGCGGTGCCTGATCGCCGCCGGGGCGCGAGCCCCGAGGCTGCTAGTATCGTTTCCGCGCGGCCCGGCCCTGCTGGACTCATGAACGATCGACTCGACTTCCAGGCGTGAACGACGCGCCCGCCTTCCGGCTCCGTGTGCTCGCGGTCGTCCTGGTGTCCTTGCTCGTCACGTTGGCTGCCCGCATGTGGTATCTCCAGGTGCTCAACGGCCAGGAGTTCGAGGAGGTGGCCACCGAGCTGGCCACCGAGACGGTCACCATCCAGGCGCCTCGCGGCCGGATCCTCGATGTCAACAGTCGGGTGCTGGTCGACAACCGCCAGACCACCGCCGTGACGGTGGACATCAACGTGTTGCAAGACGCCCTCCCTGTCGGCGCTGAGCGCACGGCAATGCTCACCCGGCTCGCCGTGCTCGTGAACGACAACGCCGAGCAGGAGCTGGTCAAGGTCACCGACCTCGAGGACCGCATCGTTCGCGGGTCGGACACCCGGTATGACAACGCCATCCTCGCCCTCGACGTGGATCCGTCCCTGCTCGTGTACCTGGGCGAGCACCGCGACGAGTTCCCTGGCATCGAGGTCACCCAGACCGTCGTGCGCGACTATCCCTACGGCAACCTGGCCGCGCACGTGCTCGGCTATGTCGGCGCCATCACCCAGGGCGAGCTCGACGTCCGCAACCTCCGATTTGGCGCCCCCGACCCGACGGACAAGATCTACGCGCCGAGCGACGAGATCGGTAAGACCGGGATCGAGGCCATCTTCGAGGACGACCTGCGCGGCATCCCCGGCCAGCGGGTTTACGAGGTCGACGTGTCGGGCAACGTGATCCGCGAGATCCTGGCCGAACGACGCGACCCGGTGCCGGGCAGCGACGTCGTGCTCACCATCGACATCGACTTGCAAGCCCTGGTCGAAGAGGAGCTGGTCCGGTCCCTGGAGCTGGCCCGGAGCCAGGAAAAAGACGACCCGACCGATCCCGACTTCGTGGCGCCAGCCGGTGCGGCGGTTGTACTCGACCCCCGTGACGGCACGGTCCGGGCCATGGCGTCGTACCCGACGTATGACCCCGAGTCCTTCATCGGCGGCATCTCCCAGGTCGAGTTCGACGCCCTGCGCAGCCCCGCGGCCCACGCGCCGATCCTCAACCGGGCCATCCAGGCCGCGTACCCGCCGGGTTCCACGTTCAAGCTCATCACCGCCTATGCGGCGATGCGCACCGGTCTGCTCGACGCCATCTACCCCCGCGGGTGGCAGGAGGCCATCGACCACGGGCCGGTCTACACGCTCATCAGCTGCGAGACCCAGGCCGAGGCCGTCGACACCTGCCGCTTCCGAAACTCCGAGGAGGCGGTGTACACCGGCATCGATCTGCCCCGCAGCCTCACTGTGTCGTCGGACTCGTACTACTACCGCATCGGCGAGGAATTCTTCATCCGCACCGAGTTCGACGACGAGGAGATCCAGTACGCCGCGCGCGACTTCGGGATGGGCAGCCCGAGCGGCGTGGCCCTGCTCACCGAGGGCCCGGGCCTGGTGCCCGACGCCGAGCTCTACCGCGAGCGGTTCGCCGACAGCCCACACCTGTTCGCCCGCGGCGATTGGTTCCCCGGTGACACCGTGAACCTGGCCATCGGCCAGGGCGAGATGCTGACGACGCCGCTCCAGCTGGCCAACGCCTACGCCACGTTCGCCAACGGCGGGACCCGCTACGCGCCCAACGTCGCAGCGCGGGTTGTCGACTCCGACGGCAACGTGGTGCGCGAGTTCGCGCCGCGCGTCGCCGGCACCGTCGACTTGCCGCCGGAGATCCGCGACCCGATCCTGAGCGGTCTCGTCGGGGTCACCTCCGACACCGGTGGAACTGCGTTCGAGGCCTTCAACCTTCCCGGTGAGGGGATCCAGAACGCCAGCCACGACATCTTCGGGTGGCCGGTGGCTGGAAAGACCGGCACGGCCGAAAAGGACGGCAAGGCCGACATCGCCTGGTTTGCGGCCTTCGGGCCCACTCCCAACGTGGCCGCCGGCACCGCTCTCGATTCCGTGCCCGCCTATGCCATGGCCATCGTCCTCGAAGAGTCCGGCTTCGCCAGCCGTACCGCGGCACCGATGGCGGGACGCCTCTTCCAGGCGATCTCGGAGGATCGGGTCCCTCCCGCTCCCACCGCGGCCGAGCTGGCCCAGTGCGACGACTTCCTGTTCGAGCTGGAGCAGGCGCTCGAGGCCGAGGAGTCCGGCACCACCACGACGACCACGACCGTCCCCGGGGCCACCACCACGACCTCACCCCCAGCGGTCGCCGAGCCCCCCGTCGACGCCGCACGGCTCGCCGCCATCTGCGAGGCGCCCGTCCCCGACCAAGGCGAGGACGAGTCGTGAACGTCCTCACCCGGGCGCCGAGCCCCGGCGCCACGTCGACCAAATCCGACGGGCCGGCGCGCTGGACCCAGGTCGACTACCTGCTCATCCTCACCACGCTCGCGCTCGCCGTGTTCGGTTGCCTGATGGTGTTCTCGACCACCCGGGGTACCGGCGACGTCGCCAACACAGCGTACGTCCAGCGCCAGCTGGTCGCGATCGTGCTGGGCTTGATCGGCGCGTACGTCGCCGCGGTGGTCGACTTCCGCCGGCTCCTCGGGTGGTTGTCGGTCGGCTACGGCGGTATCAACCTGATGCTGCTTGCGGTGTTGGCCGTCGGCCAGGAGGTCAACGGAGCCCGGGCCTGGTTCCGGTTCGGCCCGCTGCAGCTCCAGCCGAGCGAGTTCGGCAAGGTCGTGGTGATCATGCTGCTGGCCAGCGTGCTCGGCGGGCGAGACGGGGCCGAGGTTCGGTCGGTCGCCACCGCCATCGCTCTGGCCGGAGTGCCGATGGGTCTGATCCTGCTGCAACCCGACGTCGGCACGCTGCTCGTGTACGTCGCCGTCTTGGTGGTGGGTTTGGTGATCGCCGGCGTGTCCGGTCGCCTCCTGCTCGCCCTGCTCGGACTCGGCGTGCTCGTCACCGTGCTCGCGATCGGGACCGGCTTGCTCGAGACCTACCAGCTCGATCGACTCGGGAGTTTCGTCGACGAAGAGTGCGACGCCGAAGAGTCGGCGGCCTGCTACAACGTCGAGCAGGCCAAGATCGCCATCGGCAACGGCGGACTCGGCGGTGAAGGGCTCTTCAGCGGGACCCAGACTCAGAGCGGACGAGTCCCCGAGCAGCAGACCGACTTCATCTTCACCGCCGTCGGCGAAGAGCTCGGCTTCGCCGGTGGCGTGCTGTTGCTGTCGATGTACGCGGTCCTGGTGATGCGGATATGGCGCATCGCCAACCTCGCTCCGGACCGCAGCGGCACGCTCGTGTGCGTCGGGGTGATCGCCATGATCGTGTTCCAGCTGTTCCAGAACATCGGCATGAACATGGGCATGATGCCGGTCACCGGTATCCCGCTGCCTCTCATCTCCTACGGCGGCTCGTCGGTCATCACCACCCTGGTCGCCATCGGCCTGGTCCAAAACGTCCACTTCCGCCGCTTCACCTGATGCCCCGATCCTGCGAATAACGCGAATTCGCCTACCGCAGAGGTGGCTGCTTACGCGCGATTCGAGTGGCGCCCGAAGCGCGTGGGCGTCAGTGTGGGAGCATTGTGCGCACGACGACCGGAGGTTCCCGTGACCGCTGCTACGGCCGAACGCCTGATCTCGTCTGACGATCACGCCGACATGAGCCACGACCGGGTCAAGGCCCACCTGGCGCCGAGGTTCCACGACGCCTACATGGCCGGGCTGATGGCGTTCGTCGCCACGACCAAGGACTTGCGCTCGGTCGAGGCCAACCAGCGGTGGCGCGACCAGAACGGCTTCGGTCCCGTACCCGAGGGTTCGGGGATCGGCGGCAACCGCACCCATGCCGCCGCCGGCCGGGCTGGTCACACCGACCCCGTAGCTCGGCTGGCCGACATGGACGCCGACGGCGTCGAAGCGTCGGTCACCTACTGTGAGGTCAGCGCCTTCCGGTACCTGTACATGATCAAGGACGGATGGCGCGAGTCGACCCGCGCTTTCAACAGTGCCCTGGCCGAGTTCGCCAGCGCCGATCCCGCTCGGCTGATCGTGTCGTACCAGATCCCCATCCACGACATCGCCGCCGCCGTCGACGAAGTCAAGTGGGCGGCGGCGACCGGTTGCAAGTCGCTGCAGCTGCCGGTGTTCCCGGCCGAGCTCGGGCTGCCCGACTACTGGGACGACCGCTACGACCCGCTGTGGACCGCCATCTCCGACGCGGACCTCCCGATCTGTTGTCACATCGGAATGAACACCGCTCTCGACGACATCGCCCGGCGCGACCCCACGCCCCAGAAGGGGATCTTCGTGCCGATGACCCCGCTGTCGGCGGCCGAGGCGTTCGGCATGTGGATCATGGGCGGCGTGTTCGAGCGGTTCTCGAACCTCAAGGTCGTCTTCGTCGAGCCCGGTCTCGGTTGGGTGGCGTGGTGGCTTTACATCGTCGATGACATGATGACCCGGCAGGGCTACGAGTTCCCGGCGATCTCGACCCTTCCCAGCCACTACTTCCACCAGAACGTGTACGTCACGTTCATCGACGAGCCCGACGCCGTGCGCCACGCCCACGAGCGGCTCGGCATCAACAACGTGATGTGGTCGTCGGACTACCCCCACCCGGTGTCGAGCTGGCCCCGGTCGCGCCACCTGGTCGAGGAGATGTTCGCCGACACGCCCGCGCCCGAGCGAGAGCTGATCGTCTCGGGCAACGCCGCCCGCGTCTGGAACCTCTGACCTGCTTCGGCTGATGACAGGAGGGAGCCGGCCCGTCGCTCCGGCCCCAACTCCGCTAAAACCGACGGCGGTTGGCCCGAGACCATCCGGGCAAACCGCGACCGCTTGATCACACCGTCGTGGCGGGTAGAGCGCGCCGGTCAATCGGGTAGCTGGAAGCTGTCGCGGTCGGACTCGGTGGGTTGGCGACCGGTGCGAAACGGCGACAGGGGTGAGTCGACGAGCAGCACCCGGTGCCAGTCGGTGGCCACGGTCGCGGCGTCGTTGCGCCACGCCGTGACGGCCGGGTCGGTGCACTGGGCCTTCTCGAACGCCGCCCAGTCCTCCCACGTTGGGATGGCCCACAGCACGAACGCCTCGCTGTCGTTCTTCATCGCCGTGATCCACGCCCCGGCGAGCGTCCAACCGAACCGGGCGTGGAGATCGACGGCCTTGGTGCGCACCAGCTCGAGGTACTCCCACGCCCGGCCCGGCTGTACGTAGACCTGCTCGTGGGCGTAGGTCTCGCCCCGTACGCCGTCGGCGCACAGCTCGGTGATCGTCCGCGTCCACGGCGCGGGGATCAGCAGCCGGTCCTCGCCCGAGCGCCGGAACTGCGACGCCCGGGCCCACCACGCCGCGAGCGCCGGGTCCTGGAGCGACGGGTGGTTGAACTCGTGGCGGAACGACGACGCCATGCCGTCGAAGCCGTCCTCCTCCCAGAGGTTCACTACCTCGGGCCACCGGCGGGTCGTCCCGACGGTGCCCCACACGCCGTAGCACAGCTGGTTGCGCGCCTCCTGGGCGATCGGTGACCAGTTGGCGGTCATGTGGTGCATGTAGTTGGCGCGGTTGTGGCCGATGATGTCGATGAACTCGTGGATGTAGATCTTCTCGTTGGCCACGGCGGACTCCAGTGAGGATGGGGCTAGAACGCGGCTAGAACGGCGAAGGTAGGCGGTCCATCGGCACCGCGATCACGACGGACCCGTTGTGAGCGCAGGCCTCGGCGATGGCGCCCGGGAGGTTGCCGATGTCGTCGACCAGCATGCCGTCGGCGCCGAAGGCACGAGCCAACGCCACCCAGTCGGGATTCCGGAGGACGGTGCCGTACTCGGCGCCGCCGTAGTTCTCGCGCTGGTCGCGGTTGGAGTTGCCATAGGCGCCGTCGTCGAACACGACGGTGACGGTGTGGATGTCGTGTTGCACGGCGGTGGCCAACTCGGTGGCACAGAAGAGGAAGCCGCCGTCGCCGACGACCGTGACGACCGGCCGTTCGGGTCGGCCGACCTTCACGCCGAGCGCGGTGGGGTAGCCGGCGCCCAGCGTGCCCATGTAGCTGTTCGTGAAGTACGAGCGCGGCTGGTACGCCGGGTACGCCATGTGGCAGGCGTAGCCCATCGTGGTCGTGTCGGGGACGAGCAGCCCGTCCTCGGGGATGCCGGCGCGCAGAGCGTCGACCATGGCGAACTGGGGTCCGATGGCGTGGAGCTCGGCGAGCGCGGCAGCCTTGACGGCGCGGCCTTCGTCGGCTCGGCTCGGACGGGCGGCGCAGCGGTCGACCAGCGCGGCGTGGAGTGCGGCCAGGGCGAGGCGGGCATCGCCGGCGACGGCGATGTCGGCCGGATGGTTACGGCCGATCTGGTCGGGGTCGGCGTCGATGTGCACCAGCGTCTGCCCTGCAGCGAGGCCCATGGCCGCGAAGCGGGTACCGACGGCGAGCACCACGTCGGCGGCGGCGATCGTGGGGGCCAGACGTTTGTTGACCCACGCCGTGCCGACATGGAGCGGGTGGCGTGAGTCGAACCCACCCTTGCCTTCGCGGGTGTCGACGACGAGAGCCTGGAGGTGCTCGACCACGGATCTCAGCTCGACCGATGCGTCGGCCAACACGGTGCCGCCGCCGGTGACCACCAGCGGTCGCTCGGCTCGACCGAGCGCATCGGCCGCGGCGGCGATGCGCTCGGGGTCGGGCAGTGTCGGTGCCGGCGGGACCCGATCGGTGACACTCGACGTCGTAGCGGCGGCGGCGAACGTGTCGGGCGGGATCTCGACGTGGGCGGGACGGGTGCGACCGGTGGTCATGGCGACGAACGCCTCGTGAACCGTCGCCGCCACCTGGTCCGCGATGGTGACCCGGCGAGCCGACTTGGTGATCGGGCGCACGATGTCGAGCTGGTCGTGGACCTCGTGCAACATGCCGAGGTCGAGCCCGATGGCCGAGCTCGGGACCTGGCCGGCGAGCATTAGCACCGGTGACGAGCACGCGTAAGCCGTGGCGAGGCCTGACGCGGCGTTGTAGACGCCGACACCAGGTACCACCATCGCCACGCCCGGGCGCCCGGTGGCGCGCGCGTAGCCATCGGCCATATAGGTCGTGGCCTGCTCGTGTCGTGTGACGATGTATCGGATGCCGCTGCCGGCCAGCGCTTGGAGCGCGGTCATGAGCTGATCACCCGGGACGCCGAAGATGACGTCGACCCCCTCGCGAACGAGCTGGTCGGCGAGTTCGGTCGCGCCCGTGATGCGAAGGACCGGATTCGGCGGCGTGATCGTCATAGTGGATACAGTATCCACTATGGCCACCTCGACCGTAACCCGAATCGAGCGCCCGGTCACGAGCGATCTGGTGGCCGAACACTTGCGGCGCCAGATCTTCGACGGTCACCTGCGTCCCGGTCAACGCATTGCGATCGACGCCATCGCCGCCGAGCTCGGTGTGAGCCGCCTGCCGGTTCGCGAAGCGGTCCAGGCCATGGCTCGCGACGGCCTGGTCGACACGCGAACCCATCACGGCGCCTATGTTGGCGACTTCGACGCGCAGTCGATCCGCGACCACTTCGAGATCGTGGGGCTCACCCACGGGCTCGCCGCGGCCCGCCTCGCGGAGACACCCGATCCCGAGTTGATCGACCGGCTCGCCGGCCTGGTCGACGAGATCGCCGCCACCTCGGACCCCGAGGCCGTCAATGCCGCCACCGTGTTGTTCTACCGTGAGATCAACGCCCGCGGCGGGTCGTCGCGCCTCCGAGCCGTGCTGCGCACACTCGGCCGGCTGCTCCCCTCGGGGTTCTTCGCCGAGGTCGACGGGAGCGTCGCCACCGCGAGGGACGGGTCGGCCAAGTTGCTGGCGGCCATCCGATCCGGCGACGCCGAGCTCGCCCGAACCGTCGCGCTCGAATCCCAGCGTCGGCGCAGCGAACTGATCGTCGGGCACCTCGTCGAGCGAGGCGTCATCGCCGCCGCGTCCTCACCAACCAACGGAGGCCAAGATGGCTGACATCCCTTGGATCGTGTCGGTCGACGACCACGTGGTGGAACCTCCCGACCTGTGGACCAGCCGGCTACCGGCCAAGTACCGCGAGATCGGCCCGCGCGTCGAGTACCACCCGACCGGCGACCCGATCCTCGTGGGTGCCGTGTACATCGAGGCGCCCGGTGCCGACGGCCCGCCGGTGGCGTGGTGGTTCTACGAAGACCACCAGTACTCGGTGAAGCGACTGATCGCGGCGGCCGGATACCCGCCCGAGGAGATCACGATGGCGGGGATCACCTACGACGAGATGCGCCCTGGCTGCTGGAAGCCGGCCGACCGTATCGCCGACATGACCGTCAACCACGTGCAGGCGTCACTGTGCTTCCCGAACTACCCGAGGTTCTGTGGTCAGCGTTTCCTCGAAGCGGGCGACCGCGACCTCGCCCGTCTCTGCGTCAAGGCCTACAACGACTGGATGGTCGAGGAGTGGTGCGGCGACAGCGGCGGCCGGCTGATTCCCCTCTGCTTGGTGCCGTTGTGGGATGCCGGGGAAGCCGCGGCCGAGGTGCGGCGCAACGCCGCCCGAGGGGTGCGGGCGGTGGCGTTCAGCGAGTGCCCGGCGTGGCTGAACCTGCCGTCGATCCACTCGGGGTACTGGGAGCCGTTCTTCGCCGCCTGTGCTCAGACCGGCACCGTGGTGAGCATGCACATCGGGTCTGGGACCAAGACCACTTTGACCTCGGCGGATGCCCCCGAGGCGGTACAGGCCACCAACATCTACACCAACAGCGCGGTGTCGATGGTCGACTTCTTGTTCTCGGGCGTTCTGGCGCGCCACCCCGACCTGAAGCTGCTCTACGCCGAGGCCCAGATCGGGTGGATCCCCTATGTGCTCGAACGGGTCGACGACATCTGGCACACCCACCAGGGCTGGGCCCATACCAAGACCCACACGCCCGAGCCGCCGTCGACGTATTACTACCGGCAGATGGCGAGCTGCTTCTTCAAGGACACAGTGGGGATCGAGATGCTCGACCGAGTGGGTCGCACGAACATCATGTTCGAGACCGATTACCCGCACCAGGACGGCACCTGGCCGCACTCCCGCGAGGTGGCCGACAAGTCGTTCGGCCACCTGCCGGCCGACGACATCCATCGGATCGTGCGCGGCAACGCTCTCGGGTTCCTGGGGCTGTCGCTCCCCGACGCGCCGTAGTCGGGAACCATGCCCCTCGACCTGCCCCTCGCCGCCGACCTCACGGCGTTTCGCGACCGAGCCCGCGAGTTCCTCGCCGCCGAGATCGCCCCTGAGCGGGTTGCCGGTCACGGCGACCCGACCGATCTCACCGGGTTCGACGAGACCTTCGAGCGCGCCCATCACCGCGCCGCCGGCGCGGCGGGCTTCCTCGGCGTCGCCGCGCCCGAACGGTGGGGCGGTGGTGGGCGGCCGGGCAGTTGGGCATCGATATACATGCACGAGGCGGCCTATGCCGATGCCCCCTCGATCGACACCGCGTGGATGCTGTGCGGCCCGGTCGTGGCCGCCTTCGGAAGCGACGCGCAGCGCGACCGTTGGCTGCCCCGCATGGTGGCCGGTGAGATGACCGGCTGCATCGCCTACACCGAACCGCACGCCGGGACCGATCTGGGGGCGTCGAGCATGGTCGCCGAGGCCGACGGTTCGGGCTGGCGTCTCACCGGCCGCAAGGTGCTCGTGACCGGGGGGCACAAGGCCGACCTGTGCATCACGACCGCCCTCACCGACCCCGCCGCGGGCGCCCGAAGGGGCATGACGATGTTCGCCATCGAGCTCCCGGCCGAGGGCGTGCGCGGCATCCGGTGGCCGACCGTGAACCGCTGGACGCTTTCCGAGCTGGAGTTCGACGCCGCGCCCGTCGGTCCCGATGCCGTGCTCGGCACGGTCGGTTCGGGGTGGGCTCAGCTCACCGGTGCGGTGGCGGCGGAGCGGTCGGGTATGGCCTGGCTCGGCTGGTCGGCCCGGGTTCTCGAAGCACTCGAGGCGTGGCTGCGCGACCGGGGCTCGATCGACCGCTCCGAGCGTGAGGCCGTCGCGCGGTTGCGGGTCGACCTCGACGCCGGAGCCCGCTTGGCGCTGCGGGTGCTCGCCGCCCAGGACGCCGGCCAGCCCGGGATCGTCGAGGGCGCGGCGGCCAAGGTGTACTGCACCGAGCTGATGGCGCGATTGGCGCGGGTCGGCTCGGATCTGGTCGGGTTGACGGCGCTCGAATGGGGCCCGCTCGCAGCCCCGATTCCGGGCGTGCCCCTCGGCGGTCGGCTGGGCTACGAGGTGCTCGAACGAATCCACCCGACGATCTCGGTCGGCGCCAACGAGGTCCAGCGCGACATGCTCGCCCGCCTCGCCCTCGACCTCCCCCGAGCGACCTGATGCCCTCCGCCGGCGCGTCGCGTTGGGGGTGGGCGTTGTGAGGGCCGCGGGGCTCGACCCGACGCGGCCGGGCGAGATGGTAGACACGGCGATCGCGCTCGGGCGCGTGCCCGATGTGGGACCCTGGGCCCTCGGCGTGGTCGCGCCGGCGCTGATCGGCCGGCCCGGCGTCTACGCCGACGGCGCCGACGTCGGGGTCGTCGGTGATCGGCTGACCGGTGTGGTCCACCTGGTCCCATTCGGCGCGTCGTTCGATCACCTGTTGGTGCCGGCTGGGGATCGGCTGTACGAGGTCGCGACCGCGGGGCCTGGCGTCGTCTCGCGCTCGGTCACCTCGGTTGGCGACGACGGCTGCGTGAGCTTCACCCTCAGGTCGGTGACCGGTGTCGAACTCCCCGCCGTGGATCTCACACTCGCCGTGCTCGCTTTGGCGGCCGAGTTGGTCGGTGTGGCCGAGGGCGCACTCGAAGCGGCCGTCGCCCGGGTCGCCGAACGTCACGTGTTCGGTCGTCCCGTGGGGACCTACCAAGCCATCCAGCACCGGTTGGTCGACGGCCACATAGCGGTGCTCAACGCCCGGCTCGGGGTGATCGACGCCGCCGAACGCCCCGCCGCCACCCGCGTGGCGGGCGCGGCCGTGCTGTCGATCGACGCCGCACTATCGGTCACCGCGACCGCCCACCAGGTGCACGGGGGAGCGGGCTACCTCTCCGACGCGGCGCCGGGGACCTTCTACCGTCGCGCCCGTTCGCTCGCTCCCCGTTTCGGTGGCGCACGAGCCCACCTCGCCCGCATAGCGGCAGACTTGGAACCCTGATGCTCGATCACCGGCATCTGCCGCCCCACGCCGTTGCCCGCTGGGCTGCGGCCACGCCCGACTCGGTGGCCATCGAGGAGATCGACGGCCGCCGCCTCACCTACGCCGAGCTCGACGTCGAAGCCCGACGGTGGGCCTCGGGCCTGGCCAAGTTGGGCGTGGCGGAGGGCGCCCACGTCGCCACGATGCTCCCGCTGTCGATCGAGGCGTCGCTGGCTCTGATCGCCTTGGCCTGGCTTCGCTCCGTCGAGGTGCCGGTCAATGTGGCTCACCGCGGCGACATGCTGCGCTACACGCTCGACCTGGCCGACGTGACCACGCTCGTCGTCGCCGAGAACCTTCTCGACCAGCTCGCCGCCGTTGTCGGCGATTGCCCCCTGCTGCAAGCGATCGTGGTCGTAGGCGATCCCTCGTCTGCGGTGGGCCTGGTCTCGACGGTCGTGTCCGCCGCCGACCTGCTGGCCGGTGTCGACCCTGCGAGTGACCTTCCGGGACCGACGGCCCGCGACATCGCCGCGCTGCTGTTCACCTCGGGCACCACCGGGCCGTCCAAGGCGGTGATCGCACCGTGGGGCCTGATCCACGCCATCTGGTCGTGGGTGCCGGCCGACGCGGTGGCGCCGGGAGAGGGGTTCTTCTGCTCCCTGCCGATGTTCCACAACAGCGGCCGATCGGGCTTCGTGAACGCGCTCGATCGGGGGGCTCGGTACGTGTTCCGCGAGAAGTTCAGCGCGGCGACGTTCTGGGCTGACGTGCGCAGCACCGGATCGGTCGTCGCCGCGCTCGTCGGTCCGCTCACCTCGCTGATCTGGTCGGCGCCTCCCGCGCCCACCGACGCCGACAACCCGTTGCGATCGGTCATCCTCGGACCGATGATCCCCGACATCGAGGCCTTCGAGTCGCGCTTCGGCGTGCGTGTCGCCACCTGCTATGGGCAGACCGAGGTGGGGTGCCCGATCACCACCGGCTGGGACCATGGGCCGTGGGCCACTTGTGGTCGCGAGCGCATCGATTGGCCCTACAACGAGGTGCGGGTGGTCGACGATAACGACGACCCCGTACCACCCGGCGTGGTGGGTGAGCTGGTCGTGCGTTCAGCCGAGCCATGGGCGATGAACCTCGGCTACCACAAGATGCCCGAGGCGACCGTGGAGGCGTGGCGCAACGGCTGGTTCCACACCGGCGACGCCTTCAAGGTCGACGACGACGGGTGGTTCTACTTCGTGGACCGGTTGCGCGACAGCATCCGCCGCCGCGGCGAGAACATCTCCTCGTTCGAGGTCGAGGCGGCGCTGAGCCAGCACCCCGATGTCGTGGAAGGCTCGGCGATCGGCATCCGCACCGGGCACGGCGACGACGAGGTGATGGCCGCGCTCGTGGTCACCGACCGGGCGTCGTTCGACCCCGCGGCGTTCGTCACGTGGCTCGAACCGCGGCTGCCGCGTTTCATGGTGCCCCGCTACGTCGAGACGTTCGACGACCTGCCGCGCAACCAGACCACCATGCGGGTGCGCAAGACCGAGCTGCGCGCCCGCGGCGTCACCGACACCACCTGGGACCGAGAGGGCCAACCATGACCGACCGCTACGACTTCGAGTACTTCCGCACCGCGCTCGACGAGGACGGAGTGCTGCTCGTGACCCTCGATCGGCCCGAGCGGCGCAACGCCCTCAGCCCTCAGATGCACGCCGAGATCGCACCGCTGTTCCTGCGCATCGCCGCCGATCGCGAGGCACGGGTCGTCGTGTTCACCGGC
>CAYMJU010000002.1:0-21786 GCA_964390555.1 uncultured Acidimicrobiales bacterium | reverse complement strand
GCGGAGATAGAAGAAGACATCGCTCGGGACGATGAACACGTGTGGGCAGGCGAAGTCGATCAGGCGGTCGGTGAGGCGCTGAACGGCAGGCACGTACGTCGACCAGGCGTCCGAACAGACCTCCGAGAACGCATTGTCGAGCGTGGAGAACGCCGCGTCAGGAAAGTGGACGCGGGCCAGGTTCCAGGCGCGCTGATACGGCTCCACGATCATCACGTCCTCGGGTCTGAGAGCACTCCGGATCGACGTGATGTCCTGACCGAAGTGATGGTCGAAGACGAGAACTCGCATCGACCTCAGGCCTTCTCGAACACGATGTAGCGCAGCCCGTCGTCGAACCCCTCGGCCTTACTGGTGTCGCTGTCCTCTCGAAGCACGAGGTTCGGACAGATCTGGAGGATCACCTCCGCCCAGGGGCGCTTGAAGAAGGCGCCTCTCTGATCGCGATACACGACCTCGGTGATCGTGGGCGCGTCGTACTCGATCACGGCTATGAAGCGACTCGCACAACGAACCAGCTCGCGGACCACCTCGGTTAGTGCCTCGTCCGCCTGATGGATGAGCACGGCGACGCTCAAGGTGAGGTCAAACTGCTCGTCCGCGAATGGTAGAGCTCGCGCGACACCCCAAACGGTGTTGACGTCGGGCAACGTGGCACGGCATTGCCGCAAGGAGGCGGCGTTGACGTCGAGACCCCAGACATGGTGGGGTGCGACGTGCTCCACGATGTGGCGCAGGTTGGCGCCGGTGTTGGACCCGACCTCGAGGGCCGACCTGGCGGGAAAGCGCTCGAAGTGGCGGCTCCAGAACGGCCCTCGGCCGCCTCCGGCCCGGGCGTTGCGGTCGACGTAGGCGTCGCCGAACGCGCCGCTCCACAGTTGTTCGAGCCGCTCGGCCTCGGTGGTCTGCATGGGTCCTCCTCGGTTCTCGCTGTTCCAGTCGGCCCGGCTACACGTGATGTGAATCAATCGCTCGACGGGCGGGGGCGGCCGCCGATAGGGGAAGGTGGCAGTTTCGGCAGGAGTCGACGTCGACCGCGACGAAGCCAGTGCCGTCCCGGGCGAGGTGACCGCCAAGGCGGTGGCGCGGAACACGATCGCCAACTTGGTTGCCAGCGTGATCGTCGCGGTGCTGGCACTGGGGATGACGCCATTCCTTCTCGGTCGACTGGGGCCTGAGCAGTACGGCATCTGGACGCTCGCGCTCACGTTGACCTACATGAACGGCTACGTGGCGATCGCCGATCTCGGTATCCAGCAGTCGATGGTCCGTCTCGTCGCCGAAGCGTCGGCGAGGCGCGACATCGAGACCGTAAACCGTCTTGTCAGCACCGGCTTCTTCGGTCTTCTGGCGGTAGGCGCATTGGGGTGCCTCGCACTCGTGGGTGCCGTCGGTGCGCTCGCTGAATGGCTTGTCGACTCTGACGTTCGCCCAGTCGCCCAGCAGGCGTTCTCGATCGTCGCTCTCCAACTGCTCGTCGACCTGGTGACTGCGGTGAGTCGTTCTGTCCTCGAGGGAGTTCAGCGGTTCGCCGCACTGCGAGTTGTCGAGGTTGGCACGAGAGCTTCGTGGGCGATCCTTGCGGTACCCATCGTTCTCGCCGGTGGCGACGTCGTCGCCATCGCGTGGTTGTCGGTTGCCGTTGCGGTGCTGATGTGTGCGGTGTCGATCGTGTTGGCGCGGCGAGCCATTCCCGGTCTGCACGTCAGCTCCCGTCTCGTGAACTGGGGTGCGGCTCGTCGGCTCGTCAGCGAATCGTGCAGCTTTTTCGTGTTACGGCTTCTCTCGGTGGTCTATTCGCAGATGGACCGGATAATCGTTGGCGTGCTGTACGGCACGGTCGTCGTGGCCCGCTACGACGTGGTGTACAAGCTGCACGCCGTGGCTGCGATGGTTCTGGCCCTGGCGCCATCGGCACTCATGCCGGCCGCGGCCCACCTCGGTGCGCGAGATGACGCACGGCGACTCCGGCTGCTGTACCTGCGCGGCACTCGATTGACAGTCGTCGCGACCTGTTCGGTCACACTGGCGGCCATCGTTCATGCCGAACCCCTGTTGCGCGTCTGGGTGGGCGAGCAATACACCGGACTTGCCGGAGCGGCGAGGCTGTTCCTGTTGTATCCGCTCTTCGTGTCAGCTCACGCCATCGGGCTGACGATGGTCGTGGGACTGGGTCGACATCGAGTCACCACGAGTCTCGCTGCGGCATCGGTCGTGCTGAATCTCGTTGTTTCGATCGTCCTGAGCCCGCGGATCGGGATGAACGGGGTGATATGGGGAACGCTCGTGGGCTACGCGCTCCTGTGGGTTCCCTACCTCGTCGTGATCACCCGAACTCTCGGCGTAGCGATGGCCCAGGTTGCCCGGGAAGCGTTGGCTCCGGCCGTTCCTGGCGCGGCGGCACAGCTGGCGGTCGGGTTGGCCCTGCTCCCGCGGGTGAGGGACGCACCAACTGTTGTGGTGCTCGCGGCGACGGCGCTCTCGGCGCTCGTGGGGGTGGGGGTTTTCGGGTTGGTGGGACGCCGCGATGACGATCGGGAGGCGCTGCAAAGTCTGCTGGCCCGACGTTGAGGCGCCCGATCCTGCGGTCAAGAGTTCGCGCCCCCAGCCGATGGATGCTGGTGAACGAGCGCGCCGTCGACACTCGGCCCGTGATGGTCGGCCGCGTCGATGCCGGCGTCGGGGCCGGAGCCGGGCACCTGGTCCGCACGCGCACCCTCGCGTCCGCGTGGGTGCGACGTGGCGGCCGGGCGATCCTGCTCGTCCCGGAATCGGCGCGCTCGTTGGAGACGATCGCTCTGGCCGACGACGACGTGGAAGTCCGCTGGGTCGACGACGACCCCAAGACGCTCACCGGAGTTGCCGTCGCCAGCGGCGCCGACTGGGTAGTGATCGACGGCTACCACCTGGGCGCCGCCTGGCACGACGCCGCCCGGAGCGCCGGTGCCCACGTCGTTGCCATAGACGACCATGGAATCGTCGGCTCGTACCAGGTCGATCTCGTCGTGGACCAGAACCTCGACGCCGAGCCGGCGCGCTACATCGAACGCGGTGCCGGGATGGTCCTATCGGGCCTGCGTTACGCGCTCCTCCCGGTGCCGGCAGTGAGTTCGCCCGGTCACCGGCGGGTTCTGGTGACGATGGGCGCTGGAGAGAGCGAGGACTCGAGGCGTTTCGTCGAAGCTCTCGTCGACGCGCTGCCGCACGACGTCGCGGTCGATGTCGTCGGTCCGGGGCTGCGGGCACTGGACCGGCCGGGCGTCGAGGTCCAGGGGCCGGTGCCCGACCTGACGCCGTTCATCGCCCGAGTGTCGGTCGCCGTGTCCGCCGCGGGATCGACGGCGTGGCAACTCTGCGCAGCCGGCGTGCCGGCACTGCTCGTGTCGCTGGTCGAGAACCAGCGCCGCGTCGCGTCAAGGGCTTCTGCGGCGGGAGCCGCTCACGACCTCGGGCCGGTCGGAACTGTGGATGCCCGAACGGTGGCCACGATGGTGGCGGAGTTGCTCGACTCACCGGAACGGCGCGCCGCGATGAGCGTGGCCGGTAGATCTCTGGTCGACGCCGCAGGGGCGTCTCGGGTGGTGACCGCCCTGCGGGCCCAGCTCGTGTCGTTTCGGCCTGTCGCTGCCGCTGATGCGGCTCTCCTCCATGACTGGGCCAACGACGCTGTCACCCGCGCCATGTCGTTCTCGACCGATCCGATCGATTGGTTCACCCACGTGGAGTGGCTCGATCGCAAGCTGGCGGACGAGAGATGTGAGTTCGTTATCGCGATGGAGGGGACCACCCCGGTGGGTCAGATCCGCTTCGACGATAGAGAGTCCCTCGACGGGCCACCCGCCCGGATCGCCGAGGTCTCGATCTCCGTTGGCAACGAGCACCGCGGACGCGGCCTGGCGCCGGCGATGCTCAGGGCCGCGACTGAGCGGCGACTCGGTCGGGGCGACGTCCAGGCTGTGATCGGCTACGTGCAGGCATGCAACGAAGCCTCGGCTCGGACGTTCGTGGCCGCCGACTACGACGCTGTCGGCCCGGATGATCGGGGAGCCACGATCTACCAACGACGAGCAGGAGCGTGACGGTGAACCCGACGGCGAAACGAATGGCGATCGGGGACCGGACCATCGGCGATGGCTGCCCCGTCTACGTGATCGCCGAGCTGTCCGGCAATCACCACCAGTCCCTGGAACGGGCGCTCGAGATCGTCAGCGCGGCTGCGGCTGCGGGTGTAGATGCGGTGAAGTTGCAGACCTACACGCCCGCCACGCTCACGATCGACTGCGACGCCGCGCCGTTCCGGATCGGCGCGGGGACGATCTGGGAGGGTCGGACGCTGTATGACCTCTACGGCGAGGCGTTCACGCCCTGGGAGTGGCACGAGCCAATCATGACGGAGTGCCGCCGACTCGGTGTCGACTGCTTCTCGACCCCGTTCGACGAGACCGCGGTCGACTTCCTCGAGTCGCTCGACGTCAAGGCGTACAAGATTGCCTCGTTCGAGCTGGTGGACCTGTCGCTCGTCCGTCGGGTCGCCGCGACCGGACGACCGCTGATCATGTCGACCGGCATGGCGACCGTCAGCGAGATCGACGCCGCCGTCGGCGCCGCTCGCGAGGCCGGAGCGGTCGACTTGGCGTTGTTGCGATGCAACAGCGCCTACCCGGCGCCGGCCGAGGAGATGGACCTGCGAACGATCCCACATCTTGCCGCAACGTTCGGCGTGCCGGTCGGGCTCTCCGATCACACCCTCGGCACCGGCGTGGCGATAGCCGCGGTTGCACTCGGAGCCTCGATCCTCGAGAAGCATGTCGCGCTCACGCGCTCGGAGCCGGGGCCCGACACGGCGTTCTCTCTCGAGCCTGCGGAGCTCGCCACGCTCGTCGCCGAGGTCCGGATCGTGAGCTCAGCGTTGGGGACGGTTCGCTACGGCCCGACGCCTCAGGAGAAGGCGAGCATGGCGTTTCGTCGTTCTCTCTTCGTCGTGGCTGACGTGGCGGCGGGGGAGTTGCTCACAGGCGAGAACGTACGTTCCATCCGGCCAGCCGATGGACTGGCTCCCGACGAGCTCAACCGGGTTCTGGGTCGCCGTGCTGCGGTCGACCTGCCTCGCGGCACGCCGCTCGCGTGGGACCTGATCGGCTGATCAGGGCAGTCGCACCCGGCGCCAGCCGGCGTTCTCCCGGCCGAACCCAGCCGCCGCGGCGGCCTCGTCGATCGAGCGGTCGTCGGTCGCTGGGATGACCAACTCGACGACCTGCGAATCGGCGGCGAGGCGGTGATCGACGGCACACAGCAGCTCCCCCATGCGGCCCGACAATGCGGGGTCGACAACGATTGCGAGATCGCCGATGCCACCGTCGACTTTGACGGTGACCGCCCCTCGAGGTTGTCCGTCGACCAGGACCAGCCAGGTCCGGCGACCGGGTAGAAGGGGAGGGGCGATAGAGCCACGCGGTTCGCCGGCGCACTCGCAGGCCGAGTCGATCGACCCCTGGTTCCGTGCGACCCGCAGGGTGATCGACATCTCAGGTGCGCGAGGGCCGAACGAATCGAACAGCGCCTCCCACGGGGTGGCTGGCCCCTTCGACTCGGCGATCGCCGTGACCCGACGGAAGTCGTCGGGAGTATCGACCGTCCATCGTTCGTCCTCGAGGTCGCGCGGGCCGACGTGGGCAGCGAGGCGGTACGTATCGGGGCGGCGATAGACGTAGGGGGTGACGTGTTCGCGTTCGCCAGGCGACGACGCGCGGGCGTGGGCAGCGAGCAGTGTCTCGGATCGGAGAACCTCGACGTCGAGCCCGTCGGGATAGGTTCGCAGCAGCGTGTTCGAGGTGTAGTCGGCGTCTTGGCGCAGATGCTCAAGCACGACCAGATCGACGATCGCGGGGTCGATCAGCGGGCAGTCGGCGGTGAGGCGGACCACGTGGTCGGCATGACGGTCGCGGAGCGCGAGTGCAAATCGGCCCAGCACGTCGGCCTCGGAGCCGCGAACGACCGGAACGGCAGCGCTCTCGGCGAGGGCGACGATGGGGTCGTCGATCGTTCCGTCGCTGGTCGCCACCACGATCTCATCGATCTCGCGGGCCGCGGCGAGCCGATCGAGCATGAACCCGAGCAGCGGTCGCCCGGCGATGGGCATCAGGACCTTGCCCGGCAAGCGAGTCGAGCCCATTCGGGCCTGGACGACCGCGATCGATCTCACCGTGGGACGCCGGTTCCGATGTCGACCGGTCGGCGGGCGTGGTCGCGGATCGCCCTGGCCAGACCGAGGGATGCCAAGCCGGTCGGGAGGTCGACGGGTGGTGCGGTCCCGTGACGTATCAAGGCGACGAACCGCTCCGCCTCGCGCTCGTAGGATCGGTCGACGGGCGTGTCGATCACCTCGCGCTGCGACGACTCGGCGGTGTCGATCGTGAGTTCGCGTGTCGCCCAGTCGTAGCGCACCGTGCCCCGGTCGCCGACGACCTCGATGCCACGACGGTACCGCCGGCTGATGTAGTCGAGCGACACGTGGACCGCCAGCCCGTCGGGAGTGCACAGCTGGGCGTGGACCGTGTCTTCGACGTCGATGTCGAGGGGGCCTCGCATCGTGACGACCGAGCCGACGACCTCGAGCTCGGTGCCGAAGAGCCATACGGCCTCGTCGAGCTCGTGGATGGCGTCGAGCAGCACGCCACCGCCGAGGTCAGCGCGGGCCGAGTAGGTGGTGCGATAGTCGACGGTAGGCCGCCAGTCAGGCAGCCAGCTACCGAACCACAAGCGGGCATGTGTCATTGTCCCGACCTCGCCGCCGACGACACAAGCAACGAGTCGTTCGACGGGCTCGTGCAGGCGGAGGTTGTAGGCCACCAACGTCCGCCCCGCGGCCGTGTCGATCAGATCGTCGATCGCGTCGTCGAGGAGCGCGACCGGCTTCTCGACCATCACGGCGGCGCTCGTCGCGAGTGCTCGTCGGATGTGTTCACCGTGTCGGCTGGTCGGGCTCGCGACAACGATCCCGTCGTAGCCGTCGATCCGATCGAGGTCGAACGGGACCGACCGAGCCCGGGCGACCGTGCGTCGGGGGTCAGGATCGGTGATCGACACGTCGAGGCCGAGCGTGGCTAGGTTGCGAGCGTGCCGGCTGCCGATGGAGCCGGCGCCGATGACCAGGACACGTTCGGTCACGGCTTGCGGAAGACCGCCTCGGCTGGAACGCCGCGGAGGAGCATCGCCGGATCGTCGCCGCTCGAGAGGAGTGTGAAGGCGGCGTCGAACGCATCGATCGCCCGAGCGATGTCGGTAGAGCTGTGCCGGTGGCAGATGAACATCGAACCGTTGAACAGGATCCCCCGGTCCGCGAATGTCTGTTGCACGAGGCTCTTGACCGCGAGGTCGTCGTCGCGCGGGAAGGTCACCACGGTTCGTTCGGGTTCGCCCGAGACCCGCACGCGAGCGCCGACCTCGTGGCGCACAACCAGCTCCCGAAGCGCGGACTGGAGGCTGCGACCGAGCTCGTTGATACGTGCCAGCACGGTGCCGTCGGCCAGTTGGTCGAGGACCGCACGCGCCGCCGCTAGCGACAGAGTCTCCCCGCCGTGGGTGCCCGAGTAGAAGATCTCCTCGAACACCCGCATGACGTCGGCGCGACCTCCGACGGCGGAGATCGGCATGCCGTTGCCGAGCGCCTTGCCGTAGGCCGCTAGATCCGGTGTCACGCCGTAACGTTCGGCTGCGCCGCCGGGGGCGAGGCGGAAGCCGGTGATCACCTCGTCGAACACGACCAGCGCGCCGCGGCGGTGGGCGAGTTCGACGACGCCGGCCAGGTACCCGTCGGCGGGAACCTCGGCGCCGGCCGGCTCGAGCACCACCGCGGCGACCGGGGCCGCGCCTAGCGCGGCGTCGAGCGCGGCGAGGTCGTTGAAGGCCACGGCGGCGGTGAGCTCGCGTACCGCTGCGGGGATGCCCGCGGCCCGGGTGGTGGTGCCGATGAACCAGTCGTGCCAGCCGTGATAGCCGGTGACCACAACATTGTCGCGGCCGGTAGCAGCGCGGGCCGCCCGCACTGCGGCCGAGACCGCGTCGGAGCCGGTCTTGCCGAACCGCACCATGTCGACTCCTGGGCACATGGCGATGATGCGCTCGGCCACCTCGACCTCGAGAGGGTTCGGAAGGGTAAAGGTGATCCCGTCGTCGAGCTGGCGTCGAATCGCGTCGTCGACCGATTGCTCCGCGTAGCCGAGGATGACCGGTCCCAGGGCCATGGGAAAGTCGACGTACTCGTTACCGTCGACGTCCCACACGTGCGAGCCGCGTCCGCGGGCGATGAAGATTGGACTCACGCCGCGCACGTACTGACCCGGCATCTTCGAGAAGGTCTGCGTGCCGAGTGGGATGGCCCGCTCGGCACGCGCCCACCACGCGTGAGAGATCGGGTGGGCGGCGATCGTGAGTGGTTCGACGCTCGTCATCAGATGACCTCCCGGAGCGTGTCGATGACGTGAGCGAACTCGTCGTCGGTGAGGGTGGGGAACATCGGCAGCGAGACGAGCTCGGCGTAGGCGCGCTCGGTGACAGGGAACCGGGCGGGATCGAGGTTCGGGGAGGCGTATGCCGGGTGGCGGTGCACCGGCACGTAGTGAACCTGCACGCCGACACCCCGGGCTCGAAGCTCGCGGAACACGCGGTCGCGATCGGCGATGCGGATCGGGTAGAGATGGCGCCCATGGCGCCAACCGGTCGGGGTGTCGGGTGGAAGGGTGATCGGCAGCGAGGCCAGCGCGTCGGCGTACCGATCGGCGATCTGGTTGCGTCGCTCGACGAAGCGGTCGAGCTTTCCCAGCTGCGACGTGCCGAGCGCGGCGGCGATGTCGGTGAGTCGGTAGTTGTATCCGATCTCGTCGATCTCGTAGTACCAGCCGCCACGCTCGGGAGCCGGGACCGTGCCGTGGCTGCGGAAGCGCCGAAGCCGATCGGCCAGGCGGGGTTGGTTGGTCGTTACCGCTCCACCCTCTCCGGTGGTCACGGTCTTGACGGGATGGAACGAGAAGACCGTCATGTCGCTGTGGGCGCAGTTGCCCACGGGTCCGTCGGGTGTGCGGGCGCCGATCGCGTGCGCGGCGTCCTCGATCACCACACGCGGGCGATGCGGCAGAGTCGCCAGGTCCACGGGCAGGCCGGCGTAGTGGACGGCCACGACCGCCTCGGCATGTGAGGGCACGAGCGACAGATCGAGGTTGAGGGTGGTCGGGTCGATGTCGACCAGGTCGACGTCGGCACCGACGAAGCGGGCGCAGTTGGCGCTGGCCGCGAACGTGAGCGGGCTGGTGACGACGAGGTCACCGGGTCCGAGACCGGAGACCGCGCATGCGGCGTGCAGACCCGCGGTCGCGCTCGAAAAGGCGACGGCGAAGGTTGCGCCGGTCAGTTCGGTGAGTGCGGACTCGAAAGCCTCGACTGCAGGTCCCTGAGTCAGCCAGTCGCTCTTGAGCACGGCGACGACGGCAGCAATGTCGTCGTCGTCGACGTGCTGTCGACCGTACGGGATCATCGTGGGGCGGACTCGAGCATCGACATGAGTCCGTCGACGGTCAGCCAGTCGTCGTTCGCATCGCTCGAGTAGACGAATCCATCGGGCAGAGAACGGCCATCAGCCCACTCGACACCCTTGTCCCAGAACGGGTGCTCGGGCAGGACGACGAACGCGTCGGTCATCTCGATGGTGTGTCGAGCCTCGTCGACGGTGAGCAGGCTCTCGTGCAGCTTCTCGCCGGGCCGGATCCCGATGGTCTCGGTCGGCTGGCCGGGTGCCAGCGCCTCGGCGAGATCGACGACACGCATCGATGGAACCTTGGGAATGAATATCTCGCCGCCCCGCATGTTGTCGAGCGCGAACATGACGAGGTCGACGGCCTGGTCGAGCGTGATCCAGAACCGTGTCATGCGGTCGTCGGTGATGGTGATGGCACCGCCGTTGTCGATCTGCCGCCGGAAGACCGGCACGACCGAACCACGCGAGCCGATCACGTTTCCGTACCGGACACAGGCGAGTCGGGTCGACCGAGCGCCGGCGTAGGCGTTGCCCTGCACGACGATCTTCTCGGCGCAGAGCTTGGTGGCCCCGTAGAGGTTGACCGGATTCACCGCCTTGTCCGTCGAGAGCGCGACGACGCGTTCGACGCCTGAGTCGATGGCGGCATCGACGACGTGCTGGGCGCCGAGGATGTTGGTCTGGACGGCTTCGAAGGGGTTGTACTCACATGCGGGCACCTGCTTCATCGCCGCGGCGTGAACGACGATGTCGGCACCCTGCGTGGCCCGGGTCAGTCTGGTCTTGTTGCGGACATCGCCGATGAAATAGCGAATGTGGTCGTCGCCGAAGCGCTCGCGGAGCTCGGACTGCTTCAGCTCATCGCGCGAGTAGACACGTACCGTCACGTCGGGGTAGGCGCTGAGGGTACGTTCGATGAACCGGGTTCCGAACGATCCGGTGCCCCCCGTGAGAAGGATCGTCTTGCCGTTCAGGTCCATCGCAGCTCCTCGTCCGTGGGCCCGTGCCAGGTAGTGCAATTCCATCGGCAGTTGTCATCGAGGGTTGAGCCGGGTTGGTCTGTTGGGTCCATCCGGTTGCGGCGCCCGTAGCCTCGTCGGATGGTCGAGCGGCCGGCGACGGGGACGATTCCGGAGACTCCCGGCTCATACCAGTTCAAAGACGCCGAGGGGCGGGTTCTCTACGTCGGCAAGGCCAAGAACCTGCGCTCGCGACTCTCGAACTACTTCCAGAATCCTCTCGGGCTACCGCCCCGGACGCGACAGATGGTCGAGACCGCGGTCACGGTCGAATGGATCCAGGTCGCCAACGAGGTCGAGGCGCTGATGCTGGAGCACACCCTGATCCAGCGCCACCAGCCCCGATTCAACGTCCGGTACCGCGACGACAAGAGTTACCCGTACCTCGCTGTCACCGTGTCGGAGCCGTGGCCCCGGGCGTTGGTCATGCGTGGCGCCAAGCAGAAGGGGAACCGCTACTTCGGCCCGTTCGGCCACGCCTACGCGATCCGCGAAACCCTCGATCTGCTGCTTCGCACGTTCCCGATCCGCACCTGCAGCGACAACAAGTACCGCCACCACGAGCGGCTCGGCCGGCCGTGCCTGTTGTTCCACATCGAGAAGTGCGCGGGACCGTGCGTCGGCGAGGTGCAGCCCGACCGGTACCGCGAGCTCGTGGAGGAGTTGCTGCGGTTCCTGGAAGGTGACACCGACGGCATCGTCGACGAGCTCGAGAAGCGGATGAAGGCGGCCTCCGCCGAGCTCGAGTTCGAGCAGGCGGCCCGGTTTCGGGACCGCCTCGCCAGCGTCCGCAAGGCGATCGAACGCCAGCAGATGGTGGGGGAGCGGTCCGAGGACTTCGACGTGATCGGGATGGCCGACGACGAGCTCGAAGCCGCCGTGCAGCTGTTCCACGTACGCAAGGGCAAGGTCCTCGGAAGGCGCGGCTTCGTCGTCGACAAGGCCGAGGACCTCTCGCGTGGCGAGCTGATCAACAGGATCCTCGAACGCGTGTATTTCGACGAGAACCCGATGGGGTGGCCCAAACGGGTTCTGGTGCCCGACCTACCGGCCGACCAGGAGCTCTACGAGGAGTGGCTAACGGAGCTCCGCGGGTCGGCGGTGACCATCGCGGTGCCCCAGCGGGGCGACAAGCGTCAGCTCCACGAGCTGGTAACCCAGAACGCAGCTGACTCGCTCAATCGCCACCGGCTCAAGCGGGCCGGCGACCACAACGCTCGGGCCAAAGCGCTCAACGAGCTACAGGTTGCACTCCAGCTTCCCGAAGCGCCGTTGCGCATCGAGTGCTTCGACATGAGCCACATCCAGGGAAGCGACTACGTCGGCTCGATGGTAGTGGTCGAGGACGGCGTGGCGAAGAGGAGCGACTACCGGCGGTTCAAGATCCGCGAGGTGCCGGGCAACGACGACTTCGCCGCCATGCAGGAGGTTCTCACCCGCCGGTTCACCGCCTACTTGGAGGATCGCGCCAAACCCGTCGCCGAGCGATCCGGGCGCTTCTCCTACCCGCCGCAGTTGCTGGTGGTCGACGGCGGCAAGGGGCAACTCGGCGTTGCGGTACGGGTGTTGACCGAGCTCGGGCTCGACGAGGAGATCCCGGTCGTGGCACTCGCGAAACAGTTCGAGGAGGTGTTCTTGCCCGGCCGACCCGACCCGGTTCGTCTTCCCCGCCAGTCCGAGGCGCTGTATTTGTTGCAGCGCATCCGCGATGAATCGCACCGATTCGCGATCGGCTTCCATCGCGAGCTGCGCGGCAAGCGGATGACCCGCTCGGTACTCGACGACGTGCCCGGGCTGGGCCCGACCCGTAGGGCGCGACTGTTGAAGGAGATGGGTGTGAAGAAGGTGAAGCAGGCCTCACTCGATGAGCTCCTGGCCTTGTCATGGCTGCCCGAAGCCGTGGGCCGAGCCGTGTTCGACAAGGTCCACGGGGGTCGGGCATGACCGACGTGCGTGGAGATTGGGAGGCCAACGCGGGTTGGTGGCAGGACGGGTTCACCGACGGCGCCGACGCGGAGTACGAGGAGCAGATCATCCCTCTCGCAGTCGACCTGCTCGCCGGGCGGCGACTGGTGCTCGACGTCGGCGCGGGCGAAGGCCAGGTCGCTCGCGCGCTCGCCGCGGGAGGGGCGCTCGTCGTCGGGGTCGACTTCAGCCGAGCGCAACTTGCCACGGCCGCTGGCCGCGCCGGCGGCCCGCGCTACGCCCGAGGCTCGGCGACAGCGGTACCCATCGCCGGGGCGTCTGTCGACGCCGCGGTCGTGTGTCTGGTGTACGAGCACGTCGAGGCCCTCGACGATGCCGTGGCCGAATTGGGTCGAGTGGTGCGCCCAGGAGGCCGGGTCGCCTTGTTCCTCAACCATCCGCTGATCCAGACACCGGGCAGCGGATGGATCGACGACCAGATCCTCGAACCTCCGGAGCAGTACTGGAGGATCGGCCCGTACCTGCCGGAGGTGACCTTCGACGAGCAGGTCACCAAGGACGTCTGGGTCACCTTCGTCCACCGACCGCTCAGCCGCTACGTCAACGCGCTCATCGACGCCGGGTTCGAGCTGGAGCGAATGCTGGAGCCGGCGCCGCCACCGGGGTTCCTCGCGCGCGCGAGCGAGTACGAAGACGCCCGCGACATCCCCCGCCTGATGGTCATCGTCGCTCGCAAGGCCTGACAGTACGCTCGGCCCCGTGAGCGAGCTGCTCGTCATTACGGGGTTGTCGGGGGCCGGGCGGTCCCAGGCCGCCAATGCTGTCGAGGACCTCGGCTGGCACGTGATCGACAACGTCCCGCTCGACTTGCTCGTCGCCGCGGTCGACCTGGCCCGGGAGAAGCTGGGCCATGAGCGCATCGGCCTCAGCCTCCCGGCTGGTGCGGATCCTCAGGCGCTCGCCGCGGCGATCCAGTTGTTGCGCGGTGCTGCGGATCACGTGCGCGTGCTGTTCCTCGATGCGGCGACCGAGACCCTCGTGCGGCGCTACGAGAGCACTCGGCGACGTCACCCTTTCGGCGTGTCGGCGACCTTGAGCGACGCCATCGAAGCCGAACGATCCGCCCTCGCCCCGGCACGGATGCTCACCGACGTGGTCATCGACACGACCGACCTCAACGTTCACCAGTTGCGAGAGCGCATGGAGGAGCTGTTCGGATCGACGCTGGCCGCCGAACGCATGCGCACGACGATCGTGAGCTTCGGGTTCACCCACGGCCTGCCCCGAGACGTCGACCTCGTCTTCGATTGCCGGTTCCTGCCGAACCCACACTGGATCCCCGATCTGCGGCCGCATTCGGGCCTCGACGCACCGGTCCGCGAGTACGTGTTCCAGCACTCGCTGACCGGGGAGTTCGTGGCTCACCTGACCGAGCTGTTGCGGCTCGTCATGCCGGCGTACATCGCCGAGGGCAAGTCCTACCTCACGGTGGCGTTCGGCTGCACGGGCGGGCGTCACCGTTCAGTGGCCATCGCCGAGCACATGGCGGAGTTGCTTCGCACCGACGGGTACGATCCCGTGGTCGTTCATCGCGACGTCGACCGCTAGTGGCGCGCCCTCGGCGCGCCCTCCAAGGAGGCACCCCGAATCATGGCTATCCGCGTGGGCATCAACGGCTTCGGCCGAATCGGCCGCAACTTCTTCAGGGCCGCGAAGAAGGCCAACGCCCCGATCGACTTCGTCGCTGTCAACGATCTGGGTGACCTCGCGACCATGGCTCACCTGCTCGCCAACGACTCGGTGCTCGGCCCGCTGGCGAGCAGAGTGAAGGTCGCCAAGAACGGCATCACCGTCGATGGCGATCTGTTGCAGGTGCTGTCGTACCGCAATCCCTCGGAGCTTCCGTGGGGCGATCTGGGTGTCGATGTGGTGATCGAGTCGACCGGCCTGTTCACCGCTCGCGACAAAGCTGCGGCCCATCTGGCCGGCGGCGCCCGCAAGGTGATCATCTCCGCACCCGGCGAGAATGCCGATGCAACGTTCGTGGTGGGCGTCAACGACGACACCTACGACCCGGCCAAGCACCACGTGGTCTCGAACGCCTCGTGCACGACGAACTGTTTCGTGCCGATGATCAAGGTGCTCGACGACGCGTTCGGTGTCGAGCGCGGTCTGATGACGACCATCCACGCCTACACCGGCGATCAGATGCTCGTCGACGGTCCCCACAAGGACCTACGTCGGGCCCGGGCCGCAGGGGTGAACATCGTCCCCACTTCGACCGGCGCGGCGCGCGCCACGTCTCTGGTGATGTCGTCGATGAAGGGCAAGCTCGACGGCACGTCGCTGCGGGTACCGATCCCCGTTGGCTCGGTGACCGACTTCGTCGGTCTGCTCAAGCGCGAGGTCACCGTCGACCAGATCAACGCAGCGTTCAAGGCCGCCGCTTCCAGGGGTCCGCTGGCCAAGGTGCTCGTGTACAGCGAGGCGCCGCTCGTGTCGTCGGACATCGTCGGTTCGCCGGCTTCGTGCACGTTCGATGCCGGTCTCACCATGGCCATGGGGAACATGGTCAAGATCCTCGGCTGGTACGACAACGAGTGGGGCTACTCGAACCGGCTCGTCGACCTCACCGTCACCGTCGGTACCCGCAAGGCCAAGCTGGTCAAGAAGGTCACCAAGAAGGCGCCGAAGAAGCCGGCCGCCGGCAAGTGAAGCTCCCCCAGCTCGAGGACCTCGGCGACCTCGACGGTCGCCGGGTCTTGCTCCGGGCCGATTTCAACGTGCCGCTGGCAGGCGGCGAGATCACCGACGACCTTCGCATCCGTGCCGCCCTGCCGACCATCTCGTGGCTGGTCGAGCGCGGCGCCGTGGTCACGGCTTGCACGCACCTCGGTCGCCCCAAGGGAGCGCCGGATCCGGAATTCGACGTGGCCCCGGTTCGGGCCCGCCTTTCCCAGTTGGCGCCCGAGGTCGAGCTTCTCGACAACCTGCGTTTCGATGCCGGCGAAGAGGGGAACGATCCCGCGTTCGTGCAGAGGTTGATCGCCGGTCACGACGTCTATGTGAACGATGCGTTCGGGGCCTCGCACCGCGCCCACGCTTCGATCGTGGGGCCGCCGAGGTTCCTGCCGTCCGCGGCTGGACGCCTGCTCGCCCGCGAGACCGAGGTGCTCAGCAGTCTTCGGGTCAACCCGGCTCGCCCGTTCGTGGCCATCATGGGTGGGGCCAAGGTGTCCGACAAGCTCGGCGTGATCGAGGCCCTGCTCGGCGTGGTCGACGCCCTGATCGTTGGCGGCGGCATGTGTTTCACCTTCTTGAAGGCCCAGGGCTGTTCGGTCGGATCCTCGCTGCTCGAAGCCGACATGGTCGACACGTGCCGGCGATTGCTCGATAGCGGAAAGTCGATCCACTTGCCCGAGGACATCACGGGGCTGGGCCCCGGCGGCAAGTTGTTCGACCCCACAGTCGGTGGAGAGGTTCGCCAGTTCGGCCGGAACCTGCCCGACGGCTGGATGGGCGTCGACATCGGCCCCGGTACGGCCGCGGCGTTCACCGACGTGATCCTCGAGGCCCGCACCGTCTTGTGGAACGGGCCGATGGGTGTTTTCGAGGACCCCCGGTTCGAGGCTGGCACCCGCGTCGTCGCCGAGGCGGTAGCCGCGACCAAGGGCTTCAGCGTGGTCGGCGGAGGCGACAGCGCCGCGGCCGCCGCTCAGTTCGGCGTCGACTGCCGGGTCGACCACGTGTCGACCGGCGGCGGGGCCTCACTGGAGTTGATCGAGCAAGGTGACCTCCCTGGCCTCGCCGCGTTGCGGGGCGAGTGGAACGACTGATCGGGAGAAGATGATGGCTTCGACGCCGCGGCGGCCGCTCATCAGCGGCAACTGGAAGATGAACAACAACCACCTCGAGGCGATCCAGTTGATCCAGAAGATCAGCTACGCGATCACGCGCGAGGACCTCGACGTGGTCGACGTGTCCGTGCACCCGCCATTTACCGACATCCGCTCGGTCCAGACGGTGATCGAGGCCGACCGGCTCGGCTTCGCGCTTGGTGCGCAGAACTGTCACTGGGCGGACAAGGGCGCGTTCACCGGCGAGGTCGCGCCGTCGATGCTCGCCAAGCTCAACGTCGCCTATGTGATCGTCGGCCACTCGGAGCGCCGGGAGTTGTTCGGCGAGACCAACGACACCGTGAACCGCAAGGTGAAGGCCGTGGTCGCTCACGGGATGACGCCGATCATGTGTTGTGGCGAGACCCTCGACGAGCGCGAGTCCGGAGTGACCGAGGCCAAGGTCACCGAACAGGTCCGGGCCGGGCTTGCCGGACTCTCGGCCGAGCAAGTCGGCGCCCTGGTGATCGCTTACGAGCCGATCTGGGCCATCGGTACCGGGCGGACCGCGACTGCGACCGACGCTCAGTCGGTGTGTTTCAGGATTCGCGCCGTCGTCTCCGACGTCGCCGGGGCGGGGGCTGCCGCGGCCGTTAGGGTGCAATACGGCGGTTCGGTCAAGGCGTCCAACGCCGCTGAACTGTTGACCCAACCTGACATCGACGGCGCGCTCGTCGGCGGTGCCAGCCTCGACGCCGACGACTTCGCCCGGATCGTCAACTACCGCCTGATGGCCGACTGACACCGGTAGGCTTTCCCCCGATGTTTGTGCTGGTGACCATCGTCCACGTGTTGGCGTCGCTCACGCTGGTGTTCCTGGTGCTGCTCCACAGCGGCAAGGGCGGCGGCCTGTCCGACATGTTCGGCGGCGGGCTGGGCGCATCGGCGGCCGGCTCGACCGTGGTCGAGAAAAACCTCGACCGCATCACCATCGTCGCCGCGCTGGTGTTCATCTTCACCACGATGAGCCTGGCGCTGCTCTACTGACGGTCGTGGCACGCGGCGCGAGGCGATCGCGTCGCATCCGAGCCCGTAGAACGCGCGCCACTTGGTGAACGCTCGACGTCTGATCGGTCTCGCTCGCCTGCTAGCGCAGTCGAGAAGTGCCACTGTCACATTGGAGGGCTCGCCCTCGTACGGGACTCCAGTTATCGCGGCAGATGCCGATCCTTAGTGGGTGACGGTTCCACCGCCTACTCCCGAGCGGGCCTCGCACCGCCGCTGGATCGGTGCATTCGTTCGTCTCCTCGTAGGCGTGGTGCTCGGCGGGGCCCTGATGCTCGGGAGCGTCGTGCTGCTCGACCGATTGAACGGGTCGACCGACAACCGCACGACCGAGAGTTCTGGCGCACTCGCGTTCACGGGCGATGACGGTTTCGCCCAGGAACTGTCGACGGGGCCGGCGGTGCGAATCGCGATCGAGGCTCCCGACACCCTCGATCCTGCTCGCGCCCGGGAGGAGTTGGTCGGCGACATGCTCGTCGCGGACCTGTTGTTCGACGGTCTGACGGCAATCGACCCTGCGTCGGGCGCCGTGGTTCCGTCGCTCGCCCGTTCGTGGTCGTCGAGCGACGACGGCCGAGACGTGACCTTCGAACTGGACGATGGGCGCACCTTCTCCAACGGTCAGGCGATCACCGCCGAAGCGGTCGTGGCCTCGATAGACCGAGTACTCGACCGGGGGGTAGCGGTGCTGGCCCAGTCGTCGCTATCGGCGATCACCGAGGTCGTGGCCGCGGACTCCGAGACCGTCGTTGTGCGCCTTCGGCGGCGGGCGCCCGAGCTGCTCGGCGTTCTGGCCAATCCGGTGCTCGGCGTGGTTGACCCAGCAGCAGTCTCCGAGTCCTTCGGCGGTGACTCACCCCCCGTCGTCAGCGGTCCGTACTCGATTGGCGGGGTGTCCGCCGACATCTGGCTGCTCACGCGGCGTTCCGGATTCGACGCCGGTCCGGAGGCGATCGCCGTGCAGCGGTTGGAGTCTGCCGATGACGCCTTCGATCAGCTGCTTGCGGGCGATGCCGAACTCGCGATCGTGCCCGCCTCTCGGCGCGGCGAGGTGGCCGACGGCCTGTCGATGGTGTCGGTTTACGGTCCGTCGTCGGTGATGCTCGGCTTCAACCTTCTCGATCCGACGTTGCGCGATGTTCGGGTCCGGCAGGCGGCAGCCTTGGCTATCGACCCAACGTTGCTTGCGGGCCCGTGGCGCCAGTCGATCAGCAACGTGTTGGGCGCAGCGTGCGAGTCCCCGTGTGGTTCGGACCCCTCGGCCGCCGCGGTGTTGGTCGCGCAGATCTCCTCCGAGCAAGGGGGCGCAGTCACGCTGGCCCTCGACGTGTTGAGCGGCGAGGAAACGTTGGCGGCTGGTGTCGCCGAGCAGCTCACGGCGGTTGGGTTCACCGTCGAGGTTCGGGCCCACGAGCCAGGGGAGTTCGCCTCGTTGGCGGCCCGCGGGGGCCTGGGGATGTTCCAGTGGGGCCTCATCAGCGTCTCGCCGGGTGCCGGCGGGGTGTTACCTCGATTGTTCGGTGCCGCGTCCGGCGACAACGTGTTCGGACTGGCATCGCCGGACCTCGAGGTCGCGATCGCCGCCGGCGACTACGGGTCCGCGTTAGCGCTCGTCGAGGCGGCGCACGTCGTGCGGCCGCTCGGCGTGTTCGAGCGCTCGGTCGCCATGAATCCGAGGGTCTCCGGTGTCGTGTTTGACGCGGTCGGTCGACTGCGGCTGGATGCGCTCGCGTTCGACTGACGCGAGTGGCGGGCTCTGCCAGCCGCTACGCTTCTCACCCGCGCTGGGCGACCAGCAGCCACGTCGGAGTGGCGGAATTGGCAGACGCGCTAGGTTGAGGGCCTAGTGCCCTTTAGGGCGTGGGGGTTCAAGTCCCCCCTCCGACACACTTGTGACGTCGCGAGACATCGGCAAGGACCGAACCTGTGTGGGTGAGCCACCCCGGGTCGCGTGCAGCGCGGTTTAGGTGGTGAGAGCCGCGGTGGCGGTTGGGTTGTGACGGTACCAGTTGGCTTCGTGCTCGGCTGGTGGGGGGGCTTGCCCTTGGGGGTGTCGAGGCGGACGTCGGTGGCCAGGTGGCCGACGATGCTGAGGTTGTTCATGGCTGTGCGCTCCTTCGGTGTTGGTGTCCCGGAGGGGTTCCGGGTGGTTCGAAGCGGCATCAGCCACGAGGGGGAAGTGAAGGTGCAGCCACACCCGCAGGGTGAGCGAGGAGATTCCTGTGGACCTCGCAGGCCCGGCGAACGAAGTGAGCGGACCCGCCGGGCGGGCATGGCGATGCTGGCTTGGGTTGGGCCGGTTCATTTGGGGCGGGTCGTTGCCGATGTGTCGGTGATGGACTCTTCGGGTGACCGCCAAGACGTCGCGGAGGGCGATGGGCTGTTTCGGCCGTCGTTCGATGTGGTGTTGGTGTCGGCGCAGGGGGGTGACGGTCGGGCATTCGAGCAGTTGTTCGAGGTGTTGAGTCGTCGGGTGTATGCGTTTGTGCGGGTGCGGGGGGCGACTGATCCTGAGGGGATGGTGAATGACGTCTTCTTGAAGGTGTTCACGGGTCTTGGTGGTTTCGCCGGCAATGAGGTGCAGTTCCGGGCGTGGGTGTTCACGATCGCGCGGAACACGTTGATTGACGAGGGTCGTCGGCGCCAGCGTCGCGTGGCGGAGACGTCGATGGAAGCGTCTGATGAGGCGGGGGCGGCAGTCGGTGATGTGGAGGCTGAGGCGTTGGGTTCGTTGGGCAACACGTGGGTAGCGGCAGAGTTGGGTGTGTTGACGGCTGAGCAGCGCGAGGTCGTGGTGTTGCGGATCGTGGCGGATTTGACGATCGAGGCGATCGCCGAGGTGTTGGGGAAGCGGGTGGGGGCGGTGAAGGCGTTGCAGCGCCGGGCGTTTCGTACGTTGGCCAAGAATTTGGAGCGTGAGGCCGCACCCTTATGAGCAGTTCAGACGTTGTTTGGGGTGACATGAACTTTCGTGGACTCAGCGACGCCGACATCGAGGCGCTGATAGCTGGTGAACCGGTCGCGGGTGCGCCGGCGAGGTTGGGCGAGTTGGTGGGGACGCTGCGCAGCGAGTTCGACGTGACTCCGGCGGTGACGGTGGGGATGGCGTTGGGCGAGTTCATCGATGTTGTCGACGTCACCGTGGCGCAGGTCTCTTCGGGCCCTGGCGGGACCGTTGGCATGGCGGCGAAGGCTGCGGCGCTGTTTGGTGCGGTATCGACGAAGATCCTGTTGGGTGCTGCGGTGGCGGTGGCGGCGGCGAGCGTCGGCGGAGCCCACGCGTTGGGTGTGATCGATGTGCCTGGGTTGCCGAATCGTGCCGCGAACACCGAGGTCGATGTCCCTGGTCCGGTCCAGGACGCACCCAGCGAGGACCCCGCGCGAATTGAACAGGACCGTTTCGCGCCCGACGGTGATTCCGGGTTGCCGGCAGGATCGCCGGGCGCCGCGGACGTCATTGTTGAGCCGTCCGTGCCCCAAGCCGGGACCCCCGACGAGCCCGGTGATGGCTGCGAGTTCGGGCAACAAACCGCGGAGATCGGCTCTGACGTCGCCGCGCAGAATCGCCCAACCGTCGCGCCCACCGTTGCCTCCTGCGACCACGACCAACCGCCCCCGACCGTTTCACCCGGTCAGAACCCAACCGATGGGCAAAGCCCCTCGCCGGGCGTTGCACCAGCGGTCAGCGAACAGGTTCCGCCCGTGCACCCAACAACTGTTCCCCCAGCGCCCGGCGAGGACCCCTCGGCTGGTCCTTCAGGAAATGTTTCGCCGGGCCGTACCCCTCGGGGCGGTTGAGTCGTTGCTGGTGTTTGTAGACGACATCGCCTGTGTGGGGTGGCGTCTTACCGAAAAGGCGACCCGGGGTCAAGCAGCCGGGAAGCAAAGCCACAGGCCCGGACCCGGGTATCTGGGCTACCGAAGCAAGACACCTCTCAAGGAGTAGAAGATGCGCACAAAGTTCACTGTCACGGCTACGGCTCTGGTCGCAGTGCTGGCCCTGGGAAGCGGGCCGGCTCAGGCACAGGAAACCGGTACCTCCGACGGGTTCGGTCAGGTCCGGGCCGCGGCGGCTCGCGCCCAAGCAGCAGCCCATGATCTCGAAGACGGTGCCGCCGGCGCCGAGCTGCAGGCCGTGCAACAGCAGGCCACCGAAGCGCTCCAGGCCGCGGTAGATCGTCTGTCAGCGGAAGATGCCGGCGGGTCCGGTGTCGCCGCTGAGGTCCTGACCGCGCTTCTCGCCGGCGAATCACCCGCAGAGATCGGTGCCGCGCACGGCACCGAGATGGCACAAGCCGCGGCGGATCGGCGAGCCGAGCGTGCCGAAGCCGGACAGGGCCGCCCCGAGACCGCAGGCCCGCCTGAAACCTCAGGCCGCCCTGAAGGCGCCGGTGCCGTCGACGATGCGGGC
>CAYMJU010000001.1:0-6161 GCA_964390555.1 uncultured Acidimicrobiales bacterium | reverse complement strand
TCAACCGGACCATGCGCGGGCCTGCGAACGGGTCGGCGCGGCGATTGTCCTCGACTCCGAGCCGATCGACCCTTCCGCGTTGCGAACTGCTGTGCGCACGCTGCTCGGGGACCGGAGGTACAGCGAAGCTGCCAGGCGAGTCGCCGACGAGATCAAGTCGCTCCCTGACCTCGCGACAACCGCCGCGATCGTGGAAGACATAGGACACGACCCTCGCACCTCTGTTACGCCGCGGTCGTCGCTCGTCGGCGAACCCAGCGAAGATTGACCTCGACGCCGGCGCACAACCCGCTACCGCGCCGACCGCCACGGACCACCCGACCGCCACAATCGGGGCAGCGCACCTGTCCCAGAACGCCGGTTCGGCGACATCACGCTGGCGTGTCGCCATCATGGACAGATCTTTGATAGGGACTGGTTGCCGCCCTGCTGATGCCACATAATCTGAAATGAGCGACCTACCTGGTTGCATGACAGGAGGTGCTCCGATGCCGCGTGACGGAGCTGTCATCAGGTCCGTGGACCTCCCCGCCTTCGAACCGGCGCCCGGGGCCAAGTTACGGATGCTCATTGGAGCAGAGCACGGTCTCGGGATGTGCCTGATCGTGGCTGAGTACCCGCCCGGCGCGGAAAACGCATCGCACCGCCATCCGAACGCTTCTGCCATCTTCGTTCGTGAGGGACGTGGCGTGTTCACGGTCGGAGACAGCGAGTTGACCGCGGAAGCGGGCGACATCGTCGTCGTCCCGGCTAATGCTTGGCACTCGTTCCGAAACGATGGTGATGCGTGGCTGCGCGTGGTCGGTGCGGATGAGGGTCCTCGCCACGACGCCGAATTCGCAGATTCAAACGCTACCTGACCTGCAACAACTCGTGGATGCACAACAACGCATCGCTGATGGAGGCAATGGCCACCCGACGTGCACACTGGGCCGCAGTGGCCTCCCTACGGAGGGGCCCGCTCCGCGAGTGCCACACCTCACGATCAGCGACAACGGCGATGTACCGGCGATGAGGCGACACCGCGGCGAGCGTGCAGGAGAGACTCCGCGGAGCCCGGTAGCTGGCACCACCAGAAGACGTTCTCCCTCGGCCCGACCCAGCTGACGCCGTCAGTTGAGCGCCACGGTGGACCGCCCACCGTGCGAGCCATCACCCGGCCGGCGGTGGCGACGACGATGGCGTCGCTGCGAACCCTTGACGGGCGAGGGAACGCAGTGCTCCAGCTCGTAGGAGCCGCGCCGATAGGTGAACGTTTCAGCTTCCGATCGGTCTTTCTCGCATGCCATCGCAGGCGAGAAGTGCCTCTGTCACATTCGAGGGCTCGCCTATCGGCTCGCCCTGACGGGACTTCGATGATGTCGCAGGTCTTGAGGGGGGCGGTTGACGTTGGCGTCTCTGGCGGTGCCGGTACGGTCACAGTCGTGTCGTCGCGGTGGGACTGGTCCGAGGCGATCGAGATCACCGACCTGTTGTTGGCGGTTGACCCGCTGACGGGTGAGCGGTTGCCGGTCGTGGCTGACGACGTCGAACGTCGCCTTGTCGAGATCGGAGATCGGTGGGGCGCGGCGATCGTCCGGCGTCTGCGCCGAAACGGTGCCGTTCTCGACGCGGCGGGGGTCGATCAGCTCTTCGTCGCGGTGCATTCGGAGCTGAGCCGGCTCGGCCAGGAGTTCGCTCAGCCGGCCCGGCTGATGGCGTTGCTGGGACTGATCGTCGACGAGATCAGCGAACGCCTTGGGGAGCCGATACGGGTGGTCGATGTCGGCTGCGGTGTGGGGTACACGACTCGGTGGCTGGCACGCCACGCCGGGTTCGGGGCGGGTGTCGAGTTGATCGGCTCGGATCTCAACCCCGTGCTGGTCGAGGAGGCCACACGTTTGGCTGCGCTCGACGGTGTCGACTGCACGTTCGTGGTTGGCGATGCGCTCCGGTTGGAGCATCCGGCGACGGTGGTGACGTCGTCGAACTTGTTGCATCACCTGCGCGGCCCGGCGCTCGCTGAGTTCTTCGCGGCGCACGCGGCGGAGTCGACTCGGGCCTTCGTTCACTACGACGTCACGCCGTCTCATCACTGGCTTCGTTTCGTCGGCGCGTGGGTGTTCCACATGGCGAGGATGCGGCTCGCCATCTCACGCCATGACGGCGTCGTGTCAGCGATGCGAGCCCACGACGACGTGACGCTCGCCCGGGTCGCATCGGCGCACGCCGGGTGGGCTGAAGTGGCGGTGTACGGGCCGGTCGGCAGCGGGTCGGTGTTCACGAACGTGATGCGGCCCGTCGTCGGTCTGCACCCCGCGATCGCGGCTGGAGTGCGGCATCGACTCGGGTCCCGGGCGTCCCGGCTCGTCCCCGCGGGGCAGCTGGGGTGAGCGTTTCGGTTGTCGTTCCGGTCGTGCTTTGCGTGCTGGCGTTGCTCGACGGGGCCTTTGCGGGGTTTCGAGCGAGCCTCGGTCGTGATGCCCGGTTGCGGAGCGTCGAGCGCAATGTGACCGCGGCCGTGAGAGGGATGTTCGCGGCCGTGATCGGGTTGATCGGTGTGGCGCTGACGTGCGGGGTCGGCCTGGTCGACGGCGCGAACCGATCCACGCGGTTCGAGGCGCTGATCGGGGGTGGGATCCGGCTGCTCGCGGTGCTGGCGCCGGTGGCGGTGGTGACGTTGACGGCGATCGGTGTTCGCGTGCTGGCCAAGGACCACGAGTTGCAGGCGGCAGCGGTGACGATGGTGCTCGGCCCGATAACGATGCTGCGCCAGCCGATCATCGTCGCCGGTGCTGTCGCCGCCGCCTGGCACGACCTCCACGTCACGCTGCCGCCCGGGGTCGTCGCCGCGGTTTGGTTCTGTTGGATAGGCCCACTAGTCGGCGTCACCTACCGAACCCCGGCACGTCCCCGCCACATCCATCGCTCGACGTGACGGTGGGTGCCCGCTGAGGCCCGGAGCCGATGGCGTTCGAACGGGGTGGTAGGTCAGCGCCATCGGGAAGGATCTCGTGCCGAGCATCGCGGCACCACCTAGAGTCGCGTCGAAAATCCGAATCGCCGTCGGTGACGAAGGACGTGTCGTGGAACCAGATTCTGGCAGTGCCGCCATGCCTCGCGTGACGCCGACGTTGGCCGTCTGCCTGCTCGCGGTCGTCGCCGCGATCGGGGCCGCGACCTTCGACTGGGGCGGCGACCGTCCGGCGGTCTCGGCCTACGGCGGTGGCGCCGTGGTCACGATTCAGGACTTCACGTTCTCGGCCGTGCTGGCCACCCCCGGCGAGAGCATCACCGTGAACAACATCGACGTGGCACCGCACACGGTCACCGCCGCCGAGGGCAGCAGCGGCGACTTCGACTCCGGCAGCATCGACGGGGGTGGCAGCGGCAGCTTCATCGCCCCCGACGAGCCGGGCACCTACGACTTCTTCTGCACCATCCATCCCTCGATGCTCGGATCGCTGACGGTGACCACGCCATGACCGCTACAACGACCGCTGTTCCCTCGAAGGCCACGAGCCAGCTCGCCGCGTTCACCCTGGCCGGGGCCGTCGTCGCGGTTGCTCTCGGTACCTACGGATCGGTGCACGACCCGACGGGACGAGACATCTTCCACCTCGGCTTCTCGGGCATGCCGAACATGAAGATCTGGCTCGGGTCCGGTGCGCTGGCGCTCGGCGTGTTCCAGGTCGTCACGGCCTCGTGGATGTGGGGCCGTCTGCCGGGTGTAGGCGAACGCCCGGCGTGGCTCGGGCCGGTTCACCGGTGGTCGGGCACGCTCGCGTTCGTCCTGACCGTTCCCGTCGCCTACCACTGCCTGTGGGCCATCGGCTTCAACAACCAACTCGCCGGCGAGGGCAACGCCCGCCGGTTGATCCACTCGCTCGCCGGGTGCGCGTTCTACGGCGCGTTCACCACCAAGATGCTCGCCCTGCGGACTCGCCGGCTCCCCGGCTGGACCCTCCCGGTTCTCGGTGGGTTGCTGTTCACGCTGCTCGTCGCCGCCTGGGCCACCTCGTCGCTGTGGTGGTTCACCACCGTCGACTTCCCCGACTTCTGACGAGCGGCGAGCCGGTCAACCTTCGCGGGTGCCGGGGGTGAACTCGAGCGGCAGCGACGTGATCTCACGCAGTGCCGGCGCGTACCGCAGCTCGACGCCGGCCGGGATGCGGTAGTCGGGGATGCGGCGATGGAATTCCGACAGCGCGATCCGCAGCTCCATGCGGGCCAGGTGCGATCCCAGGCAGCGGTGCACGCCGAGGCCGAACGAACCGTGCTTGTTCGGTTCGCGGCGGGGGTCGACGGTCGACGGGTCAGGGAACCGACCCGGATCCATGTTGTAGTTGGCGATGAGGATGCGCAGCCGGGTGTCCTTGGCGATCGGGCACCCACCGAGCTCGGTGTCCTCCATGGCGATGCGCACGAGCAGCGGGACCGGGGTCTCGTATCGCAGCAGCTCCTCTACCGCGCCGGCGATGAGTGACGGGTCGGCGACGAGCTGATCACGCAGGGCCGGGTTCTGAGCCAGGTGGGCGATCGAGCACTCGAGTGTGTCGGTGACGGTGTCGAGCCCGGCGGTGAGGAGCAGGAGCGTGATGTTCAGCGACTCGTCGCGGGTGAGCTTGCCGGCTTGCTCGAGCGCGACGAGGTTGCCGAGCACGTCGTCGGTCGGCGCCGCCTCGCGGGCCGCCAACGCCTCGGCGAAGTAGCCGTTGATCCAGGCGCCGAAGCGATGTTGGGTCGCCAGCTTCTCCTCCGGGGTGTGCCCCTCGGGGCGGATCATCCCGTCCTTGGCCTCGATGAACTTGGGCAGATCGGCCTGGGGTAGTCCGAGGAGCGCGAGGAAGATCGACGACGGCAGCGGCATGGCGAACTCGGTCGCGAAGTCACACGTTCCCCGCTCGATGAAGTTGTCGATCATGGCGTTGGTGAGCTGCCGGATGTCGTCCTCGCGCGGGTTCATCATCCGGGGCGAGAACATGGGGTCGAGCAGCCGTCGGTACGCGACGTGTTCGGGCGGGTCGATCTGCAACGGGATGGCACCGGTGTCGGAGCCGAAGTAGAAGGCCTTCGGGTTCGACGAGAAGACCGCCGGATCTCGCAGCAGGTGGTCGACCTCGTCGGGGCCGGTGACCATCGCGAGCTGGGGCATGGTCGGGATTACCGGCCCGCGCTCACGCAGGCTGGCCCAGGCCTCGTGGGCGTCTCGACCGAAGATGCACATGTCGAGAGAGGGGGTCAGCACGCTCGTCGGCGAGTCGGCCGGCACGTCGTCGGTGAACTCGAATGTCATGGCCGGATCGTAGCCACGGTGGTCGTGGGCGTGCCTACAGTGCGGGCGTGTACCGGTTCGAGGCGGTTCTGTGGGAGCACGACGGCGACGCCGCGTGGCACTTCGTCACCCTGCCCGGCGAGTTGTCCGACGAGATCGAGGACCGCACGTCTCACCGTCGCGCCGGGTTCGGCTCGGTGCGGGTGCGGGTGACCACCGGCTCGACGACATGGGCGACGTCGCTGTTCCCCGACACCAAGCGCGAGGCCTACGTGCTCCCCGTCAAGAAGGACGTGCGGACCCGGGAAAGCTTGACGGCCGGAGACACCGTGTCGGTCGAGCTCGACCTGATCGACAGCTGAGGCACTCGGTCATGAGGCCGCGCCGGTAGGCGCAGTCGCGGCCCGAGCGGCCAGTCGCCGAAGGCGACAAGGAGCGGGAGACGGCGTCGTTCGGATGGCCAGTCGTTCACGGATTGCCTGACGTTATATGGTCGAGGCCGGGCAATCCGAGGGGGATCGATGAGCACGGCGTTCGACATCGGTGCGACGTATTGGGACCTGGTGAGCAAGCGGGCCGCGGCGACCCCCGACGCGGTCTACGTCAACGACGACGCCGGCCGGAGCCTCACGTTCTCGCAGTACCGCGACGCCGCCGAACGGGCGGCCGCGGGCCTGAGGGCTGCCGGTGTCGAGCCCGGTCAAACGGTGAGCTGGCAGCTGCCCACCACCGTCGACGCCGCGGTGTTGATGGGGGCGCTGGCCCGACTCGGGGTGGTGCAGAACCCGATCATCCACATCCTGCGGCGGGCCGAGGTCGGGTTCATCGTCGACCAGTTGCGGGCCGATTGGCTGATCACCCGCGGGGTGTGGCGCGGGTTCGACTTCGGCGCCATGGCGGCCGAGAT